>JASMTO010000001.1:0-8874 GCA_041694215.1 bacterium
CTAAAATAAAGTAATATGCTAAAATTAGTCAAAAAGGGGACACCCATAACAAGTTTTTTGTCAAGTAGATATTCCTCCACTGTCGGCATTTTTTATGCAATCTGTTTGCTAAACTATAATATTTGCAAATTAAACACATTTTCTGCACCTGTATTTTTGATAGATTGTGTTGTATATTCCGGTTCGAAAGGACCAGGCGTCCGATATAAACGGAGCTGCCATTTCTGAAACTGAGAACCATTTAATTCCGAAAACAAAACCGGCTCCAGTAAAAATTTATTTTATCGATTTATTCAATTATTTCTTGCAATTTTTGGGAATTCCTGTTTGCAACTTTCGGGAATTCGTCCTGCAACTTTGTCCATTTTTAGTATGCAACAAATATAATGTATCAGGCTAAGCACACATATGCTGTTCTCATTTTACTTGCTGGGGATAATATCAATTTTATCTGCAGCCAAATGGGACATGCCGGCTTCGAAATGTTATTCAGAGTTTATGGCAGATTTATAAAAAATAACCAGTCTAAACCGAAAATACATTCACTGATTAGCTTTGATCAAAGAAAAAAAATAGCAGAAAAATAGCACAATGAGGTTAGGTCAAAATTAAGCTACTGGTAATAAAAAGAAACAATGGTGCCGAAGGGGGGACTCGAACCCCCACAGGCGTTAACCCACATGAACCTGAATCATGCGCGTCTACCAATTCCGCCACTTCGGCTTGAAAAACAGATCACGAAAATTTATACAAATATTAGTATTTAAAGTCAATGGAAAAGAAGAAATGTAGATGAAGAACTGCAACACTAAAGTGAACAATTATTTAAAGGAGACTGAAAAGCTTGACATACCTGTACCCAAAATATAGTATCATCTGCTTTCAAAGGAGAAATCAATATGTATCAATACCAACGATTCAATAGGTTTTTTGCTCAAACAGCCGAAGGCCTAGAGGATTTTTTTGCTGCAGAGGCCGAACAACTGGGGGCCTCAGTGATTGAAAAATCATTTAAAGGTGTTTATTTTACGGCTTCTCCGGAAATTTTGTACAGAATAAACTATTATTCACGTATTGCCACCAGAATTGTCGCGCCATTGATAACTTTTGACTGTCATAGTACTAGATATCTTTATAATACAGTAAGCAAAATTGACTTCACTGATTTTATGAAGTTAAACGAAACGTTTGCAGTCTTTGCAAACGTTTCAGGCAGTATTATTAATCATTCACAGTATGCTGCACTATGTGTAAAGGATGCTATCGTAGATCAATTTAGAAATAAATTCGGTGATAGACCCAATATTGATACAAAGACTCCTGATGTTTGGTTTCACCTACTAATAAACAATAACAAAGCTGTATTCAGTCTGGAAACATCTGGGGGTTCTTTACATCGGAGGGGTTACAGGAAAAATGCAGTTGAAGCACCGATAATGGAGAATGTAGCTGCAGCTATAATTGACATCACTAAATGGAATGGTGATAACCAACTTATTGACCCCATGTGCGGATCCGGCACGTTACTTGGGGAAGCTTTAATAAAATATTGCAAAATTCCGGCTGCATATTTCCGCAAGCACTTTAGTTTTATGCATTTACCCGATTTTGATAAATCACTTTGGGAATCTGTAAAGAATAAAGCAGAAAAAGAGATTATCCCTTTGCCTAACGATCTTATAAAAGGTTATGATATTGACAATATCGCTGTTAAGTACGCCCAGGAGAATATGAACATTTTACCTTACGGTGAAAGAATCAAGATTAAACAGTCGGATTTTAAAAACCTTAGTCTTACAAATAAACTAATCGTTACTAACCCACCTTATGGTAAGCGAATCGGAAAACATTTAAAAATAGAGAATTTTGTAAAAGAACTGGGTGACTTTTTAAAACAAAACTGTAAAGGTTCCACAGCATACATTTTTTTTGGTAAAAGGGAACTAATCAAAAACGTGGGTCTAAGAACCACCAGGAAAATCCCCTTGAAAAATGCAAATCTTGACGGGCGACTGGCTGTATATGAGATTTATTGAGTCTATTTTTTAAGTAAGTAGTAGGCGTTTGTATGGGTGGTAGCGACAGTAAAAGACTAAGCAAAAGAAAAAAATTGCAAAATAATGGTTTAAATATTAGACTCGGGTATCTTTTGAAATAAAATTCTCAGGTATGATTATGAAAGTGATTGTCGTGGGCGCTGGTGAAGTGGGTTACCACCTTGCAGAAGAATTGGTTAAAGAAAATAAGGATGTAATGCTTATTGATAAAAATATTAATAAGATAAAATATGCTCAAGCACACTTGGATTGTATTGCAATCAAAGGTGATGGTACAGACATTGAACTAATGAAATCCCTGGAGCTAACCCCTGAGGATGTATTTATTGCAGTAACAGATTCAGATGAAGTTAACCTCATTACATGTTTTCTTCTGTCTAGTGAATTTAAGCTAAGAACTAGAATTGCGAGAGTACGAAGGTTAGATTATTCAAGGACAAATTTGTTGCAAAACAACTATGTCGGAGTCGATTTTGTTGTCAATCCTGAGTTAGAAGCCGCAAAAGCAATTGTAAACACAATACAACAAGGTGTTACCGCGGGCACAACAACGTTTGAGAGCGGTAATCTGCAGCTAAGAGACTTATTTATTCATAAAGATTCCATTTTAAACGGAACAAAAGTAATGGACATAAGACAGCGTATCAATGAAAATTACATAATCACAGGAATATTACGAAATAATAATATTATAATCCCTAAAGGTAATACAAAAGTTTATGAAAACGATCACATTTTTGTTATAGGTGAGAAAGTCGCTGTAAACAGGTTTCTGGCAAAATCCGGAGTAATTTTCAAAAAACTGAAAGATATTGTAATAGTTGGCGGAGGTAGAATAGGCAAATTTGTTGCTGAATACCTTTATTCTGCCGGTAAGAATGTCAAACTTATTGAAAAAAACTATTCAAAGTGCAAAGAAATTGCGGAGACTATACCGGGAATCACTGTTATTAATTCTGACATTTCTGATGAAAGTATATTTGACGAAGAAGATTTAGGATCCTATGATTTAATGCTCTCTGTTACTGAAAATGAGGAACTGAACATAATCACATCTATTTATTCTAAAGAAGTGGGTGTAAAAAAAACAATCTCTCTCATCAGTAAAACTAATTATTTAAATATGGCTGCCAAATTGGGTATTGATGCCACAATAAGCCCTAAAATCAGTTCAGCAAATGCAATTATGAAGTACATCAGAAAAGGAAATATCAGGGGGGTGCACAGCCTTTTTGATGGCAAAGCTGAAATTATTGAGTTTACTATTTCTAAAGATAGTCGCCATTCCAATGTGGCAATTAAAGATTTGGATTTACCAAAACATGCTCTTATTGTAGCTGTTACGAGAAATAATAAAAACATTATTCCTGACGGTAATTTTGTGCTCATGGAAGGTGACAATATTATTTTATTCACCAAAAAAGACTCAATTGACAAAGTTGAAGAGTTTACATCAAGGTAGCCATGAGGATAAGACTGGTATTTAAAATACTTTCTTTTATATGGATAATTCTTGCCTTTTTTATGTTTATTTGCAGTATCTTTTCACTTGTTTACAATGAATTCCATGTTTTTAAGGCATTTGCCAAAGTTATTGTTATTATTCTTCTAACTGCAATTCCCATATATCTTGTGGTGGCCAAATCAGCTAAACCTACACTAACAACAAAAGGCAGTTTCCTGCTCGTAAGCCTGGGATGGTTATCTGCATCGTTTTTCGGTGCCCTACCTTTTTACCTCAGCGGAGTGATACCTGAACTTACCAATAGCTTCTTCGAAACAGCATCCGGTTTTACTACCACCGGAGCAACAATTTTAAATGATATAGAATCACTTCCTAGATCCCTTCTACTTTGGCGTTCTATGACACAGTGGCTTGGAGGGATGGGTATTGTTGTGTTAACTGTGGCCATATTACCTTTGCTAGGTATTGGTGGATTACAGCTGTTGAAAGCAGAAGCACCCGGGCCTTCAGTTGATAAGATCTCTTATCGCATTGCAACCACTGCAAAATATCTGTGGCTTATTTATTTAACAATGACATTGGTTTTATTTTTTTTATTGTATACAGGTGGAATGGATGTGCTTAATTCCCTTACTCACACATTTTCCACGCTATCCACAGGTGGATTCTCACCCAGACAGGACAGTATAGCTTATTTTGAATCAGCATATATACACTATGTAATAACAATCTTCATGTTTCTTTCCAGCTTAAATTTTGTACTTCACTTTAGCCTTATCACAGGCAATTTTAAAAAGATTACCACCAATTCCGAAGTTAAAGCTTATATTGTTATAGTTTTCATAGCAACCTCATTTATAACCTATAATCTGTTTTCAAGCTATGGAACCGGTTTGGAAGAATCCTTCAGACTCGCTGTTTTTCAAGTCTTAACCATTATCACCACCACAGGATTTATCACTGACAATTTTGAATCATGGCCTCTTTTTTCACAAGTCATCTTGTTTTCACTTATGTTTGTTGGTGGTTGTTCCGGCTCAACTGCCGGTGGGATAAAAATTGTACGCATTTTACTTTTATTAAAACAATCATTAAATGAAATGAAATTTTTACTGCACCCCAGAGGGGTTTTTTCCATAAAGCTAAATAAAGAAACAGTGAAAAAGGATATTGTGTACGCGGTTTCAGGGTTCTTTTTTCTTTATATAGCAACCAATATTATTATTACAATAGTTATTGCCTCTGATGGACACGATATACTAACTTCACTAACAGCTTCCTTGGCAACTGTGGGTAACATAGGTCCTGCATTTGGTGCAGCAGGCCCTACCGAAAGTTACGCCCACTTCAGTGATTATGTTAAATGGATAGTAAGCCTGGGCATGATAGCCGGCAGACTTGAGCTTTATTCCTTTATAATTATTTTTACCCCCTACTTTTGGAAAAAATAATTATACCAGTCTGTTGTGATCCCCACCCATCTGTATAATATCGTCTTCATCTGTATGTTCCCCCACTTGAGTTTCGATAATCACTAAGTTGATATTACCAGGATTTTCAAGGCTATGAGAAACTCCTATTTCTATAGATGTTGACTCATTTTGTCTTAACAAAAATTCCTCATCATCCAAAATAGCCTTCCCAGTGCCGCTAACAACAATCCAGTGTTCTTTTCTATGAAAGTGTTTTTCCATTGGCATGCGCTTACCAGGCTTAATCTGTATTTTTTTAACTTTAACGTGTACTGAACTCTCAAGAACGGTGTATTCTCCCCAAGGTCGTAAAACAGTTTTGTGAAATGCAGTAAGCTCTGGGTTCTGCTCTTGTAGTTTGTTGACTACTTCTTTTACCCTCTGGCTGTCATCTTTATTTGCAACAAGCAAGGCATCATCTGTGTCAACAATAACCAGATTTTTTTCACCCACGACAGATACATGTCTTCTCCCTGTAACTATTAAGTTGTCATGTGAATTAATCATAATTGTCTTATTACTTTTGTTTTTATACATTGAAAGCACTGCATTATTAGCTAAATCTTTTGGCGAAATGTCATGCAAAGACTTAAAACTGCCTACATCATTCCAATTAAATTCACCGTAGACAACTTTCACATTTTCAGCTTTTTCCATTACAGCATAATCTATACTATTATCAGGAATTGCCATCATATAATCAGAAGGTATTTTAATTTCATTCTCAGACACTTGTTGCTTATTGTTATACGCCTTTTCAACACCTTGATATATATCTTCTGAGTATTTTTTTAGATTACGTAGATATGCCCTGGCCTTAAAACAAAACATACCGCTGTTCCAGAGATATTCTCCACTGCTTAAATAACTTGCGGCAGTTTGTGCATCCGGTTTCTCCTTAAAAGCTATCACATTTTCACCCTTTGCATGGATATATCCATAACCTGTTTCTGGGTATGATGGTGATATACCAAATGTAACCAAGCAATCATTTTTAGCAAGTTCCTTCGCTCTAATTACACATCGCTCGTAAGTTTCTGTATTCTCAATCAAATGATCAGAGGGGCATACCAGAAGGGTATCATCTTCGTTTACATCCATACTAGCAAAACCTATTGCCGGGGCAGTATTCCTGCCTACAGTCTCAAGGAAAAATTTAAATTTTAATTGTTTAGGTAAACCAAGTTCATCCAGCTGGTTAAGAGCTAAAAAGTACTGCGTTTCATTTGAAATTATATATATAACATCAGAAAAAATCATATTTCTTTTAACTGTTTTCTGAAAAAGTGATTCACCATCGAATATTTTAACAAATTGTTTTGGAAGGTATTTGCGGCTTACTGGCCAAAGTCTCGTGCCACTCCCACCACATAAAATTACAGAAATCATATGCACCTCCTTTTTCTCGTAGTGAACCGAAATTATATCCTTTCATCCTTTAAGTCTCTGCGCATTAAATCCATTACTGAATCATTAGCTGACTTATTTTCATAAAGGATTTTATACACTTCAGTAGTAATAGGCATCTCAACATTCATTTTATGTGCTAAATTATATGCAGCTTTTGCGGTAAATACACCTTCTGCAACCATTTTCATGCTATCAAGAATTTCATTAAGGCTCAAGCCTTTCGCCAATTTAATACCCACATTCCTGTTTCTACTTAATTCACCCGTAGACGTTAAGACCAGATCTCCCATGCCACTTAAACCCATAAATGTTTCCTTATTTGCACCTAAAGCTACCCCCAGTCTTGTAATCTCTGCTAACCCTCTAGTAATTAACCCTGCTCTTGCGTTTAAGCCAAATCCTAAACCATCTGATATACCAGTTGCAATAGCCACTATATTTTTAATTGCTCCACCTACTTCCACACCAACCACATCATTTGTCGTATATGCTCTAAAATAGTCTGTTGCTACGATCTTTTGCCATTTTTTTCTTTCAGATTCTATTTTGGATGCTATACTCACTGCTGTTGGTTTTTTGTTAGCCACCTCTTTTGCAAAAGAAGGACCTGAGAGTATGGATAACCTGCTCTCAAGCTCATTTTTCAAAATATCAAATATTAATTCACATGTCTCGATCTCGATGCCTTTGGTAGCTATCAATATTGACGCATTTTTTAACGATCCTCTGGCGACACCGGCCACTGCACGGCTGAACTGGGTAGGGACTGCCCATATCGCAGTATTTATGTGCTCCTCAGAGATTTCCTCTAGATTTTTACTCCTCATATTTTTGTGGAGTTTAATTCCAGGCATAAAGACCGCATTTTCATTTTGATTGTTTATACTTTCAACTACTTCATTTTCCTTTGCATACAAACACACCTGATATCCATTTTCTGCGACTAATTTTCCCAAGGCAGTCCCCCAGCTGCCTCCACCTATTACAGCTATTTTTTCTTGCATTTTGTCCCCCTAGTGTTAATATATTATAGTGTAGTTATAGGGGGTTTTATGTCTAAAATCAATCTGTATGACATTGATATGTTAAGAAATGTTAATGAAATCAGGGTGTGGGACCTTGTCCAACGTTTTTTTCGGGAGCATTCCGAATATTGCACCTGCAGAGAGTGTATTTTGGACACTGTGGCTATAACGCTAAACAATATAGCTCCCCATTACCAAATAAGTGAAGACGACTACAGCGAAGCAGAAAACAAAGTCACTGATAAAGAAATATTAGATGTTATGAAGAAAGCTGCTGACAAAGTTAAAAAACATCCCCACCATTTCTAATAAAAAGCCGGCTTAAGCCGGCTTTTTCAGTTTTCACTAAATATAATATCGTCATAGATTTTTTGTATATTGTTCCTGTGGCCTGATTCCTCTATTGCCAAGTTCCTAAAAAGCTTTTCAACCTTTTCACCTTTAAACTTATCTGCCAACTTTTCATAAAATATACGAGAATTATCTTCATGTTTCATTGCTATTCTTAATACATCCTGAACGCTCATATCCTCAGTGATCACCTGAGGCAAAACTATTTTTGAAATACCTAAGTCAGTATAATAGTATTTACTTTCAAGACCTATAGCATCAATATCACCAGATTTAATCACCTGATCTATTAAATCTCGATGTTTTAATTCCTCTTCAGCCAACTCTCTAATTATTGATTTGGCTCCAAGATCCTGAACAATATTCTCCAGTTTTTTATAAAACTCGTAAGCCAATATTTCCTTTTCTTTCGCATCTTCGAGAGCCTCTTTTATTGTAATTTCACTCATATTAAATCACCCTGTTTTATTTATATTATCATGTTTTTAACCAAATTTACAAAAAATGTAGGAAATACACCTATAAGAATAACAAAAACAGAAGCGATAAACGCCACAATAGCACCAGCCGGTTGCAAGTTCACTTCCACCTCATATTCGGGTTCTTTGAAATACATATATATAGTAACACGCATGTAGTAATAGCATGCCACAGCGCTATTTAATACGCCAATAACAGCTAACCAGACAAAATTGCTTTTTATCGCAGCAGCAAAGATATAAAATTTGCCTATAAACCCAGCTAAAGGAGGAATACCTGCAAGTGAAAACATAAAGATTAGCATAGCCAAAGCCGTCAGAGGATTACTCTTGGACAGTCCTGCAAAGCTTTCCAGTCTTTCATCCTCAATAACGCCTTTATTTTTCATCTGGGATAGAATTGTAAAAGCTCCAATATTCATAAAGCCGTATATAATCATATAAAGTGCTATCGCCTGATATCCCAAATCATTTGCAGCCACAACACCTATAAGCATATATCCAGCATGAGAAATAGCTGAATAAGCAAGCATTCTTTTGACATTGTTCTGCGCTATAGCAACAAGGTTACCATAGGTCATAGTCAGTACAGCTAATATACTAAAGAACAGCTGC
>JASMTO010000002.1:0-7616 GCA_041694215.1 bacterium
CAATTGTGAAGAAATCTCTATTTTATCACCGGCAAATTTACCGGCCTTAATGCCTGTTTTGTGAAATTTTGCATTAAAACTGTAAGGTGCTTCCATAAAAATTATACCTTTTTTTTGGGAAAAAAAAGCATTTTGAAAATCGTAATCAAAGTAATTCTGAATCTCTCTTTTTATGTTTTCATCCCCTTTTATATTCTGCTTCTCATCATTAAGCTTACCTTCTTTTTTCACTGCTGCCACAAAAAAGCCATCGTAAAAGCTTTTATCTTCTTTATTATCTGCATATGGAAAAACCCTCATAACAGAAGAATCTATCCCGGTATCCCCACTCAACCCATGAGACTGGTCATGATTAATTTTTAATAACGTCGCACTCTTCCTTTCTACCAGGAGTCTTTCAACAACATGCTCATTCTCTTCCACAGAAAAGGTACATGTGGAATACACAAGAATACCACCCGGAGCCAAAGCATCAAATGCAGCGACAATAAGCTCCTGCTGAAGTTTTTGCATACGTTTGATTAAATCATAACCCCAGTTTCTTCTCACTTCATCATTTCTGAAAAATTTATTTTCATTACTGCAAGGAGCATCCAGCAGGATTCCGTCAAATCGTTCCGGATAATATTTACCCACAATACGCCCATCAAAAGAAGTGGTTTTAACATTCCACGCACCATATTTCTCCAAATTAAAATGTAACGATTTGAGTCGGGATTTGGATGCTTCGTTTGCAATGATGACACCTCTTCTATGAAGCATTTCACTAAGAGCAGTAGTCTTACCTCCAGGCGCAGCACATAAATCAAGTATAACAGGATTTTTTTGCCCTCTCAAAAAATCATGCAAAATTTTCACAGGATACAATGAAGAAGGATTCTGGATATACAACCCCCCTGTGAAAAAACTTATCGTATTGCTTACGGTATCACCTCTTAAGAGTCTGTAAACATTACCAAAACGTTCATCCTTACAGTAGCTTATACCTTGGACATCCAGCTCTTTTAGATAGTCAACCCCTCTAATGGTATTCAGTCTGAAATATTTATACGGGATTTTTTGGAGTGCAGAATAAAATGATGGAAACAGTTCTTTCAATAAACATTTGTATTTCTTTTCAAAAATATTTAAATTGTTATTCATAACCCAATAATATTATATTGAATGGGTAATAAATTGCAAATAAATTTTAGCAGGTGGTAAGATATTGTTAAAATATACGTTTAGAGTTTATGTAAAAGGAATTGTTCAGGGGGTGGGATTTAGACCTTTTATTTACAAACTGGCCAGTCTTTACAAGTTTAAAGGTTATGTGAATAATACGAAAAAAGGTGTTGAAATCCTGATTTCAGAATCAACACCTGAGGAAATAGAAAAATTCTGTGCAGACATTCATGAACTTTCACCAGCAGGATCCTTAATACAAAGTATTTATTCAGTGCAAGAACATTACCAGTATTACAGCGATTTCAACATAATTAAATCCGATTATACAGAAGGTATCACTGCAATTCCGCCGGATCTATCCGTCTGTGACGATTGCCTTGGCGAAATAAACGACAAAAATAACCGTAGATACATGTATCCATTTACAAACTGTACTAACTGTGGCCCCAGATATTCCATTATTACGAATATCCCCTATGACAGGGAAAATACAACCATGTCTGAGTTTATCATGTGCGAAAAATGCCTGCAAGAATTCAAAAATGTATTTGATAGACGATATCATGCACAGCCAACATGCTGCCCTGATTGCGGGCCTGTAGTTTTTAGTGACTATGATAAGAATCTTGATGCAATAAAAAAAACAGCAGCAATTGTAAACCATGGAGGCCTTGTGGCATTAAAAGGATTAGGTGGATACCACTTAATCTGTGATGCAACCAATGACTCAGCTGTGCAAAAATTAAGAGCTTTAAAAAAAAGAGCTTACAAACCGGTGGCGGTAATGGTTCTATCGGCAACAAAACTAAGAAAGTATCTGAAAAAACACAATAACGAAGCTTTAAACATTATGGATTCACCCATTGCGCCTATAGTTATCAATGACTGGGGATTACTGCCTATATCCGGATACATAAATCCAACCGGCAGTAAGATTGGTATCATGAAAGCTTATACCCCCTTGCATTACATACTGTTCAAATTCTTAAAGACAGATTTTTTGGTTGCCACCAGTGGGAATAAAAGGGAGGAGCCTATATGTATAAACGAGACAGAGGCATTAACAAATCTCTCTGAATTTACTGAGAACTTTTTACATCACAACAGAAAGATCCATACACGTGTGGATGATTCTGTAGTTACTCTAATAGATAATAAAATATACACGTTAAGAAGAGCAAGGGGGCTTGCTCCAAAACCGGTGATTTTACCAAAACCAGCAAATCTGCAAATAGCTGGCATGGGGGCACACCTGAAAAGTACTATAACCTTTGCTGCAGAAAAATACGCTTTTGTCAGCCAACACATAGGAGATCTGGATAACAGCAAATCCAGTGATTTCTACTGCGAAGTCTACGAAAAGATGAAAAAACTTTTTCATCTAGATCCACAAATACTGATAACCGATTATCACCCCGATTACTTTTCTTCAAAATTTGCCATCAATGAAAAGAAAAGCATTTATCCTGTTCAGCACCACATGGCTCACATGTATTCATGTATGGCTGAAAACGGGCTCACAGATAATGTGATAGGTGTTATCATGGACGGAACAGGGCTGGGGGAAGACAATAATATCTGGGGGGGTGAATTCTTTTTACTCCAAGAAAAAATTACAAGAGAATACCATTTTAAAAACTATATTCAGCCGGGGATGGACTCAGCCGCCAAACACCCCTCCCGCATGCTGGCGGGATATTTTTACCAAATGGGGATACTAGAATCCCACCAAGAACTTTTACACACTGTTATTAGCAAAAAAGATACAGATATGATAAAACAGATAATTGACAAAGGCATTAACTGTATTCATACATCAAGTGCCGGTAGATTCTTTGAAGCAGTGGGAAGTCTTTTAACAGGCCACTCTACCAATGAATATGAAGGGTTCACCGCAATACTTTCAGAGAATCTGATAAAAGATTCTGATGGGAAAAATGTGTTTTATCAATACAATATAGCAGATAAGGAAATTGACTTCAGCAATATTTTAATTGGAATTTGTGACGACATATATTTGGGGATAGACAAATCTATTATATCCAAAAAATTTCATGATAGCATTGCAAAAATGATCTGCGATACATGCAGATTAATAAGTCAAGCCTCTGAGTGCAAAAGAGTGATTCTCTCAGGAGGTGTTTTCCAAAATATGTATCTCCTGGAAAAAACAAAAAACATGCTAAACAGTATGAACTTCGAGGTTTTTACACACAAGGAAGTCCCGGCAAATGACGGCGGCATATCATTAGGCCAGGTTTATAAATATATACTTAATCATTGCTAAATACGCCTTTCAACCTTTTTCAACCAACCATCAGGTGCTTCGTATTTGCCTGTCTGAATCCCCGTATATGTTTCATAAATATATTTGGTAACCTCCCCAACTTCTCCCTTACCAACTGTCAGCGTCTCACCATCTTCCAGCAGATATTGTCCAACAGCGGAAACAACAGCAGCTGTACCGAACCCCCCTGCTTCCACTATCTCACCTTCTCTAAGTCCGTCAATAAAAGAATCCAATTTTACTCGTTCCTGGATAACGTTAATCCCCAGCCGGTGGCTAAGCTCCATAACTGACTCTGAAGTGATAGAACGCAAAACGGTATCTGTAAACTCAGGAATAACAACAGTCCTGTTTTTTGTTACATGAAAATGATTCATTGAGCCTGCTTCATCTATATATGTATTTGTATGATCAAGATATAAAACCTGGCTGGCACCATTCTTATATGCATATTCCCCTGCCTGCAAAGAAGCGGCATAATTGCCTGAAGCTTTTATATGCCCTGTCCCTCCTGGGACAGCTCTGTGAAATTTTTTGGTAATAAGCAGTTTTATAGGAGATTCAAAACCTTTGGGGTAATAAGGTCCGCTTGGGGAAAGGATAACGGAAAATATATATTTATTACTGGGAAAAACCCCTAGTGAATCCTGTACACCAAAGAGAAAAGGTCTTATATATAACGACGCCCCCTCTTGCCGAGGAAACCACAGTCTGTCAGTATCTATTAGTGAGTGAACAGCCTCTGTCTGCATATCTTCAGGTATTTCCGGCATGCACAAAACTTTTGCCGATTTATTCATACGATCAGCATTTTTATCAAATCTAAAGGTATATATCTCCCCATCATCATGCATAAAAGCCTTGCAACCCTCAAAAACAGACTGGGCATAGTGCAAGACTGTGGCTCCGGGGGAAATATGGAAATCAGAATATGGGATAATACGCGGATTTATCCATTCACCCTCTTCATATTCCATCACAAACATATGATCGGTACGTAGCTTGCCAAAAGGTAATGTATTTTCAGGTTTAAGTTCCGTATTTCTTCTCTCTGAGACAGGTTTTAAATCATAACGTATATTCATACATAATACTCCTTAATTTGTTCTATATCTGCCAAAATCCCTTTTTATGCAATTTTTAATTGAAATTGAATTCTATTTAGTAATACAAAAATTGTCAAGTAATTCTATGCTCTGGCGTCACCCCAAAATTAACGTATCGTTAGTTAACACAATGCTAATTTCAATATAATTTGCACAAATAAAGCAGCCGATCTTGTTTTGGCCTTGTTCCTTAAGCCTTGGTCCTGTAAACTGTAAAACGACATTGCCATCTTTACCTTTGCCTTCACCTCTACCTCACTATCTCACTTTTTCACTTCTTCACTTTCTCCCTTCTCAGCTATTTCCCTGTTAAATTGGCAAAAATATAAAAAAAGGATGACGCCAGCGCCTTCAGTATTGTTAATTCAAAAAAAAACATTTAAAATAAAAATATAATCCAAAGGGGCTTTATGAATACATTTAAAAATAATTTAAGGCTTGTCATCAACATTAATTACATAGCATTTATTGTATATATTTTTCATTCCCTTTTTCTATATGATTATGGAAAAAACACATTTTTTGTTATAATATCAATTGCCTTTATTGCTATAGTTATATCAGCCAAGCATCTTTTGCATAATTATGAAAAAAAATCGTTAGCGATACATATTTATCTGCTACTGTTTTACATTTACATATTTTTAGGTTTGATTGTTAATAACCAGCTTGTCATGCCTTTTCTTTTTCTGCTCATTATGTCATTTTTTACTCTCTGTTTTCTTCTGGAACCGGGAAAAATATACATGATTTCAGTATCTTCTGTAGCCGCCATTATACTTATACATTTCTTCATCATAAAGTTTGAATATTTTCCTACTATACTGGTAATTATTGCATCCAGTATTTATGTCTCAGTATACTTTAAATATATCGTAAAATTGTTTTATGAAAAAATGGAAGAGCTCTCCACTACCGATGATTTCACTGGTTTACTCAATCAGAAAGGTTTCTTTAAAAAATTGGAGGAAGAGTATTACCGATCTGTGCGATATAATAAAAACTTCACATTAATCATGCTTGATTCAGACGACCTCAAACGTATAAATGACAACTATGGTCACAAATACGGAAGCATGGTAATAAAAATGATAGGGGATATTATAAGTAGCAACATCAGAAGAACAGATTTCTCATGCAGATACGGCGGGGATGAGTTTATGATTTGTCTGGTTGAAACCCCGGGAGATATAGGTGTGGAAATTGCTGACAGACTTCGCTCTACTATTGAAATCAACTCTCTCTTTACTGACAAGGGAAAAGACTTTAAAATAACGGTAAGCGTTGGTGTTGCTGTATATCCGGACAGCGGGGAAAGATTGTTTGATATAATTGACAAAGCTGACAGAGCATTATATCTTGCTAAAGAAAGTGGGAAAAACAACGTAAGACTATTGCTTAAAAATTAATCAAGATATTTTAGATATCAAATCTACGGAATTTTTCAGGAATGTGCAATGATTATTCAACACGTTTTTAACAATAATTGTGGATTTTTTATTACAATAGAGAAAAAACTTTGCGTAACAATGGGTTTGCGTAAAGCGCTGTTAGAATTAAATAAAATTGCTATTGACACTTTTTGCGGCTAACGACAAAGGTTTCACGAGAAAAAAAAGTAAACAACTTTTCCACAACAAAGGAGGTAAAATGAGTTTTACACTAAGCACAAACGCCAAAAGGTTTTTAATACGCATAGCTTTAGATGCAATTAAAAGCATATTTAAAAAACAAAGATTAACTATAAATACACCTGATTTCCCAGATGAACTTAAATTTAATTCAGGCTGTTTTGTAACAATCCATAAGAATGGTGAATTACGAGGGTGCATTGGAAATTTCCGTCAAGATAAAAATATTGTTGAAAATGTAGCAGAAATGGCCATTCAAGCTGCATTCAATGATTTAAGGTTTCCACCACTTTCAGAACAAGAATTAGAAAAGATTACCGTTGAAATTTCAATCCTGTCACCAATGATCCCTGTTAACTCTTTTAATGATATTGTAATAGGAAGAGACGGTTTGTACATTACAAAAGGCGCCAATAGTGGAGTGCTTTTGCCTCAAGTGGCCACAGAGCATGGCTGGAACGTTACTGAATTTTTGGAATACACCTGCCTAAAAGCTGGAATTCCCAGAAATGCCTATAAAGACCCTGATACGAAAATTTATAGATTTGAGGCTTTGGTTTTCTCTGAAGAAGACATTAATTGATTATGCTGAAAATTTTCTGAACAATTCTATTTCTTTTTTGAGCTTAGCAGATAAAAGATATCCTGAGATAAAAGCTGGCGATATATCATTGATTGTTTTAAAAAGTTTGCCAGTAACACCCCAGTAATGACTGGCATCCGGAGCATAAGGGATTTCAATACTGTTAGGTGAAATAATATTAAATACGTCATCTTTTTGGATAACAACATTATCAAAATCAAGGACTATTTGTCCATACTCATCTTTTCTGCTGCCTGTTACAGATAATCTCAATGATAATGGAGAATAGTAATTTTCAGGAATCTTAGAAAACGTGTTAAGCACATAATCTGATTCTCTGAACGTCTGAATCAAAAGTTTTGCAATTATATCAAAAGTTGCTCTGTGTAATCCATACAAATACAGTTGATAATTCATTTAATTGCTCCATATGGACAGGCCATTGCACAAATTTTACAGCCAGTACAAAGCCCGTCATCAACACTTACAGTATCATTCATAATATAAAGTGCTGGGCAATTAGTGTTATCAATACATTTGACAGATTCATTATTCTTAATACACCTACATTTTTTCTGAGTAATCTTTATCTTTCCTTTTTTTGCAATATTGTTACAGCTGTAAGGGAAAATAACCCCTGTATTTTGCAATTTTGCGTTTTTGGCAACTGGCATAAACGATTGTTTCAATTGTAAGTCATTCAACAGAACCACTTCCAGATTTTTAGTATTTAGCTGATGAAAAGGGGCAAAACTGCTGATATTGCCTATATGCAAACATTTACTATTACTATTTCTGCACATGCCTTCCACAAATTCCGGAGCGGATTTTTGCACTTTTAG
>JASMTO010000003.1:0-14070 GCA_041694215.1 bacterium
AATGCATTTCCTCAACTTTTGCTTTATGAGCTTTGCATTCATTATTTTTTTTCCTGATAAACTATATTTTGATGTTAATGCTTTGATTTTTGCTTTTCTTTCTGCGCTGTTTTTTACAGGCTATCACTTATTTTTATCAACAAGTTACAGGTATTCGGATGCAACATTGGTTTATCCGATTACTACATCATCGCCTATTTGGGTGACTTTGTGGGCTGTACTGTTTTTGGGTGAAAAAATAACATTTTTTGGGCTATTGGGAATTTTAATGACGATATTGGGTGTTTTTATTATGCACAATTCAAAAAATTCTGTGGGAAAACTTGATGCCGGTGTAGGCTATGCTCTTTTATCCGCTTTCTTTTATTCTATTGGAGCTGTCATCGATAAGGTGGGTGTTGGCACAGACAATTTTATTTTATACATTTACTTGTTGACAATGTTTATGACCTTTTTCATGTATTTGTATTCTGCAAAAAAATATTCCAACCATATCAGTCATTTTAAATCAAATTTCTTGCTTTTGTTATCCGGTAGTTTAGTGTTATTTATGTCTTTTACCATTTACAGAGTTGGGCTTGCACTAATACAGGTCTCCTATGCCACAGCCATTAGACAGGTGAATGTTCTTTTCGGCTTTTTGCTTGGGATAATTTTTCTTAAAGAAACGTTTTCTGTTAAGCGTCTTGTAGGATCAATTATTATATTTGCTGGTATGTTAGTTATTAGAGAAAACTTGTAAATCTGGCATACAATATGCTATAATTTCAGTAGCAATAGCGGAACAACCGCGTTGCTAGATGGATCGTCATCTGCCGGCTGGACGCCGGCTTTTTTATTCTGAAGTTACGATAATGCCTCTGTTCAAAAGATCGGATATGTTTAAATCGTGATTGTTTGTTGTCACTGTTATTATGTATTTGCCTGGTTCTTTTTCGCCGGAGTGGCGGACATGGATAATTTTTCCTTTAAAACGGAAATTTTTTCTTGGCGGACTGTTTACTGACGTGTTTTCTGTGATCTTATCAATCTGAATTGTAGGATAAAGTTTTATTTCCATGATAATCTCCCTTTTCTTTTTGGAATCGGAAAATTGTCGCAAAACTTTAATATCTAAGAACGGTTACAATATATTTATTTTTTGTAATATTTATCGATAAAAGTATGGTCATAAAGCCCTAAAGCTTCCCTTTGTTCTTTATATTCTGTCATAAATTTTTCTTTTATCCTAATAGCTTCTGCAATTTCTTTTTTAAGATTATCACAATCGGCTTTTAGCTTTTCTTCAAGTTTGCTAAGCATCTTTTTTGTTTTCCGCCTGGATACTTTTTGGTATTTGTATTCGATGTTCTTAAGTAATAGTTCCTTACGCTTTAGTATTTTTTTCTTTTTGTCTATCAGTTTGGTAGTATATTCAATTTTTCTCCCGTACATTGAAAGTGTATCGGCTTTCATTTTGTTGATTTCGGCTTCTATTTGTGATAGTTCCATATTGAATTTATACCATGGAGAAAACGCAGTTGCAATTGACAATTTATAAATTGTATACAAAATTAGAACGTTATTACGGCAAAACAAACTGGTGGCCTGCAGAGGGTGTTTTTGAAATTATTGTGGGAGCTGTGCTCACTCAGAACACAAACTGGCGGAATGTTGAAAAGGCATTAAATAATCTTAAAGATAGCCTGATGCTGGATTATGCTAAAATTCTTGATGAAAGAGAGAATACAGTGAAACAATTGATAAAACCAGCCGGATTTTATAACCAGAAATATTCTACTCTTATAAATATTTGCCGTTTTATAAAGGAAGAATTGCAAGATAATTTAGAGTTGCTAAAAACGATGGATACCTCTAATTTAAGAGAAAAGCTATTGAATATCAAGGGGATAGGAAAGGAGACTGCTGATTCCATTTTACTATATTGCGGTTATCACCCTGTGTTTGTTATAGACGCTTATACGAAAAGAATTGTAAGCCGCCTTGGTATTTCTAAAGAAAGTAGTTATGATAAATTACAGCAAATTTTTGAGAGTGCACTGCCTGTAGATGTGCATTTGTATGCTGAATATCACGGATTGATTGTGGAGCATGCAAAAACCTTCTGTAGAAAAAAACCGGTTTGCAAAGAGTGCTTTTTGGCATATATTTGTAATTACAAAGCAGAAGAGAAGGTCGGATGACCGCCGAGCACATAATTTATGTGCTCGGAGGAAAGTCCGGGCACCGCAGAGCAGGATGGTCGGTAACACCGACCCGTCGTGAGGCGGGGAAAGTGCCACAGAAAATATACCGCCGAGCACTTAATATTGTACAATTAAGTGCTCAGGTAAGGGTGAAAAGGTGGTGTAAGAGACCACCGGTTACCTGGTGACAGGTAACGCATGGTAAACCCCATCTGGTGCAAGGCCAAATAGGTGAGCGTTTGAGGGCTGCTCGTCCGAGGCTCACGGGTAGGCTGCTTGAGGCGGCCGGCAACGGTCGTCCCAGATAAATGGTCATCTTAGACAGAACCCGGCTTACAGACCTTCTCTTCTGCTATTCTTTTATTGTGTGAGAGTGAAATAGTGAGGTAGGCAGATGGTGAGAGAGGGGTTGAAGTGAGTTTTCTAAAATATCTGTTTATTCTGTTTTTTGTTGTATTTGCCTATAACGCTTCTCCTTCCACATGCGTTTCCTGCCATGAGGGGATTGAGGCGCCTTCAAAAAATCATGAATTTGCCTGTGTTGAATGCCACGGTGGGGATAATACAGCTGAAAAAAAGGATGTGGCACATAAAGGAATGCATGGGGGTAGAAATCCTTCTGATCCTGCTGTATGGGGTAAAACATGCGGTAAATGTCATCAATATCAGTTAGACCGCGTGAAAACAACAATCATGTTTACCAACACTGGTATGATAAAAAACACGCAAAAAGCCTGGGATGATTTTGAAGGGGAACTATATGCCACGAAAGATACAGTGAGTTATGATGTAAAAGGGGAAAAAATTGACATTAAGCCTATAGCTGGTGGCGAAAAAATGGCGGATGAGGTGTATAGAAAATTTTGCTCGGCCTGTCATGTGGGCTTTGATAGAATGGAAGGTTACAGGGCTCATCATTCTGCAGGTTGCGCAGCATGTCATTATTCCCATGATAGAAGCGGGAAATATTTAGGTAACGATAAACAACTAATGGGCAAACAACCTTATGCCAAGACGCATGAAATGAATATACTGCCTGGTGATGATGTTTGTCTGAGGTGCCATAATCGAAGCGGGCGTATTGCTTTATCATATGATGGCAAATACGATGGGAATAATTCTCTGGTTCCTGTTAGCGGGATTTATCCTGGTCCGGAGCTTATAAGCGGGGTGCGTAATATACGGCATACGGCAGTTGATATCCATAAGCGTGTTGGTATGGACTGTATAGACTGTCATACATCAAGGGAGTTGATGGGGGATGGGTATGTTTACGAAAATATGTATAACCAGGTTGAAATCAGTTGTGAAAGCTGCCACGGTAGTGGGGATAAATTGCCTGAAACCAAGAGAATAACTGCAGAAAATGCACCACCTTTGTATGAAAGCAGGTATTATGCCCGCCAAATAGCGTATGGCACTGAAATGGTGTTAACAGATAAAGGGAATATGTTTAGCAATGTATTTAAAAAAGATGGAAAATACTATCTTATGTTGAAAAGAAGCGGTAAATTACTGGAAATATCCACAATTAAAAACACCGATGAGCATAACGTATACGGGCACGACAGATTGGAATGTTATACGTGCCACTCTAAAATGGTGGTTCAGTGCTATGGCTGCCATACAATCTATGACAAAAGGGAAAAATCAATGGACTGGATAAAAGGTAAAGAGACAGAAGGCAAATTCAGCGAGGAGGAGGATATCAGGCTTTACTATCCGTTTCCTCTTGCAGTTAATCAGAAGGGGAAGATTGCCCCGGTTACCCCCGGTTGCCAGACATTGTTAACTGTTATTGAAAAAAATGGAATAAAATCAAAAGACGATTATATTTTCGATTTTAAAAAAGGTAAAAACTTTAAGTTTGCCCCTTTTTACGGTCACAATACAGGCAAAAATGCTGTTTCATGCCGGGGATGTCATATGAATCTGGCCTTTGCTGGTTTTGGTGAAGCTATCGTGTCAACTGACAAACAAAATATTACCAGCCCCATATTGTGTGAGAAGACCGGGAATCCTTTGACCGCTTTGTACAGTATAAAAGATGGCAAATTGAATAGATTTTCGCAAATTGTGAGGGATAAAAGTGATTTGATGGGAAGAGATATGATTAAATCAATGATCAAAGCCAATCTATGTATTACATGCCATGAAAAGGGGGATGATAATATATACGGAGAAAAGATTGATTATGAAAAAATACTTAATGACGATATTCACAGGGATCTTGTTAATATTAAGTAGTAATTCTTTTGCAAAAGAAGATTGTGGAGAATGCCATGAAGAAATAACTGTTTCTGCCAGTCACGAAAGCATTGCCTGTATTGAATGTCATGAGCCTGAAGGTGATCATTATGTGCCAGCAGCTGATTTTAAAAATGGTGCAAAAGGGTGTCTTAAATGCCATGAAGAGTATACTGGAATGTTAGAATCCCCTATGCATACAAGGGATAAAGAGAAGCACTATGTAAAAAATGTCTTTGAGCAGTATGATCCGGATTTTTTTGAAAAAAATTGTGAAGGGTGTCACGTAAATAGCTGCATTGATTGTCATGATGACAATAATAATGCGCATAAAATAACAAAGCCTGAAACCAGTGTTTGCCTTAAATGCCATAACGATTATTTCATAGGGGCTGATTATACCGGGCTTGGCATTAGAGAGGACCATGAAAGGTACCAGCGTGGTATAAAAGTTGCTGAGCAGTACCATCAAGCGATGCTGCCGGATGTCCATTATGAGAAGGGTCTGGATTGTGGAGAATGCCATTCTATGGAAAGTTTGGCTTCTGGCAAGAAGTCAAGTAAAGTGTGCAATGACTGCCATATTCCTGATAAGAATATTCTTGAGCATTCTATAGATGCCCATTTACAAAAGATGGCCTGCTCTACATGCCATGCAGCATGGGCACCTGTGGAATACGGGACATTCTGGATCAAGTTTGAAGGTAATGCCAGAAAAGATTATTTTAAATGGATCAAGTCTCCCAGTGAAGATTACAGTAAAAGTAGTTATAAAAGATATAACAGAAGACCCCATATTGGTGTAAATGAAAAGGGTATATATGTTCCTATTAGGCCGATGTTCATCAATGTATTTTCTTTGATTCGTAATCAAAGTGCAATGCTTGAAAATAAGGTGCTTTCTTACGATTACAAAGTTTTTGTTCCCCATACTATCAGGAGGGAGACCAGGCTGTGCGCTACATGTCATGAAAACAAAGAGGCATTTCTCATTTATGATAACGCATCCAGGATATTTATGCCGGAAAAAGACGGCATGCCATTTAAATCCTTTAAAGACGGTGAAAAAGCTATCTGGTTTCGCAAAGAATACAGACTGATAGATATTTTTACTTTACTGATCTTTTTGGGTATTGTTACTTTGACAGTAATTGCTTACTTTTTCAGAGGTGAATTTTGGCAACTCACTATTTAAAAAATTTTCTTTTTCTTTTTTTTATTATACTGTTTTTAGGAATTTCTTTTCACAGTAACGCTCAAAATAATAATTTTTGCATAGATTGTCATAGCAGCCATTTTGCTGACATTGCAGATTGTATCACATGCCACAGAGGGATACCGGAAACTAGGAGAAAAGATTTGGCCCATCAAAATATGATTAAGGGAAAATATGCGAAATTCCTTTTGGATGAGTTCCCAGATAAAAGACGAGGCATAGATTTAATTAATGATAGTGGTTGTAGAAGATGCCATAGTATTGGTGGTAAAGGGAATGTGCTGTCAGTAAGTTTGGACAGTTCCATAGAAAACATCACAGTTGAAGAAATAGCTCTTGCAATAGAAAAGCCGAATGAGTTTATGCCTGATTTCAATTTTACATCAGAACAAATAACGTACATTATAAATGGGCTATTATACCTTTCTTTTGTTAACAAAAATGCTAGTAAAGATTTTACGCAGGTTGTTCACCTTGACTCGAAAAAATCCAGTACATTTTCAAAGAAATGTGGCAATTGCCATAAAATGATCTCATCTTTGCGAGGACCTGTTGGAGGCGGATATGTCGCTCCCAATTTAAGCGGATTGTTTTCTCCATATTATCCAAGGGAGATTGATGGGAAGAAGTGGGAAAGCAAGTTACTTGAAAAATGGCTTAAAAATCCTCGTCAATTAAGCAGTAATGCGTTAATGCCGGTTATAGAGCTATCAGATGAGGAAATTG
Organism: bacterium; assembly: GCA_041694215.1. Classification (GTDB taxonomy): domain Bacteria; phylum Chrysiogenota; class Deferribacteres; order Deferribacterales; family Flexistipitaceae; genus Flexistipes. The sequence continues at coordinate 6,376 of JASMTO010000003.1, forward strand.
CAGAGATTATAGAGACAATTGGTGAATAATGTGCTATTTGCGGAAGGGAAGTGTTTTCGGGTGGTAGGGTTTATCATCATCAAAAAGTAGGTATTGTGCTGTTTCCTGCATTTTTTCATCGGAAATTTCTATAAATTTTCCTTCGGCTTCGGCATAAATATTATTATCTTTATCTATTATATAGCCTTTGGTAATGGCAAACATCCTTTTTTCCGAGAGAAACTTTGTTTTTAAAAGGTAGGGAGTCTCGGTATTAAGTGCTTTTCTGAACTTAACATTAAGATCTCTTGTGAAGTAAAGGTTGTGCCCTTTGCCAAAAACGAAAGCGTTCCAGCCCATGGTTTCATCCAGCAAAGCGGTAACTATACCTCCATGGACAATATCTTTAAAACCGTTGTAGCCATCCGGAATAAAAATATCCGAAGAAACGGAGTTTTCCTCAACGTAAAAAATGTGTTTCAACCCTACAGGGTTTTCTGAGCCGCATATAAAGCATCTGGTTGAATGCGGCAGGTAAAGCTTTTTGCTCATAAATTGCTTTCTAACATATTATTTAAAATTTGAAAATATTTTTTAAACTGGAATAAGCCTATTTTTTGCAAATGGCGTTGAATCCGGTAATGTTACATTATTTTTGAAAGAGGCGGAGTTTATGACCCCGCCCACTGTAATTTATTACTAACAAAGTTCTTCTTTATGTGTTTCTTTGTAATGTGCATCCACTACAGCTATTGCAGCCATATTTACAATTTCACTTACATCACTTCCCCTTTGCAAAACGTGTACGGATTTACAAAAGCCCTGTAAAATCGGGCCTATAGCTGTCCCCCCGCCAACTCTGTATAGAAGTTTATAGGCAATGTTGCCGGCTTCCAGGTTAGGGAATATGAGAGTATTAGCATCCCCCTGTATTTCAGAAAAAGGAAACGCTTCTTTTGCTATTGGCGCATAAGTGGCAGTATCCGCCTGCATATCCCCATCAATAATCAATTCAGGTTGCCTTTGCTTTACAAGTTTTATTGCATCTGCAACTTTTTGGGTTCTGGGTATTCTGACACTCCCAAAGTTTGTAAAGGAAAGCATAGCAATTTTTGCATTTGTATCAAATTTTTTCCATGTCTCTGCTGATTGTAAAGCGATTTCTGCCAGCTGATCAGCCGCCGGGTCGATATTTACAGTGGTATCTGCACAAAGAATGATTTTATCTTTAAATACCATAAAATAAGAACCAGAAGGTGAGTTATAATTCCTTTGCATAGGGATTGTCTCGAGGAATGGCCTTATTGAATCTGGGTAACTTTTGGAATAGCCGGTTAGCATACAGTCTGCTTCACCGTTTCTCATCATCATTGCTCCAAAGTAGTTGGTAATTTTGAGAAGTTTTCTTTTAGCTTCTATTCTTGTCATGCCTTTGCGCTGTCTGAGTTTAAACAATTGGTCTGTATACTCTTCTAATTTATCTGATTTTGCAGGATCAATGATTTCACATCCATCCAGATTTATATTGTTAATATCCGCAAGCTCTTTAATTTCATCTTCATTGCCGAGTATCACGGGTGTTGCAAAACCTTCTTCAACGATTTTTGCTGAAGCTCTGAGAACTTTTTCGTATTCACCTTCAGACATAATAATTCTCTTTGGATTAAAGCGTGCTTTATTGATTATTTGCCTTGTAAATTCTTTTGCAACGGAAAGTCTGGATTCCAGTGCGTCTTTATACTTATCCCAGTCTTTGATCTCAACTCTTGCTACACCAGTCTCAATTGCAGCTTTCGCCACTGCAGGTGCCACAGTGGTAAGAACACGAGGGTCAAAAGGCTTAGGGATAATATAGTCCTTGCCAAACTCTATTTTGTCTAGTCCATATGCTTTACATACAGATTCCGGGACATCCTGACGGGCTAATTCAGCTAAAGCTTTTGCAGCAGCCAGCTTCATTTCCTCATTTATTGCCTTTGCCCGTACATCAAGGGCGCCTCTGAATATAAAAGGAAAACCCAGTACATTATTTACCTGGTTAGGATAATCTGATCTACCAGTAGCCATTATGGCATCACCTCTGACCTCTTCCACTTCTTCGGGTGTAATCTCGGGATCTGGATTTGCCATTGCCATAATAATAGGATTTCTGTTCATCAGTTTGACCATATCTTTCGTTACAGCTCCTTTTACGGAAAGGCCTAAAAATACATCAGCACCGTCCATGGCTTCTGTTAATGTCCGCATATTTGTGTCTCTGGCAAATTCTTCCTTATATTTGTTCATACCTTCAGTACGACCTTTGTAAATGACTCCTTTGGAGTCGCACATAATAATATTTTCTTTTTTTACGCCAGTGGAGACAATAAGTTTTGCGATTGCAATAGCTGAAGCTCCGGCTCCGTTTATCACAACTTTTATTTCAGAAATTTTTTTGTTGACTATTTCAGTTGCATTCATGAGTGCAGCAAGTGCAATAATGGCTGTCCCGTGTTGATCATCGTGGAAAACAGGTATATTAAGTCTTTCTCGCAATGTTTCTTCGATGTAAAAACAATCAGGTGCTTTAATATCTTCGAGGTTTATTCCGCCAAAGGTTGGCTCAATAAGTTCAGCAGCTTTTATTACCTCATCGGGATTTTGGGAGTTAACTTCAATATCAAAAACATCCACATCTGCAAACCTTTTAAACAATACACCCTTACCTTCCATAACTGGTTTACCAGCTAATGCCCCAATATTGCCTAGTCCTAGAACAGCTGTACCGTTTGATAGAACGGCGACTAAATTACCTTTGGCTGTGTAATCAAAAGCTTTATTAGGATCCTGCTCAATTTCAAGACATGGATAAGACACCCCTGGTGAATAAGCAAGGGACAACTCCCTTTGTGTGAAACATGGTTTAGTGGCAACAACTTCTATTTTGCCGGGTCTGTTCCCCACATGGTATTCCAACGCTTCTTCTTTTGTTATTTTTCCTTTACCTTCCATAAAAACCTCCTGGTTATTTGCGTTTAAGTAAATATTTTTATTAGCCAAACCGCACGTTAAGGTAAACAATAGATCAATATTAACCAAAAGTAAACAGTTAAGTTGTGCATTTTTCAATTTTATTTTGTCTTAAATCTTATTGAAAAAAACTATAATAAATGAAATTGCTTTTGTTATGATTGCAAAAAAAAGTAGGATTTGATGAATGGTCATTCATGTTCAATGTTAAAAGTATATATTTTTTTAATCTTTTATCATGTTTATGTTATTATAATTTATAGAATAATATGTTTTATATTTTGTTTAACTATATCATTTAGCTATATATCGTAATGGCAAAATATTACGTTTTTTTGTTTCAAACACATTTTTTTTATTTGAATTTTCTAATTTTTTAATTTATTTGTGAGTAGATTTGTTAATAAAGTACTGGAAGTTAACAAATTATAAAAGAAAAGTTTTCTTTCGTAGCTGCTCCATTTAATTGAATTGCAGATAAAGTTATTGTGAAGCATTATTACTTCTTGATTTACATGTAAAATATGATAAAAAACCATAGATATTTCAGGAGGATTTTATGGGGAAAAATACAAACAGTTCATCTAAGATTTTTTTAAGTGAGAAGGATATCCCTAATAAATGGTACAATATTATGGCCGATTTACCCACGCCTATGGATCCACCAATCAGTCCCTTTACAGGCAATCCCGTTACATTTGAAGAAATGGAAGCTTTATTTCCACCTCAGCTAATTGAGCAGGAAATGTCACGTGAAAGATGGATAGATATACCCGATAAGGTTATGGATTTGTTAAGTCTATGGAGACCAACTCCTCTAATCAGAGCTGAAAGATTTGAAAAAGCCCTTGGTGTCAAATCAAAAATATATTTTAAATATGAAGGAACATCCCCTGCAGGCAGTCATAAGCCTAATACAGCTGTAGCCCAGGCGTATTACAATAAAATAAGTGGAATAAACAGACTGACCACAGAAACAGGAGCAGGGCAATGGGGGAGCGCTCTTGCAGTTGCTTGCAAAATGCTGGACATGCAATGTAGGGTTTATATGGTTAAAGTCAGCTATAATCAAAAACCTTACAGAAAATCCTTCATGAGGATGTTTGATGCAGAGGTTATACCGAGCCCGTCAGAGTTTACTAATGCGGGTAGGGATATGCTAAAGCGTAACCCCAACTCTAACGGAAGCTTGGGGCTGGCCATAAGTGAAGCTGTGGAGGAAGCTGTCGGCAGAAAAGATACTAACTATGCACTGGGCAGTGTTCTTAATCATGTTGTTTTGCACCAAACTGTTATAGGTCTTGAAACCCAAAAGCAATTTGATTTGATTGGTGAATATCCTGATAAAATATTTGCTTGCAGCGGAGGCGGATCTAATTTCGGAGGGATTGCAACACCGTTTTTAAAGGAGAAGCTTGATGGAAGGGATATTGAAGCTGTTGCTGTTGAACCGGCCAGTTGTCCCACACTCACCAAGGGTGAGTTTGCCTATGATTATGGCGATGTAGCAAAGCTTACTCCAATTATGAAAATGTATACTTTAGGGCATGATTTTGAACCGCCGGCAATACATGCCGGAGGGTTGAGATATCATGGAGAATCCCCTATTGTGAGTCATTTGTATAAAAATGGCTTGATTGATGCTCAGAATGTTCATCAGTCAGATATATTTAGATATGGTATTTTGTTTGCTCAAACGGAAGGCATTGTTCCTGCACCTGAGTCTGCTCATGCGATAGCGGCTACAGCGCTTGAGGCAGAGAAGAACAGAGAGGAAGGTATTGAAAAAACGTTATTGTTTTGTCTCAGCGGTCACGGTTTTTTTGATATGTCAGCTTATGATGCTTATCTTGACGGTAAGCTTGAAGATTACGAGTATCCGGAGCAGGAAATTAAAAAATCTCTGGATCACTTACCTAAGGTATAAATATAAGGGAGCTTTTTGCTCCTTTGTTGCAGGTTTTATATGAAAATTTTGATGCATCAATGCTGTGCACCGTGTTCGGTTTATACAGTAAAAGTACTGAAAAAGTCTTTTGATACTATTTACGGTTATTATTATAATCCCAATATTCATCCTGTTAAAGAGTTTTATCTGAGGCTTGAAAGTGTTGAAAAATTTAATAAGAAAAATAATATTAATTCAATAATAGATGAATATTACGGTTTGAAGGAGTTTGTCAGAAAGTCTGTGTACAGAGAAGAAAACAGATGTGTGTTTTGTTATGCCTGGCGAATAGAGAAAGCTGCCGCTGTAGCCAAAAAAGGAAATTTTGACTACTTTACCACAACGCTTCTGTTCAGTAAAATGCAGAATCATGAGCTGATTAAAGAGCTTTGTCAGTCTTTTGCCAGGAAATACGGTGTTCCTTTTTATTACAACGATTTTAGAGAAGGCTGGAATGAAGGGCTTAGTGAGAGCAAAAATATGGATATTTACAGACAGCAATACTGTGGATGTATATACAGCGAAGAATACCGATATAAAAAGCAGTTGTCAGGATATTACAAAAAAGGCAGACCTATTATGGATAACAGGGTTTAGCTATGGATCAAATACCTGAATTCGGCAAAATCCTTGTAGTTATCGGAATTATAAGTATTATTGTAGGTTTGATATTTATGTTTGGGAGTAAAATCGGTATTGGCAGGTTGCCGGGGGATATTTTTGTCAAAAAAGACAATATTACCTTTTATTTCCCGGTTGTGACATCAATAATTATCAGCATAATTCTTACTATATTGCTGAACATATTTTTTAGAAAATAAAAAATCCGCCCGAAGGCGGATATATTTTTGCCTTTATAAGTATAGTTCTTTCTTGCAAATGTTATTGTTTGCTTGTTTTGTTTCTAACTATACTTTGACAACATTTGCTGCCTGAGGACCTTTAGGACCATCGACAACATCATACTGCACCTGATCACCTTCTTTCAAGGACTTAAAACCATCCATTGCAATTGCCGAATAGTGAACAAATACATCCTCACCAGTAGATCCGGTTATAAAACCGTATCCTTTTGAATCATTGAACCACTTAACGGTACCTGTGTTACTCATTCTTTCACCTCTTTTATTTCTTTGGGGTTTACCCACTTATTATAATATCAGGATTTTACGTGTTAGTCAAAAGAAATATTAAAAAATTTTTTTCTTTCAATTTAGTAAATTTTGTGTGATTATCTAATTTTTAAATATCACTTAGGAGGGTGACTATGGAAAATGTATATGTAGAGATTAAAAACATTGATTCCATCTGGAAGCTTTACGAACAGTTCTATCAATCGGTGGATGATTCCACAGGCACTATCATTATCCATCACGGTAAAGCAAAATACCCTGGCAAATATGTGAAACATTATTCTGCAATTGAGCTTTTCAGGAAGGTAAGCGATGCTGATAAAATACTTTTAGAAAAGGGAGAAGAGATTCTAAATAGCTATAATCTGAATTATTTGATGGCGGTGCATAACATTGGCATGATTAAGAAAAATGATCCTATATTATTTCTTGCTGTTGAAGCAAAGGATAGGGTATCTGGGTTTAACGGAATCAGGGAAATGTTAGAATTTATAAAGGCTGAAGAAATTTTAGGCCTTAGAGAAGTAGAATAGGGTTTTTATTATGCTGAAGTAAAAGGTTTGTTAAATTGTTTGCGCATACTGCGCAATTTTTTACACAATATTCTTATATCCTCCTTTGAAATACCAACTGTTCCGTAAGCTTTACAATAGTATTCTTCAGCTATTTTTTGGATTTTTTCACGAATTTCTTTGTTGCTGATTTTTTCAGCAGACGCTATTAATCCTTCCCCTGGCTTGCGTATTACGTTCAAATCAGCTAACGTTTTGTCAAAGTAGTCTATAAATTTTTGGTTTACTGATTTTTTTCTCTTTCTGAGCTTATAAGTATATATAAAAAGCGCTACACATACAATGGCAAAAATAACTGTTTTCTGGGAAGATGAAACATTTAGATTAAAATTATTTAATGTTCTTTTTGCTTTTTTTAGTCCCTTTAGTTGTTTGGAAAAATCATAGTTGAGAACAAAAATATTCCAGTAATAATTCATTTTGTCAAAAAAAAGTTTTGCACGTTTCATAAATTGTAACTGGTTTTTATTGGTGTATACCCCAAAATCTGCAGGGGTGGGATCAAAAGTATGCCATGATTTGTTAAGATAAGCCTCCACCCACACATGAGCATTGCTTTGCAGAACAGTATAGTACCCGGCATCATCGTAATATCCACCCACGTAGCCCCCAACTAACCGAGCCGCTACACCGTTTAATCTCAATAGAATGCCCATTGCAGAAGCAAAATATTCACAATTACCCCTTTTCAAATTTGTAAGGAATTCTTTTAACGGTGTTTCTGATACGGCTAAGTTTTCCTGAGTATATTTAAATTCACCAGATGTTAAATAATTTAAGATATTTTCAGCGGTTTTTATATGTGTTTCCCCTTTTAATTTTTCAGCGATATTTATTATTTCTTTACTCATTCCAGGTATCTGCAAGTAAATTTTTTTATTTCCAACTTCAGCCAGAAAGCTTCTATTTAAGTGAGACATCCCTTCATACGATGTTTTAGATGTTAATGCCTTTCTAGCTATGTGTTCCTTCCTTTCAGCATAGTAATTAAAGTCTTTATTATAAGTGATTTTTTCAGGGATATTTAGAGTGTACATTATTTTATGGTTTGTTG
>JASMTO010000004.1:0-5455 GCA_041694215.1 bacterium
TGCATATTTGATCCCATAAGAGCCCTGTTTGCATCGTCATGCTCAAGGAATGGGATCAGTGCTGTGGAAACAGAAACAATTTGCATTGGTGCCACATCCATATACTGGACTTCATTTTTAGGTACTGTTACGGACTCACCTTGCAATCTCGCTGCAACAACATCCCTTATAAAACGCCCCTCTTCATCCAAAGGAGCATTTGCCTGGGCAATGCAATAATCTTCTTCCTCAATAGCAGACATATATATAACTTCATCAGTAACTCTTTCATTTACTACTTTTCTATATGGTGTCTCTATAAAACCGAACTCGTTTATTCGTGCAAATGTTGTCAAAGAGGTTATTAGCCCAATATTTGGCCCTTCTGGCGTTTCAATGGGGCAAATCCTGCCATAGTGGGAAGTATGCACGTCCCTGACTTCAAAACCTGCTCTTTCCCTGTTAAGCCCTCCAGGGCCAAGTGCCGAAAGTCTTCTTTTATTTGTAACCTCGCTCAAGGGGTTTGTCTGATCCATAAATTGCGACAACTGATAACTTCCAAAAAATTCCTTTATGGAAGCGGATAGCGGTTTTGCGTTAAGCAAATCCTGAGGTGTCAGCTCTTCTATATCCTGAATACTCATTCTTTCCTTCACAGTCTTTTCCATTCTGGTCAAACCGATTCTGATATGATTTTGGAGCTGTTCCCCCACTGCACGTACTCTTCTATGGCCAAGGTGATCGATGTCGTCTACTTTGTCCACGCCTTGTCTTATGTTGTCCAAAACTCTGACAGTCTCAACAATATCATCTTTTGTTAACGTTGTTGTTTCCAGCGGTACATCGATTTTAAGTCGCTTATTTATTTTCAGTCTGCCTACTCTGGAAAGGTCATAACGTTTTTCATTGAAAAATAAGTTATTAAAAAGGTTTTGTGCTGTTTCAAGGGTGGCCGGTTCACCGGGTCTTAATTTCTTATAAATCTCAAGTAGTGCTTCTTCCTGGGTTTTTACCTTGTCTGCTGCAAGTACATCCCTGAGTGCACTGTCGCTGGATTGTCTGTCAATACTAAGTACCTTAAATGTTTCAATACCATTATCTCTAAGCTTATCAAGTATTTCCTGTGTTATAGAGGTATTGGCTTCTACAATAATCTCGCCATCACCGTCAACAACATCTTCTGCTATAAATGTTTCAGCAAGATCATCTATACTAATAGGTATATACTTTATACCTGCTTTTATCAGTCTCTTTCTGGCCGCTTTTGTGATTTTGTAGTTAGCTTTTACGATAACTTCACCGGTTTCATCTTTTATATCGATACTGTTTCTTCTACCTAGAATCTTCTCGGGATCAAAGTCCTTTACCATTCCATCTTCCGTAAATCTTATCGTTTCACTGTCATAATAAGTCTCAAGTATATCTGACTCTTCAAGTCCCAGTGCTTTAAGTAGAACTGTAACTGGAATTTTTCGTTTCTTATCTATTCTGACATACATTACATTTTTAGTATCAAATTCAAAATCTATCCAAGAACCACGGTAAGGTATTATGCGGGCACTGTACAAATGCTTTTCCACCACACTTTTTCCCGCAGTCGTATCCTCAAAGAAAATACCTGGCGAACGGTGAAGTTGATTTACAACAACACGCTCCACACCGTTAATAACAAAGGTTCCTCTTTCTGTCATCAATGGTATATCACATAAATATACCTCGGATTCTTTAGCGGATAAAACAGATTTCTCATTGGTTTCTTCATCTATGTCATAGTTAACAAGCCTAACCTTTACTTTGAGTGGGGCAGCATACGTTGTTTTCCTTTGGATGGCCTCATGGGCAGTGTACTTAGCTTTATCCAGTTTATAACTGATGTACTCAAGTATGGACGTTTCGTTAAAATCCGTTATAGGGAAGACTTCTTTAAAAACCTGTTCAAGGCCTTTATCCCCCCTCTCTTCAGGTGCTACATGCTCCTGAAGTAGTTGTGCATATGAATCCTTTTGCACTTCTATTAAATCTGGTAAATCTACCACCTGTCTAATTTTTGAAAAACTTAGTCTTTCGATGGAATTTGAAGATTTTGTCATATTTTCCACCTGCCGGGAATTATATTTGAAATTCTAAAAACACAAACAGGGCGCTTACGCGCCCCTAAAAAACCATTAAATATTTGCAATGTTACTTAATTTCCACTCCTGCACCAACTTCTTCCAACTTGGCTTTGAGCTCTTCTGCTTCCTCTTTTGGCACCCCTTCCTTAACAGGCTTAGGAGCACCATCAACGAGTGCTTTTGCCTCTTTTAAACCGAGGCCTGTAATTTCTCTTACTACTTTAATAACCTGAACCTTTTTATCACCAGCAGAAGAGAGAACTACATCAAACTCTGTTTGCTCAGCTTCTTGTTCACCAGCGTCACCGCCAGCAGCAGCGGGCGCCATCGCCATTGGTGCAGCAGCTGATACTCCAAACTTCTCTTCTAGCTCTTTAACAAAATCGGCTAACTCAATTACGGTCATATTTTCAATGAATTCTACAACTTGTTCTTTTGTAACAGACATATTATTATCCTCCATTTCTTAATTGTTTTCTTTTTGATCTTTAATGGCATTAAGCACATTCAAGAAACTTCTCGGTACATTGGCAAGAAGTGAAACAAAGTTTCTTGCAGGAGCTGTCATACTACCAAGCATCTTCGAGAGCAACTCTTCTCTCGAAGGAATGTCGGCTAGAGCTATCACATCTTTTTCATTAAGAACAGAGCCTTCAAAGTATCCACATTTTATATCAAAGTCATTATAATCTTTGGAAAACTTTTTAAACTCCTTTGCAACTGACGTTGGTTCTCCTTTTACAATGGCGCATGCTGTAGGTTGTGCAAGAAATTCATCCAATCCTTCAATTTCCTGTTTTTTTAGGGCTAATTTTAAAAGTCTATTTTTAACAACTTTGAAGTTGCTGTCTAAAGATTTTATTGTACTTCTGACATTTTCCATCTGAGAAAAATTTAAGCCTTGATAGTTGGCTAAAAAAATGGCAGAAGCTTCAGAAATTTCATTAGATAAATCTTTGACTAATTGCTCCTTGTCACTTCTTCTCAATTTAGTCCTCCTCATTCCGGCCGTATCTATCACAACCGGTTTCCGCAGGATTTACGTTTGCACACCTGCTTCTTCAACCAGAATTACATTCGGTATTATACTATAACTCACTGATCAGCTGTTGCTGATCAAGTTTTATACCGGGGCTCATTGTAGTTGAAACATAAACCCCTCTGACATATTGTCCTTTTGCAGTTGCCGGCTTAGCTTTCACAAGCGAATCAATAAGTGATTTAATATTTTCTGCCAGCTTATTACTTTCAAAACTCTTCTTTCCTACCGGGGCATGTATAATCCCTGCTTTGTCAACACGGTACTCAATCATCCCCGCCTTAAGTTCACTTACTATCTCTTTAACATTATTAGTAACTGTGCCAACCTTAGGGTTTGGCATTAATCCTCTGGGCCCTAATATTCTTCCTAACTTACCTACAGATGCCATCATATCTGGTGTCGCTACCACCTTATCAAAATCAAACCAACCTCCCTGAATTTTTGTTGCAAGCTCATCATCACCGACATAGTCAGCACCGGCCTCTTCAGCTTCCCTTGCCTTTTCACCTTTGGCAAAAACTAAAACCTTCACAGTCTTGCCTGTACCGTGTGGCAAACTAACAGAGCCACGAACCATTTGATCCGCATGTCTGGGATCAACCCCAAGCTTCACTACAGCCTCTACTGTCTCATCAAAGTTTGCATATGCAACCTCTTTGAGAAGGCTCAAAGCTTCATCAACATCATAACTTTTCAGCCTGTCAACTTTTGCTAACGCTTCTTTATATTTTTTCCCATGTTTAGCCATGATTACTCCTTCTTTAAAGTTCTACTTCTACTCCCATACTTCGAGCTGACCCCGCCACAATTTTCATCGCTTGATCTATATCATTGGTATTTAAATCAGGTAATTTAACTTCCGCTATTTTCTTCAGCTGATCCTTTGACAATTTGCCTATTTTTTCCAACTTAGGACTTCCGGATCCTTTCTCTTTATTAAGCTCCTTTTTGATAAGCATCGAAGTCGGGGGAGTCTTTGTTACAAAAGTAAACGACCTGTCTTCATAAACTGTTATAATAACAGGAATTATCATATCCCCCATGTTTTGTGTGGCTGCGTTGAAAGCTTTACAAAACTCCATTATATTCACACCACGCTGACCTAGTGCAGGGCCAACCGGGGGCGAAGGATTAGCTTTTCCTGCCGGTATCTGTAATTTTATCTGACCTAACTCTTTCTTAGCCATTTTTTTCCTCCAAAAATTTAACCAACTCTCTTAATCTGCAAGTAATCCAACTCTATAGGTGTTTGCCTGCCAAAAATACTTACGATAACCTTAACCTTTTCCTTCTCCGGATTAACTTCATCCACCACACCATTGAATCCCAAAAAAGGCCCATCCACCACTTCCACAGTATCACCTACCATAAATTTAGCCGCCATCCTCGGAGCTTGGGATTTGGCAAGATCTATCATTGCCTTAACATCCTGCTCAGGAATTGGTACCGGATTAATACCACCTACAAAACCTGTAACCTTTGGTATCGATTTAACTTTATGCCAATTAGTGGTATTCATCTGCATATGTACAAGGATATATCCCGGAAACGTTTTTTTCTTACTGATCTTCTTCTTACCTTTTTTCAGCTCCACAATATCTTCCGTGGGAATAAGCACATCATCGATCTGATCATAAAGGTTTTCATTTTTAATTTTTTCCTCAAGCAGCTGCTTAACCCTTTTTTCAAAGCCGGAATATGTGTGAACAACGTACCATTCTTTAGCCATTAAATTACCCTATCAACAAGTTAAATATTCTTGAAAGCCCAACATCCACAATCCCCAGGAAAACAGAGATTACTATCACCAAAACAATAACCACTGCAGTTGTTCCGACAGTATCATCCTTGCTGGGCCACGTTACTTTCTTAAGTTCCTCTTTTACTTCCTTCAGGAATGCAGTTAATTTTCCCACAGTGTTCTCCTAATGCAAAAGGATATGGCAGGCCAGGAGGGACTCGAACCCCCAACCCCCGGTTTTGGAGACCGGTGCTCTGCCAATTGAGCTACTGGCCTACTTAAAATCTTACTTGGTCTCTCTATGAAGTGTATGCTTTTTGCAATGTTTGCAGTATTTGCTAAGCTCTAACTTTCCTGTCATAGTTTTTTTATTTTTTGTTGTAGTATAATTTCTGTTTTTGCACTCAGTGCATGCTAATATAACAATATCACTCATTTTATCTATTACTCCACAATTTCTGTAACAACACCAGCACCGACTGTCCTTCCGCCTTCACGTATCGCAAAACGCAATCCCTGCTCCATTGCTATCGGTTGTATCAAGTTCACTTCACAACTTATGTTATCTCCAGGCATTAC
>JASMTO010000005.1:0-15479 GCA_041694215.1 bacterium
AATTGATGTAGATGTTCACCACGGTAATGGCACTCAAGACATTTTTTATAGCGACAACAGAGTTTTTTATTTCTCCATCCATGAGCATCCGTCTTTTCTATTCCCTGGGACAGGTAGATATTTTGAAAAGGGTGTTAATGAAGGGTTAAATTATACATTAAACTGCCCTGTCATTCCAAATATAAAAGATAGTGACTACCTAAATATTTTTGAAAAAAATCTTAAAAAAGTATTAGATTTTTTTCAACCTGAAATTATCCTCGTATCAGCTGGTTATGATACTCATGTTAATGATGAAATGAGTCATTTGGCATTATCAACTGAAGGTATTACTGAAATTTATTCTTTGATAGAAAATTATGCATCAGAATATTGTAATGGTAAACTATTACTTTTTCTTGAAGGTGGATATCATATTGATAGTTTGTGCAAATGTGTCCATAATACCTTAGAGGTTATTTCAAAAGGAGGAAGGCATGTTTGTCTTTGATTGGATGACCAAAGAGGTTATAGCTGTCACAAAAGATGATTCCGTTGATAAACTAACCAATTTAATGAATAAACACACAATTAATCATTTGCCCGTTGTGGAGGATGGAAAACTTATAGGTATTATTACACGTAGCGATATAAGGCAAGCTGTAACATCTATGCAATTTGATAAAACAAAGTCTAAGGTAAACGATTTTATGACCCGCGATGTTATCACCGTTAGCGAATATGAAACGATAGAAGATGTCTTATTATTAATCTATGATAAAAAAATAGGGGCATTACCTGTTGTTGATAATAATAAAAATCTTATTGGGATTATTACAAGACATGATATTTTAAATGCATTTATTAAAATAGCTGGCCTTGATAAAAGTGGGACTACCATACGGTTACAAATAAAAGATAGCCTTGCAGAATTAGAAAAGTTGACTCATGATTTAAGGCAGTCAAAGAGAAAAATTCTTTCTTTCTTCACTTTGGATACGGCTTCCAGCAGTAAAATAGTTTCCATTAGATTTGACTGTATTGATAAGATATATTTAGAAAATTTTTTTAGTAGTAAGGGTTATTCCTTTTATAATCCATGGGAAAACAAATAGGAAGGTGTATTATGGAAACAGTAGGTTTTAGTTTAAAAAACAAAACTGCAATAGTTACAGGGGCTAGCAGAGGTATTGGCGAGGCAATATCCCGGACGTTTGCTGAATATGGAGCACAGGTTATACTTGTAAGCAGAAAGAAAGAAGGCTTAGAAAAGGTCGCAAATGATATAGTTAAACAAGGTGGAAAGGCCATCCCCTTTGCAACACATGTAGGCAAAAAGGAAGAAATAGAAAAATTATTTGAATATATTAAATCAAAATTTGGTGGATGTGACATCTTGGTTAACAATGCTGCCACAAATCCATATTTTGGACCATTAAAAGATGCTGAGGAAGGAGCATGGGATAAAACATTTGAGGTTAATCTAAAAGGGCCTTTTCTTATGATAAAAAGGGCAGCAAATCTTATGGGGAAAAATAATGGCGGCTCAATAATAAATATATCTTCTGTTGAAGGTGTCAAGCCAAGCTATTACCAAGGAATATACTCTATTACAAAAGCCGGTTTAATAATGATGACCAAATCTTTTGCGCTGGAATTAGGATCACTTAACATCAGGGTTAATGCTATCCTGCCTGGACTTACTGAGACAAAATTTGCAAAGACACTCTTTGAAAATGATAAATTTTATGACAGTTTTGTCAAAACTACTCCACTGCAAAGGCACGCTAAGCCAATTGAAATTGCAGGTGCAGCATTATACTTAGCATCTGATGCGTCTACCTTTACGACAGGCTCATGTATAGTATGTGATGGAGGTTACTTAATTTAATGGCTATAGAACAAATATTAGATAGCATATATAAAATTGAAATACCTTTGCCTCGGAATCCTCTTAAAAGTGTAAATGATTATCTTATAAAGGATGGTAGAAAATCTATATTAATAGATACCGCTATGAACATGCAGGAATGCTCGGCAGCATTAATGGATGCATTGCATTCACTAGATATCGATTTTCAAAATTTAGATCTGATTATTACCCATATGCACGCTGACCATGCTGGATTGTTAGGTTTAATAAAAGAATTGTCACAAAATAAAGCAAAAATATATATGTCAGAAGTGGATGGTCATATATTAAATAATCCAAGCATATGGGATGAAATGTTTGAGATTTTTAAACAAAATGGTTTTCCCGAAGAGTTTTTAGGAAAAGCAATACTAAAGCATCCTGGAAATATGTTTTCCCATAAGGGTAACTTTAGTTTTATCCCCAGCAAAGAAGGTGACACAATATCCATTAATAACTATAATCTAACATTTATTTCAACCCCTGGTCATACGCAGGGTCATATGTGTATATATGAGAAGGCAAATAAAATCTTATTCTCAGGGGATCATATCCTAAATGATATAACGCCCATTATTTCGATTGAAACAATGGGAGATACAAATCCATTAGATAATTATATAAAGAATCTCAAGAAAATATCTAACTATGAGATAGAACTCGTATTGCCAGCTCACAGGAGAATTATTACCGATATCAATAAAAGAATTAATGAATTAATCAGGCACCACAATGAAAGGTTGGAGGAAGTAGTTGATATATTAAAAAGCAATAAAAAAGCCATGAGTGCCTATGAAGTGGCATCCCAAATGAGCTGGGATATTAATTATAGAACGTGGGAGGATTTCCCAATTGCACAGAAATGGTTTGCAACCGGCGAAGCTGCATCACATCTTGAATATTTATATCAAAAAAGTGAGATAGAAAAAAAGACACATAATAGTAAAATTTATTATTATATATAAAATTTCCCCACCTACACTTCGTAAGTGTAGGTGGATGACTGGAAATTAGCAAAGGATTTCCGCCAAGAATTAAAAAAACTAAATCAGTTATAAATATAAAAACCTGTCATTATAGTCGCAGCAACACCAAGTGCAAATTTCACAATTATAGCAAATATCCGATTTTTCATTACAGATGTACTTCTTAATAAAGCGGTGCTGTTATCCGCTGAAGTCAACTTTTCATAAATAAATGTCCCCGCAAACGCACCAATCACCGAACCCAGCAACGCACCCACTCCAAAGAGGATAGGTGCCATCAAAATCCCCAAAATAAAAGCCCCGACTATTGACGCAAAAACACTTTTATTACTCACCCCTTTCTTTTTGGAACCGAAAAAGCCAGAAATCCACTCAATAATTTCACCAGCAAGAATAACTGAGATAATGCCAATAAGCTGGCCACCTGTTATTAAATCAGTAAAATAAAGAATTACAGGTGGAATCAACACCAGAATATTTCCAGGCAGACCCAAAAAATTCAGCAGCACAAACAGAAATTGTAAAATACACACAACACTGGTTATTACAATTATCATTCCTAAAACTCCACCCGATGAACCTGACTGTTTTGCCTTAAAAAGTGCGTTTTAAATCCAAAATTCTTTGTAGCAAAATCACTGTAGCGCCGCAATAAATCATAATCGTTATTTTCCTCACTCACATGCCCAAGCAAAAGTTCCTTCAATCTGAATCCGGAAATCTTTGCTGCAATATTCAAAGCTTCTTTATTGGATAGATGCCCTTTGGAAGATAAAATTCTTTTCTTCAGGTGCATTGGATAGCTCCCCTTTTTTAGTAGTTCTTCATCATAGTTTGACTCCAGGATGCCTATGTCAGAATATTTCAGAAAATCTTCTACATAATTCGAAGCATACCCCAGATCTGTAGCAAATGTAATGGCTTTTTCACCCAGTGACAACCGGTATCCCAGCGGCTCAATACTGTCATGCATTATCTGAAAACAATCAATGGATATGTTTTGAAAATCATAAGAATTGTCCTTTTTTAGGATATAGAAATCATTCACATCGATTTTCTTTGATTTTAAAGCGTCCGCTGTGCCTTCACTGGAAAACACAATCGGATTATATCTATTAATAAAAGGAATCAATCCGGATACATGATCATGATGCTCATGTGTGAGAAACAACAAAATTTTTTCAGAATCAGGGATATCCTCTTTTTCCAGGATTTCATCGACCTTATACCTGGAGACACCAATATCCACAAATATATGCATATCACAATGCTCAATATGGTAACAATTACCGGAACTCCCCGAAGCAATTACATTCAATGTTGGCATGGTCTCTTATAACACACTTTCATAAATTTTCGATACTTTTTTGAAATGAAATATAATCAAAAGCAAAATAAGAAAGATCACATTAATTTTGTTGCCGGTGGAGAGAAGTATGGAAATCCAGATGAGTGCTATCATAAAATCATAGAAAGCTGTGGAGACAGGACGGATGCCGGCATTCCACAATCTAACGCCAAACCTTGGGGAAAGTACAAATATATAATAGCCAATAAAAATAATGATAAAAATCAGCATACCGATGCCCCAAAAACCATCAAAAAATGCTAAAGTAATAGCTGTAACAAAAATCAGCACAGAATAAAGAAACACAGTAAAAATTTTAAAAATACTTGTCATTATTTGATCCAAAAATGATACAAAAAGTTGTTTATCCACAAAAGCATTGACGACAGCTCTGGACATGAAGACTATTAGTATCAAAAATGCACCGTTAAGGGGCTTAAGTGTACCTGCAATCATAAAAATCAAGATCACCCACAATGGGACACTGCTGAAAAGAAAGGCGGACGTTCTGTCAGGGGATGAAAAAATATACCTTGCCAGACTCAAATGCTTAGTCATTTTCCACCATCTCCTTCAGTTTATTTAACATATTCAATGCCTCCAACGGCGTAATACTGTTAATATCCAGTAATTTCAACTCCTCCACAACCGGGTGTTCTTCAAAAAGCAGTATCGGCTCAATAACTTTTTCAGGATTTCCACCGCCGGATCTTTTCCCAAGCTTTGGCACACCATTTATATTATACTCATTTTTCTCCAGCGTTTCCATAATTTCATTACTACGATTGATGACTTCTTCCGGTAACCCTGCAATTTTTGCCACATAAACACCATAACTGCGATCTGCACTACCTTCTATAATATTCCTAAGAAAAATCACTTCATTTTTCCACTCTTTCACTTCAACGGTATAATTTTTACTCCCTTTGTTAATCCTCGGGATATCTGTCAGCTCATGATAGTGGGTGGCAAAAAGTGTCTTTGCACCAATATTGTTTAGTATATACTCAGCTACCGCCCAGGCAATGGAGAGCCCATCAAATGTGGAAGTACCCCGCCCTATTTCATCCAGTATTATCAAGGATTTTTCTGTGGCATTGTTAAGAATATTCGCTGTCTCAACCATTTCCACCATGAAAGTGGACTCACCTTTTGCCAAATTATCTTTTGCCCCAACACGGGTAAAAATCCTATCCACCAATGAAATCCTTGCCCTGGAGGCTGGAATAAAAGATCCAGTATGCGCAAGGAGTGTATTCAGAGCCACCATTCTGATATATGTGCTCTTTCCAGACATATTTGGCCCGGTAATAATCAATAAATTATTATTCGATGTGTCAAGAAAAGCGTCATTAGGAATAAAGGGCTCAGACATATTTCTTTCCACCACAGGGTGTCTGCCATCAATGATTTTTATATCATCAAAATCACCCAGCTCTGGTTTACAATAATTGTTCTCAACAGCGACTATTGCAAAGTTAATCAATGTATCAAGCTCTGCAATAATCTCAGCCACATTCCGAATTCTGTGAGCCTCATCCCTGATCTTTCTGCGTATATCGACAAATATCTCATACTCAAGCCTGGACAGTTTATCTTCGGCGTTAAGTATTTCATCCTCCAGCTGTTTCAAATCATCGGTAATAAATCTCTCAGCATTAACTAATGTTTGCTTACGTTTGTAGTAATCGGGTACTTTGGAGGAATGTGTTTTACTGATCTCAATATAATATCCGAAGACTTTATTATAACGAACCTTTAGTGTGGGAATACCTGTCTTTTCTTTTTCCGACGCCTCTATTGAAGTAAGCATCGATTTACTGTTATCTTTTATATCCCTGAGTTTTTTCACTTCTTCATGAAAATCACTTTTAATAATCCCCCCTTCCGTTATATTCACTGGAGGGTCATCTAGAATTGCACCTTTAATTAATGTATAAATATCCTCAAGATTGTCGAAACGCTTCGTAAAATCCAATATATTAGGATGACCTGTTTCCACCAGATACTTTTTTATCTCAGGCAGAAAGGCTACGGACTCTTTCAGCCATATCAAATCCCTAGGGCTGCTTCTGTCTGCGATAATACGTGAGGCTATACGCTCAAGATCATACACATTACTTAAAAGCTCCCGAATACTCCTGCTATATGTGGAATTATCCACAAAAAACTCCACAATACTCTGTCTCCTGGAGATTTCAGGTAGGTTTCTGCAGGGGGATAGCAGCCATTTTTTTAGCAAGCGCATACCCATTGCCGTGACACATTTATTCAACACAGAGTAAAGACTGGGACCATCCGGAGAATCAGCTGCCCTGACTACCTCCAGGGTGTTTACAGCAACAGCGTCAAGGTAAACCTCGTTGTCAGGGCTCAGCAAAACAGGTTTTTTCAAAGTAATATCGATAAAGCTCTCAGATAGATAATCCAAAATATAGCAAAGGGGGTAAAGCAAATCCTTCTCATAAATTCCCAGCGATTTTGCTGTCGTGACACCATAATGTCTGAGTATTTTTTCCTCTACTGTTTTAAAATGATAGCTTGTTTCTACCTTATGAAAGCCGACATTTTGGTGTGATATTTCGCAATTGGCTACAATTTCTTTAGGCTTCCACTTTGTAATAAAATCATCTATATTTCTCTGTTTTTGCAGAAAAACATCACCTGTTGAGGTATCAACGGCGCAAATATTGTAATCCTCGTTAGTTTTATATACAGACATCAGAAGATTGAAATCATGGGATGGTAGAGAGTCTTCATCAATTACTGTCCCTGGAGAAATCACGCGGTTAACCCCACGCTTTACAATACCTTTTGCTTGAGAAGGATCCTCCAACTGCTCGCATATGGCTACTTTTTTCCCGGCATTCAGCAATTTGTTAAGATACGTTTTATACGCATGGTAGGGTATTCCGCACATGGGAATAGGATCTTTTTCTTTTTTATTCCTACTGGTTAGTGCAATCCCCAAAATACCGGATGCCTCTCTGGCATCATCGCCAAACATTTCGTAGAAATCACCCATACGGAAAAAAAGCAAATGATCAGGATATTGCTTTTTAACCTCATAATACTGTTTCATCATTGGGGTAAGGGTTGCGGAATTTTCTCCCATAAACTTATGCAGGCTTTATCTTTTCCAGAGATTTGCAGTTGGCACAGATTGTATAATAATCATTGAATAATGTGTTACATGAAAGACATTTATATTCATATTCATTGATAAAAGCATTCACAAATACGCTATCCAGATGCATCTGGCTATATTTCTTCAGGAGTATTACAAAAGAACCATGTTCATTGATAAAGTCCCTTATAACTTCCTTAGCTTTTGTTGGATCATCTTTTTTGATGAAATACTCAGCCAGAAAAAGTGTATAAAATGGATTACTTGCTTTAGCAGATACTTCTCTCATTACAAGCTGATCAAAATCTTTAACATCACTATAATCGTAGTAATACTCTCTCATTTCATTTAAATCATCTTCCGTTGCAACCAAATCATTTTCAATAAAGCTGTTAATCGCTGATATTCCTTTTTCTTTATAATCACTTGCAAAAAGTGTTCTGATATATTCCAGGTTAGATATTCTAAGCTCTGGGGAGATTTTAAGGCTTTTTTCAATCAGCTTTAATTTCTGTTTATTCTCCGTTTCTTGTAACGCCAGTTTATATATACAAAAAGATCTCCAGTCGGAGTAATCCTTGCGGGATAATTTCTCAAATCTGTGAAACAGTTTTTCCGCATCTTCATAGTTTTCCTGCTCGAAATTGATCTCAGCCAAAATTTTTACCAATACCGGGGATTTATCCTGTTTTAAGAGATCCTCCAAATAATATTTGGCCTGTTTATACTGCCCCCATGCCCGGTAATCCTTTACAAGCTCAAATTGAACATATTTTCTCACGGATTCAGGAAGCTTGGGGCTGCTCAAAGCACTTTCATGGATATGGACAGCTTTGGCATAATCCCCATTTCTCCGGAAAAGAGATCCCATGGAAGCATAAATCTCGATATTGTCATTGTTTTGCATAAGCACATTGGAAAATTCATCCAATGCTTTGGCAATGTTATTCTCCGCAAGAAAACCGAAACCTTTTAGAAAATGCTTTTCGCTGTACTCGTCCATATCATCGGTTCTCCTGTGGCGAAAATATATCAGAACTACTCCAATTATTAAGACAAGAAAAATGGTAATAATATATTTAGGTTCCAGATTGCTCTCCCGCACTATCTTTTTCTTTGCTTAAAGGTAAATTGCGGAGTCTGGTTATCTCTTTTTCCGCTTCTTTCAGGTTCTTTTTCAGATTATTGATTTCCTTTCTCGTCTTCATTTTCTCTGAAAAAGCCACTAATGCTGCAAGAATAATACCAACAAAAACAGCAATAATAATTACAAGAAACAGAGGCGGATTCACAGGATCTTTGCCATAAAAATACTTTAGCTGCACATTATGCATATTCAACGTGGCAAATATTACAATGGCTACTATTACTACCGTTTTAATTATCGTGCTGATTATTTTCATTTCTCCTCCAATCTACTTAAAGCATTCTTAAGTTTGTCATAGGTTTGTAAGATATGCTCGGAAATTACTTTCGTCTCCCCTATTACAGGCATAAAATTTGTATCTCCCTCCCAGCGGGGTACTATATGCAAATGCAAATGATCTGCCACACCCGCGCCGGCAACCTTTCCGATATTAAACCCGGCATTAAAGCCTGAAGGGTTTAATGAGAGCTTCATAACTCTTATAAACTTTTTAGATAAGGTCATTATTTCCACCATTTCCTCATCTGACAAATCCTCCAAATTTCCTGTGTGCTTATAAGGGGAAATCATAATATGACCGTTATTATACGGGAAAAGGTTCATCATTGTAAAGCAGGTTTTTCCCCTATATAAAATAAGATTCTCTCTGTCATTATTCTGATTAGGCTTAACACAAAAAATACAACCTTCATTTTTATATGAACCATCAATATAATTCATACGCCAAGGTGCCCACATTTTCTCCAAACCTTTATTCATAAAAAACCCTTTTGATATCACGTATGATATTACTCAATTTATCATGGATTACAATATCCGCCACAGAATCGTACGGTGTCTCATACCTATTCAGTATGACAACTGAAGCTCCGCCCTTTTTAGCATATCCTGGCATCAGAGCAGCAGGATTAACCACAAGTGATGAACCTAGCACAATAAACAGATCAGCATTTTCAGAAACTGACACAGCTTTTTCCAAAGCATCCTCCGGAAGAAATTCACCAAAAAACACCACATCCGGTTTAATCAAACCTTCACAAATGGGACATTTCGGAGGATTTATCCCTTTCTCAAGCATATTAAAAACCTTGGTGGTTTTAATCTCTTGATTACAATTGAGACAATAACTGTTAGCAAAATTCCCATGTAGTTCGATAACATTATGTGATCCAGCTTTTTGATGTAAATTATCGATGTTCTGCGTAATAACATAAGATTCTTGTACAGTTTTCTGTATCTCGGCAATAAAATAATGGGAAATGTTAGGCTTTGCATTCAATAAATCCTTAAAATATTTCAGTGCAAAATCGTAAAAGTGCTCAGGATTTCTCTTAAAATTGTCTATAAACATAAGCTCCTGAGCAGAAGTTGACCTCCACAATCCCTTATCCGGTGATCTGAAATCTGGTATGCCGCTATCCGTGCTAACCCCAGCTCCAGTAAAAAAAACCGGTTTCTTTGCAGATCTGATTAGTTTTGCTAATGTGTGTATTTGCTTGTCCATTTTTAATTTATATCAGAAAATTAAAAACTTTTCAACGTCAAGTAAACGGGCTCACTGCAAAAATTTCCATAAGAGTACAGATAACCAATGATAGTGGAACACATTCATTAACAGGGTAAACTTAGCACTTAACACTTAACACTATCTTACAGCAGCTTTATCAGTACAGTCAATGTCAGCCCCGAAATAAGCGTCGTGGCAAATATTATTGCCGATAAAAGGTGCGGAGATCTGTTAAAACGAATAGCATACAGCAAAGTCAAAACAGCAACGGGTCCTGATGTCTGTAATATTGCCACATTATGCTCCAAAGCGCTTATCCCCAGCAACTTAAGCATAACAACAGCCAGCGCAGGTGAAACTACTAAACGTATAAAAGTAGCAATGCCTACAACCTTCAAAAAGCCAAATTCCAATTTTATAGCCGCAAGCTGCAACCCCAACACAAAAATCATCATGGGAATAGCCGCCTGGCTTAGTAGTGATATGCTTTTGTCAAGACTCGAAGGTAAATTTATACCAAAAAAATTAATTACAATCGCAGCAACCAACCCATGGAAAATGGGTATTTTTAGAATATCTTTAATTATCTCCCAAACCGAATTTTTGTCACTGCTGATATAGATAGCCACTGTGCTCAAGGGAATACTGAACGCTATAAAATAAATAATGGAATACACTTCAGCCTCTGCCCCGTAAGTAAAATAGATAAGGGGGAGTCCAAAATTACCAGTGTTCATCATGGATGCAGATAGAAGCAGGGGAATTTTTTGCGAAGAGCTAAGCCTAAAAACATAATAACAGAAATAAGCCACAGCAATCAGAGCAAAAGTCAGTATAAAAGCAAATATTATGGGCATAATCAGTGTCGAAAGACTTATCTGATGCTTCACCAATGCCTCAAAAGTCATTATTGGGGCAAGTATAGTAAGAGTGATATTGGCTATATCTTTAATATTTGGTTTGAATATTCGGTAGTAAACGAAAGCTACAGATAATGTCAGAAAAAGCGGTAAAATCGATTTATTAAAAATAAGCAAAAATTCCATTTATCTTCCCTTTTATTGAATAAGCATACTTCTTTGCTATATCGTTTATTGCGGTGGAAATCTCTTAACTACCTTCCCCTTTTTAAGGAAGGAGCTTTTACCAACACTTGCGAAGTGTAAATAGTAAAGCTAAGAATGAAAAATGTTTTTTATATACTCATTCCTTATATTCCTATAAATATAAAAATCGGAATCGATTGATATAATCTCTTTGACATTTTCTGATTCAGATACAATGATTAAACTTGCATCAGCAAAATCCATTGGTACATCGGAATATTTTTCAGAAAGTTCTATAATCCTCGGAATATCGGCAATACTCAGTTGCTTTAATTCTACTGCACCCACATTAAGCCATTTAAGAAAATCTATCTGAGCATTAACATTGAAATCAAGCATATGTATAACTTCTGTGATAACTGGGAATGTTGTGAACAAATATCCATTATATTTTTTAAGAAAATCCACTATAGATGTGTGGTAAATATCATCTTTATCAAATAGAGCAATCAAAGGACCAGCATCAATTAAAGTTTTTTTCACCAATTTTATCCTTTAATTTAGTTTTATACGTTTTTGATAAATCACCTTTTCCACTTCCGTACCTACCAAACAAATCTTTTCCTAACAAATATGGATTTGACTTGTTTTCCTCTTCGTTAATATACTTTTCCAATGCTTCTTTAATAATATTCGACTTTGTGGTGTTACCTTGCTTTGACAATTTATCGATTTTTGATTCAAGATCTTTCGGTAATCTTACGCTTATCATTTTACTACCTCTGTAATACAAAGTGTATTTCGCTTTGATGAAATTGTCAACAAAATTTTCTTATAATGCTTATGTCTTCAAATACTTCAAAATATCATCATGTCTCTGCCGCTTTAATACTAAGTTGCAGTCAAGAAAGTAACAAAACTAAAAAGGAATGTTTATCTTTTAGAAATGGCGTTTCACCGCCGCAATTATAAGCAGAATCGCAGAAATTGTTAATATATAGGTGAAGTTCCCTCCGCTTCGGTCGGGATGACACAATATATTGTCCCTATCCCAAAATATCATTCCAAGCAAAACGAAGTGGGGTCAAGGAATCTCTCATACCCCATCCTACCCTTCCCCTATCTTAGGGGAAGGAACTGGTTTCTCCCCCTACTTTAAGGGGAGATGCAAGAGGGGGTACTTTGTCAAACAACATCTGAGATTTCTCTTCACCACCTGTCGGTGGCTCATCGTAATGACACAAATATGTAGTTGTCATCCCTCGCCCTGATCGTTTCCTGTCATCTATCGCCCTGTTAAACACTACCAAAGGTAGTCCGTCTGCAAGACGGATTTAACAGGGCAAGCAAAGCCGAGGAATCTCACCCCTAAATACTAACAATTCCTGCGATTCGTCTTATAAAACTAGCAAAATTCTTAGTGCATTAATGGTAGTAAAAATTTTCATTTTTTACCAGCAAATATATGCACTTTTCGGATGGTATCAAGAAATTTTCCATTGACTAATAACAAAAATGTATTATCTATACCCCTACAGGGTAATGGTATAGGAGAAGGATTTATGACTGAAAAAAATGATAAGACAATTACATTGAAAATAACAGGGATGACCTGCGCTGCCTGCTCAAATAGAATTGAAAAAAAACTTTCAAAACCTGAAGGGCTCAGCAATATCACTGTTAACCTGCAGACTGAAAAAGCTGTTATCGGTTTTAATAATACAGATGACATACGCAAAGCTGTAAAAATAATAGAAGATCTCGGTTATGGGGTGGAAAAAAACAAATCAACTTTGAATATCAAAGGGATGACCTGCGCAGCCTGTTCATCAAGAATCGAAAAGAAATTGAATAAAACAATAGGTGTGCTTAGTGCCACAGTTAATCTGACCACAGAAAAGGCTGAAGTAGAATATCTGAAAGAGGCTGTTAGCGAAAACAATTTAGTGGAAATGGTAAATGCCCTTGGTTACAAAGCCAGCCCTGCAAATACAAAAGAAGCAAATACACAAAAGAATATAAGTGAAGAAAATCTCCAGAAATACAAGCTGATCTTTTCTGCTGCTCTCTCTGTCCCACTTTTGGCAGGTATGCTTTTTCATCTCATATCTCTAAAACCAGTCGCAGAGATTTTAATGAATCCCTGGCTGCAGTTAACACTGGCCACACCTGTACAGTTTATCGCTGGATGGCAATTTTATAGAGGTGCTTATAAAAATTTGAAACATTTAACGGCAAATATGGACGTCCTGGTGGCTATGGGTACTTCTGCTGCATATTTTTTCAGTTTGTATAATATATTTACAGGAGGGCATCTCTATTTTGAAACATCAGCAATACTGATCACACTTATTTTACTAGGCAAGTACCTGGAATCAAAAGCGAAAGGCAGAACATCCGATGCAATAAAAAAACTTATTGATCTAGCTCCCCGAACTGCAAGAGTGGAAAAAAACGGTGAGACGGTAGAAATCCCGGTGGAAAAGGTTGCCGTAGGTGATTTGATAGTAGTAAAAGCAGGGGAAACACTGCCGGTGGACGGGATAATCACAGATGGTAATGCCGTTGTGGATGAGTCCATGCTCACTGGTGAAAGTATTCCCGTGGAAAAACATGAAAATTCTGAGGTTTTTTGCGGCACAATAAACTATAATAAACCTTTCAGATATAAAGCTACTAAAGTTGGTGAAGACACTACACTGTCACAAATTATAAAAATTGTGGAAAATGCTCAGGGGCAAAAGGCCCCCATCCAGCGTTTTGCTGATGTCGTATCTTCATATTTTGTGCCGGCCGTAATAGCCATAGCTTTAGCTACCTTTCTCATCTGGTTTTCCTTTTTAAATGTAGGAGTTGAAGGTGCAATTTTACCCTCTGTTGCTGTATTGGTCATTGCCTGCCCCTGCGCTTTAGGACTTGCCACACCAACATCGATTATGGTGGCAACAGGTAAAGGAGCGGAAAACGGAATCCTTTTCAAAGGTGGAGCATATCTGGAGCAGTTGGGCAAAATCGATGCCATATGCTTTGACAAGACAGGTACAATAACAGAGGGGAAACCGGCTGTAAAAGAAATCAATATTATTAACAATGAATTAGACTCTGACGAATTTATAAAAACTGCTGCATCACTTGAAAATTATTCAGAGCACCCCCTCGCCAGAGCAATTGTTAATTATCATAAAATAGGCGAAATGTATAAGGCTGAAGAAGTGGAAACCATTCCCGGCGGAGGAATAAAAGGAAAAGTTAAGGGGAAAAATATAGTCATCGGTAACAACAAATTGATAAATGATAAAAGCATCTATAACTCCGCTAGAGAAAATTATCTGAAAATAATGGAAGAAAAGGGATACACAACAATCACGGTGGTTATTGATGGCAATATTGTGGGATTTATAGGTATTTCTGATACAATCAGAAGCGATGCAAAAGAAACAGTTAACAAACTGCAAAAAGAAGGTATTAAAACATACATGATAACAGGTGATAACAAAAAAACAGCCGAAAAAATTGCTGCGATGGTTGGCATAAATAACGTGTTTGCTGAAGTAAAGCCGGCTGATAAAGCAGAAAAAATAAAACAGCTCCAAAACAATGGCATAAATGTAGCCATGGTGGGGGATGGTATAAATGATGCACCAGCTCTTGCGCTAAGTGATATAGGGATTGCAATGGGTAGCGGATCCGACATCGCCGTAGAAACCGGGGATATAACAATTATAAATGAAAACCTGATAAATGTTTACAAAGCGTTAAAATTAAGCAGAGCTACCATAAAAAATATAAAACAAAACCTCTTCTGGGCATTTATATACAATATAATTGGCATTCCTGTAGCTGCTGCCGGCCTTCTCAACCCGATCATAGCTGGTAGCGCTATGGCGTTTAGCTCTGTATCCGTAGTATCAAATGCATTAAGATTAAGAAAATGGCAAATATAACAATTATTTGCTAAAACGTAGGAAATAAATAAAAAAGGAGGCCTGAAATGAAAGAAGAGATAATCGGTGTAAGAGGTATGAGTTGCCAACATTGCAAGAACGCAGTGGAAGGTGAAATTAATGCACTGGAGGGCGTTCATTCTGCAGAGGTAAATCTTGAACAAGGTGAAGTAAAAGTACATTTCGATGAAGACAAAGTAAGTATAGAAGATATTTATGAAGCCATTGAAGAAGCCGGATATGAGTTTGTAAAAAAATAGAAATATGGGAGGGAAAAACAAAGTGGTCCATGACAGTTGTAGTATAAAACATCACAACGTTCTGGAGCGCCTTAAGCGCGTAGAAGGTCAGGTTAAAGGTATATTAAGAATGGTGGAAGAAGACAAATATTGTATCGATATCATAAACCAGATATCTGCCGTAAAAGGTGCTCTTAACAAAATAGCGTTAATAATACTACAAAACCATGTGGAAAGTTGTGTC
>JASMTO010000006.1:0-4081 GCA_041694215.1 bacterium
ATAAAAGCTTAAAATATCAGCAGAGGAAATTGAGGTATTCTCATATTCTTGAGGAGACCTTTAATGGATAAAATTAATTCAAGGGTGGTGACTGACACAATTAAATTGACATTACCCCTTTTACTGATATTTAATGGTTAAGATGTCACCGGATAAAATCTTCTATATTTTCGGAAAGTGACATGCTTGAAAATATGTTTTCTTTCCACAGATCCATCATCCAAAACTCTTTCTTCATACTCCCTTTTTGTGGTGGCATACACAGGGATTAAGCTTTTGCAGAATGCAAAATCCACAATGTAAAACACAGCACCGAATTCCCCCTGCACAAGCACATAGTCATTTTTTGCAGCGTATTTATCAAGCCAGTCGGTAATATATTTTAATTGGTTTATATCGAGGTCACCTTCAGGGGGAATCGATGACCATATTTTTTTAAGATCTTCGGGCAATGCCATAATCTCAGAGATTTCAAAATTTTCAATGGCATCTTTTCTTTGGCTATCAGTTAGGGTATGATTAAATACCAAAAATAACTTTTTCATATTTAATATTATAGCACATAATTTTATTTTAGGTAAATTTCAATATTGAAAAAATGAGAAAAATTATAGATAATTGTTCAAAATCAAAAAATGGTGGTGGATTATTAATATCTTACTAGCAGTTCACGGAATTTTCCCGGCAATACTTACTGAAACAATCTATGCGCTAAAAAAACACAAACAGGTAAGTATCGATGAAATTTATGTCATTACCACCCTCAAAGGCCGGGAGCAGATTTTATCTAAATTATTAGACAAAACCTATGGTTATTTTTACAAATGTTGTGAAGAGCTTAAAATCTCTCCATCTTTTCCTCCAGAAAATATAATTGTACCTGAAGTAGGAGAAATACCGTTGAATGATATAAAATCTTTTAATGACAGCATTGCCGCTACAAATACTATTTTTAACACGTTGACACAAATAACAGCAAAGCGCACAAATGAAGATACAATTCATGCCTCAATCACCGGAGGCAGAAAAACAATGAGTATATACCTTTATATTGCAATGATGATGTACGGTAAGCCGAATGACAAAATTTATCACGTTTTTGTGGATGACATTGCTGAAAGGCATAGCGAATTTTATTTTCCTGAAAACAAAATGCTTGAAGTGCACCGAAATAATGGCCAGAAAATTTTTTTCAATGCAAACCAGGTGGAAATAGAAATATCAGAAATTCCTATAATAGTCCTTTCTGAAGTACTGGATCAAAATACCTACACAAAAACAATTGCTCATATACTTTCTGCAGTTAGTTTATCAAATGTGGAAAAGCTGCAAATCAATCTGGCAAATTCTAACATCATTTATAATGAAAAAGTCATATCTCTTACACCTGCCAACCTTGCCTTTTATGCAACGTTGGCGGAATACCGTAAGAATTCCCCTTGTAAGCAGGATTGCCCCGGTTGCGAAAAATGTTTTGTCAGTGTTTATCACTTTTCAGAATCTGAAAATTTTGAGAAATTTCTGAAAAATCTGGAAGTCATTTACCATACTGAAAGCGGACATTTTGGAAGGATGCTGAAACGAAAAAATGAAGGTATTTTTTTCACCGATAAAGATTTCAGAGAGTATGTCTCCAAAGTGAACAATGTCCTGAAAAAAGGGATATATCCATATAAAAATATTTTAATCGCGTCTCTGAACATTGGCGGAACCAATTTCTACGGATTAAATTTTCCCAAAAAAGATATCTCCATATTGAAATAAATAGATTTATTTGCCTGGCGGGCAGCAATTATTAAAGAAAATACCGAATGATTAAAATGATAACGAACTGGTAAATAATAGGCGCGGGCGGTATCGAACCGCTTTGCAACATTTGCCGACCTTTGTAAAACACTATATATATTATCTTTTTAACAAATGCAATCATAACAAATATAACTATTTTCATGTAAAAACGTGACCATTTCGTGACCGCTTTTTCATTAAATCATATAGAAAGAAAACTCAAAATTTTGTTAACTGTTTCTACCTAAAAATAATGGCATTAAAGTTGTCCTAACTAAAAGAACCGGGCTTTAAGTCCGGTTCTTTTAGTATCGCTTTTGCAAAAGTAAACCTTAATACGTATTTATAGTTTTTACTAAAAATGATGTTTTTGTCAAGAATTTTATATGGTTTTACCAAAACACTACGCAAAGAACTCTTGAAAAATAACATCCTGAAAAAATTCTTTTCCTAACAATGGCCACCTGTTGTGTATATGCACATATTTTTTTGGTGAAGGAATAGTAACAACATATACTACACTCTGGTGCTTTTCAGCTTCAACAAGTAATCCTACCAATGATCTATCCATAGGAGGTTCAAACCAGTGTGATTTACCATTTTTATCTTTTTCCATATATTTCTCAGGTAAAATGTAAACTTTTTCGGGATTGTATTTATGCCATTTGCCAGCTTTAATAGCTTCTATCCTTGCCCAACCAGTCACCGGTATTTCAGAACCTTCAAACTCCTTTTCATTCCTTCTGCCCCAGATACTTTGTACTTTTGATTTGTCTTTTTTAAAAACTTCAATTTTAGGATAAGGCTGAGGATAATATATTTTTACCAACTCATTATTTTTGTTTAAAAAAGCCATTCCGCCGCACATTTTTATTAATCACACAAACTTTCGCAGGGTGTTCCGTCGCCATCGCCGTCCAAGGTTGGGACACCGCATTGTTTCAGATAAAATATAGCTTCCTGACAACTATCCATCTGATTACAGTATCTTTTGTCACCGCAGTTTGGATTAGAGTTTATGCTATTAGAACTGCTTCTTTTACCTCGTCTATAATTCCAGGGTTCTATAGGGTTAGGCTGGCTCCACAAACCTAAATGAGAGCTTTTTGATTGTCTTTCCGCTCTATAATAGGTGGGATCACTACAATACCGATCATAAACCCAAGCCATTCCTTTTTTCACTTGTGTAAGATTTATGTCAGCTCCATTTAAAAAAATTGTACCAATAGTCCGCCCGTACCTATCAACATCATGTTTTTTTATTTCAACGTATTCGCCGGCTATTAAATTTATTAAAGATTTCTTAGACCTTTGTCCGAAACCTTGTGATTTTTCCGGAGCATCTATGCAGTTTAGTCTAATGCGAATTTGCTTGTTATTTGAAGTTAGTAGAGTTGCAGTGTCACCGTCAGCTACATCAACAATCTTGCCGGTTAATGTACTTGCAAATGCTGATATAGCAAAAAGAAAAACCATGAAAACAATAATAAAAACACGAATATTTTTTACGCTGGAAACTATTTTAAGCATATATTATCCTTCATCGCTACAACTTCCATCATAAAGAATTTTGTTGGACTCCTTCTCAAGAATCAAAACATGTGAAGATGATATTATAGTGTCATGAAGATTACATGAGTAAACAATGTACCAGCAATTAGTTAAATTTTCATTCGAGTATAAATTCCAGTATTCCGGTATGCCTTCCCCCCAGTCTATTACATTGAAAATATCTTTTTTCTCAAATAGTATCTTTTTAATATCCAATTCGTTATAATTTTTCACTTTCTTCCTTTTTTTTCTTTTCTTCTTCCATTTCTCTAATAATTTGACCTCTAATTTTTTCAAATATTCTATTAGCCTCTGGAATTGTTAAATCCCCTCTACCCGTCTTAATACATAAACCAAGCCAAAGGGCGTCCAATGTGTGCGCATTAGGGTCGTTTGGATATTTTTGTATTAATGCTTCATACTCCATTATTGTTTCTTTATTATCACAGTAATATTTTGGAGTTTTGTTGTCAGTAGCATACGTATTGAAAGATATAAGAATGAATAAGCATATTAGAAAAAATAAGGATTGTTTAAACATGTTACATCTCCAAAAATATTTAATACCTAAGAGTTGATTTATTTTTAATTTTGCATAGATATGCTGTGCAAATAAAGATTTTAATTAACTACACAATGAAGCTGAAGCTTACATCTCCCGCCACATCCAGATCACCCTTCCCATGATCTGTAAACTGTCAGGTTCTGTAATATCTATCCTCTTGTTAGGATATTTTTTGTT
>JASMTO010000007.1:0-24727 GCA_041694215.1 bacterium
CCGGAATCCCTCAGTTTTCTCATCATCTCATTATCTCTGATCGCAATCCAATTTAAATCAAAAGGTATATTTGATTTATCGAGGCTGTAAAAAGAGACAGTATGTTTTCCGCTACTTCTTACATCCAGGATATCCAGATCTTTTTGGGAAAATTTTCTTATATTTTCCTTGTCGGATAACGGCATTAGAAGTGGGTTATTCAATGGGACAATCCTGGGATAGTCCCCTTCTACTCTGTTTACCGCTCTTGTACCCAGTCCCATAACAATTCTCAGCATACCTGCATCGGGATCGATCTCTTTACTCCATACATAAGTGTTATATGACAAACCGACACCAGCAACATGAGGGTAATAGTAATAACCGTGATAACTCCCAGATACCCGTTGAACTAACAGTGCCATGACTTCATCAGCATCTTTCAGCCCTCTTTCCAGGCGGTAACTGAGGGCATCTTCACTCATAGCACTTGCGTATATTCGTTTTATAGAATGAACAAAATCCTCAAATCTTTCGTCACGGGTCCCCTGAATTGGGCAAAAAAAGCTTTCGTATTTTCCAGCAAAAGCATTGCCGAAACCATCTTCCAATAAACTACTAGATCTAACAATAAAAGGATATTGCCCGAAGTGATCCAGCATTTCGTGAAATTCATCTTTCACATCATCTGGAAAATCACCCTCCAATATTAGCGTTTCTAATTTTTTTCCTGCTGTAAAATATCCTGCATCCGTTTTTTGCTCCATGAAAATATCCCACCAGCCATTAAAAATAATGAATGTGTAAAAAATGTCTGAGCCGATGTAGAAAGAATCATGAGGTTCTAAAAGTTTTTCCCATTTTTTTCTATTAGTGTTATGGAGAATTTTTCTTGCTAGTAACATCCCAACAGCTTTGCCACCTATAAAACCTGTACCTATCATTCGGTTTTTTATTTCCAAAAAGTCAATGATAGTAAAATGCTTTCTCACTAATGAAAGTATTTTTTCATCCCTTCCCATAAGGGCTTTAGTAATACGTTTTAGTATGACACTGTCCTGACTTTCTGCATCCACGTTTTGTAATTTTTCTGCATCTATAAAAAGTCTGTCCCATGAGTCCAGATTCTTATTCATAAGATTTTTACTTGCAGAACAAAGTGATGTGGATAACTTTGTGGCCAGATAGCTGTTGTCGATAGGAATGAAGTTATTTTCATCTTTGCATTCATGAGGTAAAAACATTGTGGGGCTGTTTTTCATAAAAACTTTATGAGGGTGGACATAAAGTGTTCCATCTCTATTGAAAATCTCCACAAGTATCTGCGTTGTTTTCCTGATTCTTGATATGGTTCCAAAAGAGTGATAGTGTTTCAGAATTGTAAAGTAAGCAACAGTCTCAAGTTTGTATAAAAAAGGACAAATTACCATAAAAAAATTGGCAATAGCTGCGTCTGTTACCCACTCGTAAAGCAGATCTGATAATGAGTCAAAAACATAAAATACACCTTTACCCCTTTTTTCAATTATTGCATACACCTCTTTTGTAAAAGATTCAAAACCTGCGCAGGCTTGCAGATTATACTGTTCCACATTGGCTAACAACTCCTCCGGGATAATGCTTTCATGGGAAGCAAATCTAAAGTATACAATTTCCCTTTTATCGTTTATTGCCTGTTTTACAAAAGGGATAACAAAATACATATATTCTTTTATAGAAGGCGAAAGCCATACGATGTTGTCCCCTTTAGTCAGTTTATCCAGAATAGAATCAAAACCGGGGAGACCTGAGCTTACTTGTGAACTATTTACCAACGTAGACTCCTTTAAATTTATTACAATGTAAAAAAAGAGGCTGCATTCTATGGCAACCTCTTTTCTTTTATTTTAGATATAGTTGGCATTCAATATTTTTTTTAAATAAGTCCTAGGGCAATCATAGCATCAGCAACTTTTCTAAATCCTGCAATGTTTGCACCAATAACATAGTTTCCCGGAACCCCAAATTCTTCTGCTGCTTCCAGACAGTCTCTATGGATATTTATCATTATTTCATGAAGCCTTTTCTCAGTATAATCAAAAGACCATGAATCCCTACTGGCATTTTGTTGCATTTCCAGAGCTGAGGTTGCGACTCCGCCCGCATTTGCAGCTTTTCCAGGACCATAAGCAATTTTTGCGTCATGAAAGACTTTTATTCCATCCGGAGTAGTAGGCATATTAGCTCCCTCACCGACTGCGATACAACCGTTTTTAACTAAGGTTTCTGCGTCTTTGCCGTTGAGTTCGTTTTCAGTAGCCGAAGGCATCGCCACCTGACAGGGTATTTCCCAGATGTTTCCGTTGGGTATATATTCAGCATCTTTGTGATATGTACAGTAGTCATTGATACGCCTTCTTTCCACCTCTTTAAGCTGTTTTATTAAATCCAGATCGATACCTTTGTCATGTTTTATGACACCGTTGGAGTCAGACATGGCGATGACTTTTCCGCCAAGCTGCTTAATTTTTTCAACAGTGTATATAGCAACATTACCAGAGCCGGAAACAATACAGGTCTTACCTTCAAGACTGTCGTTTCTGGCCTTTAACATTTCATCCACAAAATACACTGCTCCATAACCAGTTGCTTCTTTCCTGACTTTGGAGCCACCCCATGATAGCCCTTTGCCAGTAATGACACCGGATTCATATGTATTCGACAATCTTTTATATTGCCCGAAAAGGTATCCAATTTCTCTACTACCAACACCTATATCGCCAGCAGGTACATCTGTTTTTTCACCAATATGCCTTGAAAGCTCCGTCATGAAACTTTGGCAGAATCTCATTATTTCACTATCAGACTTGCCTTTTGGATTAAAATCAGATCCACCTTTCCCGCCGCCGATAGGCAGACCGGTTAAGGCGTTTTTAAAAATCTGTTCAAAACCAAGAAATTTGATTACACCAAGGTAAACAGATTCATGAAAACGCAATCCTCCCTTGTAAGGTCCCAAGGCACTATTGAACTCCACCCTGAATCCTCTGTTTATATGGATTTCTCCTTTGTCATCCTCCCAAGGTACCCTAAAGATAATTTGCCTTTCAGGCTCACAGATTCTTTCAATGATTTTGTGGTCGGCATATTCCGGATATTTTTCAATTACAGGCACAAGGGAATCTAAAACCTCTTTTACGGCTTGGTGAAATTCATTTTCCCCGGGATTTCTTGCTACAACTTGCTGATAGATTTCTTCAATTGTTTGTTTGGTTTTACTTTCCATAGAAACTCCTCCTCAATAATTTGTTTTTTCGTGTTAGCTAAATATATAAAAAAAACTTTAACTATTTTTTAATAAAATAAGGTAAAAGTCAATAATAATATTTTTTAATTCTTTATTTGCTCATTTTAAGCAAATTTATGTTTAAGTGCTAAGTGTTAAATGTTAAGTGCTAAGTTTAAGGTAGAGGTAAAGTAGTTAAGGTAGTTGAGGTATTTGAGGTAGTTAAAGTAGTTTGAGGTAGTTAAGGTATTTGAGGTAATTAGAGGTTGTTGATGTAGTATAGGTTATGGGTGATGGGTTATGGTACGGAAACGTCTCACATCTCACATTTTACATCTCACAACTTACATCTTACATCTCACGTTATACGTATTGAACATTGAACATTTTAGCGTGTTGGGTAAAAGCCTATGGTAGTTAGTCAGAGGTTTTAATTTTAAAACAAAACTGGGAATTGCCTTTTACTTTACCTTTGTTGTCATATCTCTGTTCGTACACATTAGCGTTGTAATCATAGTCCACAAGTATTACAGTTGAAGATCTCGTGCCGTAATGTTCCATATTTACAAAAATAGGGGACAATTCCTTTTCATATACCGGAGAAATGCCAGTATCGGGCAGTGTATCATCATGCGCTTTTTGACTGTCGGATAGTATATTGAATAGATCTTTACTGGAAAAATTGGGGTTAGAGATAGTTTTTTTCAATAGAGATTTGCCCCTGTTTATTTTAGGCCATGGTGTGTCCAATGTTGAATTGCTGAGACCGTATAAACCGGGGGATATCGGAAGAACCCCGTTTGATCTGTTGCTAAAGTAGTATAATTTATCAATAGTTCCAAATATTAAGTTATATCCTTCATAAAAATTTTTTGATTTTTTCAAATAATCTATGAATTCTTTAGTTTCACACCCTTGCTCTAAAAACATTTTTACAATTTGCCCTCTTGATGGCTTTGTAGATGATACTGCTGATTGCTCTCTGAAGTTAGTAAGGGCGGCCAGCTTTCCCGTTTTTGTTATTCCTAACCAGGTGCCACCGCCCTGGACATCTTTTCCTGCAAGTACAGAATCATTTTCAGGCCAGAAATGCATTGCTACAGTTTCTCTGTTGTAAAATTCATCACGGTTGGCACAAAAAATAAGTTTGTACCTGCTATGCTGTTTATAGTTAAAAACTATAAAGCACATTATTTAGTTCATATTAAATACAATCATTTTTATATTAGTCATGTCCTCAATGGCAAATTTAACACCTTCTCTGCCGATTCCGCTCATTTTATTCCCTCCGTAAGGCATATGATCTACACGGAATATAGATGTGTCGTTTATCATAACTCCACCCACATCAAGATTGTCTATGGCATAGTAAGCCTTTTTAATATTATTTGTATATATGCCTGCCTGCAGTCCATATTCTGAATTTTCCACCATTTTGATAGCTTCATAGAAATCATCAAAAGCCACTAAAGAAACTACTGGAGCGAAAATTTCCATACACATAACTTTCATTTCATCAGTAACATTTGCTAACACGGTGGGCTCCAGCATTCTTCCCTCTCGTTTTCCCCCTGCAATAATTTTTGCTCCTTTGTCTACTGCTTCCTTTGTCCATGATTCAGCTCTTTCTGCTTCTTTTTCATCAATCATTGGCCCCACATCACAGTCTTTTTCCAGAGGATTACCGAATTTAAGTTTATTTACTTCCTGCACAAAAAGCTCCTTAAACTCATTCAGGGCGTTCTTATGGACATATATCCTTTGTAGAGATATACAAACCTGTCCTGAATTAGCAAAGGCACTTGATGCACATCTTGCGGCTGCTTTTCTTAAATCAGCATCCTCATCAATGATTGTGGCAGAATTGTTACCCAACTCGAGGGTTACTTTTTTTATCCCCGCTTTTTTTGTTATTTGGTTGCCCACCTCAGGAGAGCCTGTAAAACTTATTTTTTTGCAGTCGGGATGTGTTACAATTATGTCTCCAACCTCGGAGCCTGATCCTATTACTACGCTAAATACCCCTGAAGGAAGGCCGCTTTCTTCTAAAATTTCTGCCAGGAGTATAGCTGTCACAGGTGTTGTGGAGGCTGGTTTGAGGACAACAGTGTTACCGGCGGCTATTGCGGGGGCAACTTTATGCGCAACAAGATTAAGGGGAAAATTGAAAGGTGTTATTGCTCCCACCACACCGATGGGCTCCCGGATAAAATATCCTTTACGATTTTCGCCGAATTTGCTGGCATCTAAAGGTATTGTTTCTCCATGAATGCGCTTTGCCTCTTCCGATGCAAATTTAAACGTTTCTGCACCCCTCTGAACTTCATTTATGGAATATTTCCAGGCTTTACCAGCTTCCCTGCATATGATTTCTGCAATTTCGTTTTCTCGCTCCAAAATTTTATAATATGTTTTTTCTAATATTTCCGCACGCTTGTGAGCCGGATACTTTTTAAAATCATTAAAGGTTGATTTTGCTCCTGCAATGGCTTCATTTGCCATATTTTCATTGCATTTAGGAACCTTTGCAAAAACTTCACCGGAAAACTTATCAATAACATCAACTGTTTCGCTGCTATCTACCCATTTGCCATTTAAAAGTGTTTTGTAAAGCTTTGCCATAATTGACCCCCTTTATCCTTAATATTGTCAAATATATAATAATAGGAAGATATTTTCAATCATCCATTTTTTTGTTATTACTTGTTTTTTCAGTAAAAATTTTCTAATACTTTTGAGTAGTATTTGTTTTTATATCTAATGGAATTTTTATGAAAAAATATTGGCTTTTTATCTTTTTTCTGGTCACTGGTGTAACTTTCCACCTTTATAAGTTATTTATTATAAAGAAGGAAATGCTTTTTACTGCCGATGAGTTTGTTTTTTACATAATGTTAATACCTGTTTTGGAAGAGATAGTTTTTAGAGGGGGATTGCAGAATTATTTGAAAAATAAGATTCAGGCTTTTGACGTGGTTAATAATATTATTTTGTCCACAAAGTCCTTTATATCTATACAAAATATTGTGACTTCGCTAATATTTTCCATAGCACATCTGCTATATTTTAGTCCTTTACATGCAGTTTTGGTATTTTTCCCGTCGATCATTTTTGGATTGGTATACGAGCAATACAATAAATTATTATTCCCAATAATTTTGCACGGAATATATAATTTAAATGTTTTTATTATTTGATTTGAAAAAAATTTATGCTAATATCCATTTATGCTAAAAACAAAGTACAATTTTATTATTTATTCCGCATTGGTAGCTTTTGGTTTTTCGGTTTTTGTTCGAGGCTACATTGACTATAGGTTTATTCCTGAACCTATTAAGACATCGTCGTATCTAGCCACAAAGGTTGATGAGCCCAGAGAGGAATTTGATAAAGAATTAGTGTTTAATAAAAATATTTTTGATCTTGAAGTCATTTCTGCTGCTCAAGTAGGCTCAAATGGGAGTGTTGGTGGAAAGACTGGCACCACTCCCGCTAATAATTCAATGGGGCAATCTGCTTCAATTAATACACCTATAAAGTCCGAAGAAGAGTTTGAGGGAAAACTTCTCGGGGTTCTTGTGGGTGATGATATATTTTTGGCAATAGTAAAATTTAAAGGGGATGTTCGTATACTTAGAAAAGGCGTTCCTCAGAGTGGGCTAGAGTTAGTGGATGTGTTTCCTGATAGTGTAAATATAAAATATGCCAATGATATCTATAGCTTGACATTTCCAGAAGAAGAGGTTGCTGGAATATCCAGGACAGAAAGTTCGAAGGGGAATGACTCAGAAGAAAGTGACGGCGGACTTCGCTATGAAATCAGTAAGCAATTTCTAACCAGACAGCTTCAGGATATGAACAGTATTCTCAGAACAGTTTTTATTTCCCCTTACTATGACAATGGCAATTTTGTTGGCTATAGAATAAGCAGACTTGCTGACTCATCCCCTTTAAAGCAGGTTGGCATTAGGCAAGGGGATATTTTGGTACAAATAAATGGAGAAACGTTGGATTCTCCTAATAAAATGCTTGAATTGTTCAGTAAAATTGATGATTTGACGGCTGCTAAAATAGATATCCTTAGAAAGGGGGAAAGAAAAACCCTATTTGTGGAAGTCAAATCATAACTTTTATTACATTTATTTAATAACACCATTAGCAAAATGGAGGATATAATGGGAAAAATCAGCAATGTTTTTGTTATACTTGTTGCATTTTTATTGTTAAGCAGTGTTGCTACTGCTCAGATTGATGTCAACCTTAAAAATGTTGCTCTGAAAGACTTTGTTCAGTTTGTTGGAGAATTTACCGGGAAAACTATAGTTTATGATGAGAAAATCCTTAAAGGTAATGTTTCCATAGATTCAAAAGCCAGAATGAATAAGAAAGATTTGATGGAGATTTTTTATACAGTGCTAAGTATGAACAATTTGTATGCTGTGAACAAGGATGATTATATTCAGATTCTTCAGGAAAGAGATCTTCAAGATTATCCGGATAAATTTGTTAAAGATCCGGATAAAGATTCCAAAGATTTTGTAACCTCTGTAATCACTGTAGAGGGGGTTGACTTAGCCCAGGTGGCTGCGTCTGTTGCAAGGTTAAAATCCCGTTTGGGGCATATTCAACCTGTTAAAGGTATTAATGCTCTTGTTATCAGAGATTCTTCTGATAGAGTTAATAAAGTAATAAGTGTTATAAATTCATTGGAAAACATTTCTGCTAACATGAAGCTCAAATCCATAAGGGTGGAAAACACCACTGCAAAAAATTTAATGCAACGCATTAAAGAGTTTTTTAACCAATTGAGAGCACAATCTATGGTTTCAATGGATCCTGTAATAATTGCAGATGATATGTCCAATACTTTGATTGTTGCAGCCACAGAACATGAATTAGAGAAAATAGATTATATAGTTGGCAAGCTGGATTCGTCAGACATAGAGCCTGTGAGTTCACCTAAGGTATTTTATCTCAAAAATGCTATTGCTGAGGATGTTGAAGGGGTTTTGAATAAATTGCTTGGATCAATAGAAGATCCTAAAAATCCCGAAAATGTTAAGTCCAATGTTGCTTCAGATAAGGCTACAAACTCCATTATTGCGGTGGGTGATCAAGAGCTTTATTCTAAAATAGGTGATTTGATTGAAAAACTTGATATTCCAAGAAAGCAGGTTTACGTAGAAGCACTTATTATAGAAACCACATTGGAAATAGGTAATAATTTTGGCATTGAGTGGCAGGCCGGTGGTGGTAATGATAACTTTGCGGGCTCAGTGGGGTATCTGAATAATGGGGCAGCTACCAGCTTAATGTCCCCAGTCCTGGAAGGGAACTCCCCCAATTTTTCCGCGCTACCAGGAGGTTTTAGTGCGAGCGTCTTGGGAGATGTTATTACATATGAAGGTGTGCAATTCCCCACGTTGACTGCCCTCGTTAACTTTGTGAAAAGTGCCAGTGGTATAAACATTCTTTCCAACCCCCAGATTTTAACGCTTGATAACCAGGAAGCGGAAATTTTTGTGGGTGAAAACAGACCATTTATTACAAGTACAAAATTTGACTCCAATAACAATCCGGTACAAAGTTACGATTACAGAGATGTTGGTGTAAAACTGAATATTCAACCTCATATTTCCAGTGA
This sequence comes from bacterium, assembly GCA_041694215.1. Classification (GTDB taxonomy): domain Bacteria; phylum Chrysiogenota; class Deferribacteres; order Deferribacterales; family Flexistipitaceae; genus Flexistipes. The sequence continues at coordinate 8,889 of JASMTO010000007.1, forward strand.
TGATATGATAACACTGGTTATTAAGCAGGAGGTTAAACAGGTAACGTCCAATGCTGTAATAGATGCTCCGGCTCCCATTACACTTACCAGGAATACCAGCACAACTGTGAAACTTAGAAATAACAGCAAGCTGGTCATCAGCGGTCTTATAAGGGATGATTCAAATAATACTAATTCCGCGGTGCCAGGACTTTCAAAAATTCCGTTAATTGGATGGCTTTTTAAGTCAAAGCAAGAATCTTCTCAAAAAACAAATTTGATGGTATTTATCACCGCCAAGGTTATATCCACTCAATCTGATGCGAACAATTTAACAGAAGAAAAACTTAATAATTCAAAAGAATATGATAAGAAAATAAAACAACACTTAAAGGAAAATTTTTAAATGAGCACGTTTGAGAAAATTAAAGATTATTATTTAAAATTTCCTGACAGGAGTAATTTTATACCAATTCTGGAAGATAATGACTCAGTTGCGGTATATTTTAGTGATGACGATGGGTTTAAAAAAGCTTTTTTGCTGGCAAATGCATTGGAATTGAATGCTGACTTCAGAGAAACTGATCAAAGCTTTATATTGGAAAAGTTGGAGGATATATTTGAAGAGTCTTCTGAGGACTTTGATGAAAATGAGGATAATTTTGAGGATGTGAGTGATATCCTTTCAGCTTCATATGAAGATGCCCCTGTTATTAAACTTGTCAATCAGATAATTATAAGTGCTGTCAAAGCGGGTGCAAGCGATATACACTTTGAAACACGGGCAAACTCTTTTCTTGTAAGATTCAGGGTTGATGGCAAGTTGAGAACATTTAAGCGCTATCCTAAGTCTCTGCATGAAGCTGTGGTTGCAAGAATAAAGGTAATGGCGATGCTTGATGTGGCGGAGGGTAGAAGACCTCAGGATGGACGAATTAATGTAAAGGTTGGTAACAGAAATATCGATATGCGTGTATCTGTTATTCCGTCTATTTATGGGGAAAAGGTGGTTTTGAGGATTCTTGAAAAATCCAAAAATCTCCTTAGTCTTAATAGTGTAGGTATGCCGGAGCATTGGATAAAACGGTTTGAAGAGCACATTAATAAACCCAACGGAATAATTCTTGTCACAGGCCCCACCGGAAGTGGTAAAACTACTACACTGTATGCTGCTTTACTGGCTATGAACCGGCAGGAAAGAAATATTCTGACCATTGAAGATCCTGTTGAATACGATATCGATGGTATAACTCAGGTTCAGGTTAACAATACTGTTGGATTGAACTTTGCAAGTGCTATTCGTTCATTTTTACGTCAGGATCCTGATGTAATTCTTGTGGGAGAAATCAGGGATGATGAAACAGCTAAAACCGCAGTTCAGGCTTCCCTTACAGGCCATCTTGTGCTTTCTACTTTACATACTAACGATGCTCCTTCGGCTGTTGCCAGACTTGTGGAAATGAATATCGAACCGTTTCTTTTATCTTCGTCCATCTCATTGGTTGTTGCCCAGCGGCTTGTGAGAAAAAATTGCCCTAATTGTATAGAAACGGTAAAAACGGACGAAGATCTGCAAGCCATTCTGGAAAAAGAAGGTATTATTTTGCCTGAATACAAAAGGGGCAAAGGGTGCAAGGAGTGCTTTGATACAGGATATAAAGGAAGGTTGGCTATTTTTGAATTTCTGGAAGTCAATGATGCTATCAGACGGTTGATCAATAGGGAAGCTTCGGCTTTTGAGATAAGAGAGACTGCAAAAAAGAACGGTTTTCAATCTATGTTTCACAATGGAATGGATCTGGTAAAGAAAGGAATAACGACCCCTGAGGAAGTATTGGCCACAACAAGGATTGAATGATGCCGACATTCCATTATGAAGCGCTGGATAAATCAGGCAAAAAAATAAAAAATACAGTGGAATCAGCATCCAGGTCTGCCCTTCTTTATGAGCTTAAACAAAAAGGTATTTTCCCATATGAAATCTCGGAGGTGGGGAAATCTGCTAAAAAATTAAATCTTTCTGTAAGTCTGGGGAGATCTGTTAGTGTGGCCGATTTATTTTTCCAGCTTTCTATGCTAATTAAAAGTAGTATTCCTTTGGTTGAAGCATTGAAAATAGTTGCAGATAATATAAAAAAACAAAGAGTTAAAAGTATTCTTTTGGATCTGTCAACAAGCGTTTCTGAGGGGAAACGTTTTTCTGAAGCTATGGCAAAACATAGCAAATTCTTTGACGAGGTGCATATACGATTAATTGAGGCCTCGGAAAAAGTAGGTAAACTCAGTGATGTTTTAATGGATATAGCCGTATATGAAGAAGAAAGGAAGAAAGCTTTTGACAAAGTAAAATCAGCTGTGGTTTATCCGATGACTGTTCTTGTTATCGGACTTGGTGTTGTTGGCTTTCTACTGAGTTATGTTGTACCTAAAATGAATAATATTTTTGAATCGATGAATAGGGAGATCCCCTCATCAACTCAGGTTATGATATTTGTCGGTAATTTTATCAAAGATTATGGTATGTTTATGGGTCTTGTATTTTTTCTATTGATTATTAGCTTGCAGTATATCTATAGGAAAAATCGAAATGTACGATTAAAAATTGATAAAAAAATATATTCGATAAATTTTTTTAAAGAGGCTTTAATTGGTAAAATTTCGCATATGATTTCTTTTTTATTGGCAGAGGGACTGACTCTGACACAAGCTATAACGCTGAGTAGCAAAACAATTAATAATCTATTTCTACAAAATAATCTTGAAGATGTTGTGGAGGACATAAAGTCCGGCAAAACGTTTTCATTTTCTGCAGAGAGGAAAAAGATTTTTCCTGAAATATTTGTAGCTGCAGTTAAAACAGGTGAAAAATCTGGTGAACTTTCGGAAATTCTTGATAGAATAGGTGAATTTTACAGCAAACGTGTTGATAAGTACACTACGACATTTATATCGTTAATTGAGCCACTATTTATTGTTTTTATCGGAGTTGTTGTTGGGTTTATAGTGCTTTCAATTATGGGACCATTGTTCGATTTAAATACTATAGTAGGTTAATCAATTAGTTATATTCTTCATAGAATGTTTGGACAAACGTTCAAGACAGAGGGTTTTAAAAGACAATGAGTTTGACTGCAAAATGCTATTTTTTTATAAGCATAATATTTTTCATGATTGGTTGTGCAACCTATGAGTCTGAAATGCAGATTGTGCCAGAAGAACGTATTAATATAAATGAGATAACAGACAATGATACCTTGGTGGATATTCCGGAAAATTTTGAAAAAATAATGCCGGAATCACCATTGATATTAAATGGAATGGTTGTATTTCAAAAGAAATATATTACTGAGACTATTTCTGATAATGTCAGTGATTTTTCTTTTGATAACGAAACATTGGTGTTTCTTAAAAATAATACATTGTACCTAAATGATGACGTGTGCCGCAGTATCAATACAAAAAATACTGTGAAGGATATTCAGTTATCAGATGGGCTGATATTAGCATATGACAGTAATGATATATTTGTTTATTCCATTGCTCATTGTGGTGAAATTTTCTCTTTAAAGAGGGATTTTGCAAAAATCTCTTTTTCTCCACCGTATATTATTCAATATAACAATTTAAACTTTAGTATATCTAAAATTGGTTCTACCGAAAGACCGTTAACGGGTGGTTTGAATGTTCCCATAAAAGATGTTTATTCTTTTAATGAGATAATATGTTTTTTAGATAACGAGAATAGATTAGCACCACTTATTTTAAATGAAAATATTAACGGTGAACTGGTGGGTACTTTCGCAAAACCAACTTTTTTACCTGAAAATAGCAAAATTATTACTGCTTATGGGAATTATCTGTATGCTGGCAACAATAACTATATCGCACAGTATGCACTTTTAGACATTGGCTTGAAAAAAACAAATGAATATAACATTGAAAAAACTGAGAATTGCGAATTTATAAAGACTAATGCACTTAAATGTGGTGATGAAATCTTTTCATATAAACAAAACACGTTTTTCAAACTTGGTAATGTTGAAAAAGCTCATGTTATCGATAAAAGTATATTGTATTTGGAAAAGAAAAATTTACATATTATTTATACAGATAAAAAATATTTTGTAAAAGAAATTTTGCTGGCGAGGCCGGAAATATCATTGTGTAAATCAGGCTCGAAATATTATCTTAATGATTGGGATGGCAGAATTAAAGAGATTGATACAGATACTTACGCATCAAAAGTCACAGAGCATGTCCCTGAAGATTGTATATATGGATTCAGATTTAAAGAAGGATATTTTATTGATGAAAGGATGAATCTTAAGATAAAAGTAGCAGAACAGGTAAATGAAAACAGCACCCACAAAATGTATTTAAGAAAAATAGAAGATAGCTACTATTATTATTTTGAGAAAAAGGTAGCTGAATAGAAAACTTGTTTCCCCACATTATGTTTATAACGTCTTTTAGCAGAAAAGTTTTTAGTAACTGCAATTTAAGAGCTTTAAATAATATATTCTTATAAATTTTACCACCCCTTAATCCTCTACTAACTCTTTGATAGGAGGGGAGATGAAGCCCCCCCTAAATTAGGGGAAGCTGGGTGGGGTACCTATTCAAAGGTCTCCTACGTTTTTTTATTATTAACCTGTTTAAACAAAAAAGGGGAAGGACCCCCCATCTGTTTAAACAGAAGTTACTGCACGTGGTCTATTAAACTCATCCACTTGAATTACTACAGGTTGATAATTTTCCAGCTCTTCTTCACTAAACAACCCATAGGATGCTATGATCACAAGATCACCCTTTTGCACGTGTCTGGCTGCTGCGCCATTCAGGCAAATTTCGCCACTTCCTCTTTCTCCGGCAATGGTATAAGTGGAAAATCTTGCTCCGTTGGTTATATTGTAAATATCCACTTTTTCATATGTCATAATGCCTGCAGCATCCATTAAGTCCTTATCAATTGTAATACTTCCCTCATAATTTAAATCAGCATCTGTTACTGTTGCTCTGTGGATTTTGGATTTAAACATTTCTCTTAACATAGTCACACCTCAAATAATTTATTATCTATTAGTCTTGCTTTACCCACATATACGGCAAGTGCCACTAAAAAATCTTCTCTAATTGTTTCTAAAGGCTCCAGTGTTTCTTTGTCCACGATTTCCACATAATCTGCTGATGTATGCTCAAATCCGGAAATATAGTCATAAACGGCTTTTTTTATATTTTTTGCACTGCGCTCTCCCTTATCCAGCATTTTCTGAACAATATCAAATGATCTGACAAGGGACAAAGCCGATTGCCGCTGTGCGCTAGTAAGATAAACATTTCTTGAGCTCATGGCAAGGCCGTCACTTTCCCTCACAATAGGAACACCTATTATTTCCACATCCAAATTAAGATCCCTTGCCAAACGTTGGATCACTTTCAACTGCTGATAGTCTTTCATTCCGAAATACGCTTTATTTGGATTTGCAATGTTTAAAAGTTTTGTTACAACTGTGGCTACTCCGTCAAAATGCCCTGGCCTTTTTGCTCCACAGAGATAATCGGTTAGTTTGCCCACCGATACTTTGGTGGAAAAACCGTTTGGGTACATTTCATTAACATCCGGAGCAAAAACGCAGTCAACATCGTTTTTTTCCAATATATCAATATCCCGGTTAAAATCTCTCGGATAACTATCAAAATCTTCATTGGGGCCAAACTGCGCAGGATTCACAAAAATACTGACAACAGTAATATCGTTATCTTCGACTGATCTGCGGACAAGAGCAATGTGCCCATCATGTAAAAATCCCATTGTAGGGACAAGGCCGATTGATTTGCCTAATTTCCGTTGATCCTTCAAAAAGCTTTTTGTTTCATTTACAGTCTTAAATATTTTCACTTCTTTAGCTGAAAAGAATGTTCGCTATCCGGAAATGCAGAAGATTTAACATCTTTAATATAATTTTTTGCTCCTTCCAGTATAACGGACTTTATGTTAGCGTATTTTTTTACAAATTTAGGGACAAAATCATCGAACATCCCGAAAACATCGTGATATACAAGTATCTGTCCATCGCATCCATTACCGGCTCCTATACCAATTGTGGGCACGGATACATTATTTGTGATTTCCAGGGCAGTACTGTCTATAACCCCCTCAAGCACTATGGAAAAAACGCCTGCCTTTTCAAGGGCTTTTGCTTCCGCCAGTAATGCTTCATGGCCTTCTTTCCCCTGGATTTTATATCCGCCCATCACGTGAACGTGCTGTGGCATTAAACCCAGATGTCCCATGACATTAATCCCAGCATTTGTGAGTTTTTCAATGAGTGGGGCAATTTCTTTGCCACCTTCCAGCTTCACAGCTTCTGCACCTGATTCCTTTATCAATCTTATACAGTTATCTATGGCTTTGTTTATATCCGACTGATAGGCTCCAAAGGGCATATCAGCTACAAGAAAAGCGCGCTTCACACCTCTTTTAACCGCTTTTGTATGATAAATAATCTCATCCAGTGTCACTGGGAGGGTATTTTCATACCCATTCATTACCATTCCGAGGGAATCGCCCACAAGTATCAGATCTATGCCTGCTTCATCCAGTATTTTCGCAGCAGTGTAATCATATGCAGTAAGGCATGATATTTTTTCGCTGTCCGTTTTCATTTTCTTTAGGTGAGAAACTGTGATTTTTTTTAATTCACTATACTTGCTCAAAATAGCCCCCTTTTGCATAAAAAAAAGCCTTCCGGACGGACCGAAAGGCTTTAAATCTTCAATGGTAATTATTTATATTCATTTCAGCCGTCTCGGTCCCGTCGGGATCCAAGCGTGTTTTAAACATCCAATGCTAAATATACGCTTTTGAAACAAAAGTCAAGTAGCTTTTTGTTAAAATATTTTTAACAGTTGACATAGCATTAAAAAAAACGTATAAACCCCTCACATATTAGGCGCCCGTAGCTCAACTGGATAGAGCGTCTGACTACGGATCAGAAGGTTGGGGGTTCGAATCCTCCCGGGCGTGTTTTGTCTTTTGCATGCCCGTAGCAATTTTCATATTTATTCAAATTGTCCAAATCATCTAAAACTGGCAACTTAAAACATTTAAGTGTTGTTAAGTTTTGTGAAAAAAGCGTTATATCTTATACAATAGGTTTATATACTAATTGAAATTATATTTATATATGATATAATATAAAAAAATTAAATACTTGGTGCAATTTTCATGATTTAATCTTACGGGTTTAAGGAGAGGTTTATTATGGCTGAGATAAATCAATATGTAAGTTTTATTTTAAATGGTGAGAGATATGCAATTGATATAATGAGTGTGGATGAGATTATCAGGCTAATAGAAGTTACTCCTGTGCCCAAAGCTCCTGATTTTGTTGAAGGTATTATTAATATGAGAGGCAAAGTAATACCTGTGGTAGATCTAAAAAATAGATTAAATCTGGGTGAATCTGAGGGGACATCTGAAACCCGTATAATGATTACAACAATAAAAAATAAAAAAGTGGGATTTATTGTCGATGCCGTTGAGGAAGTATTGCGGATAGAGCCTGACCTTGTGGAAAAAGCTCCTGGTGTTGCCACCAGTGTAGACTCCAATTATATAAAAGGCGTTGCCAGAACAAACAAAGGGCTTATTATTATTTTAGATGTTAATAAATTATTTACATCGAATGAAGAAGATCAATTGATGGGTTTTTAATTTATATAAAATAGATTGAATAGTGAGCACTATAGAAAACATTAAAAGAAATTTAAAGCATATAGACTTATCAAATCCTGATTTCATAAAGAATCCACATAAATATCTCACCTTTTTTTCTGAGGAGTTAAAAAAGCTTTCTCCAAACCTTCATTCCAAACTAAAAAATATTCTTTCAGAAGATAATCCTGATATTTCTGCAATTGAGCGAATTTTACATGAAACAAACATTATGATTTCAAGCAATACGTCTATTAAAGATAGTTTTGATAAGCTTACGGTTAGTATCGATTATTTAGATGGTGTTGGACCTAAAACAGCTTCTACTTTAAAAAAGCATGGTATAAAAGAGATTCAGGATATACTTCTGCACTTTCCTTTTAAATATGAAATTGTAGATACCGATTTTTCATCAGAAAAACTGTTTATTCATGGCAAGCTTTTGGAAAAGAGCATTATCAGAACAAAATATGGCAAAAGCATTTTTCAGGCTTCTTTTCAGACTGATGAGGGATTTTACTATGCCATTTGGTTCAATTTCTCAAACAAATATCCCGGGCCATTATTAAAAGAAGGTGAAGAATACACTTTGTTTGGTAAGTATACACGTTTTAATGGGAAGCCTGCAGCTGTGCATCCAAAATTTGTGGATAAAAATGAAAGAGGTACTGTTAAGACGTATTACAGTCTGCCCTCAAATATCAAAAACCTGTCTTTTGGCAAAATCGTCAAAAATGCGTTTATTTACATCGGCAATAATATTGTGGAAACACTGCCTGAACATATTTTAATAAAACATAATTATCCCAGTATTAAAAATGCCTTGCAAACAATACATTTTCCTGAATCGGGTCGGGATGTCAACTTACTTAACAGCGCAAAACATCCTGCATTCATTCGATTTGTTTACGAAGAGCTGTTTTATTTGCAGCTCGGCATGCTTATTAAAAAGCTGAATTATAACAAAGTGTTTGGGATAAAATATAATATTAAAAATGATTTTTTAGAGCAGATTAAATCATATGTTCCTTTTAAACTGACGAGGGGGCAAAAAAGAGCCTTGGCCGATATTTTCAATGATATGAAATCGGATTATCAGATGAACAGGCTTTTGCAGGGGGATGTGGGGAGTGGTAAAACCGTCGTTGCTTTTATTGCTGCGGTTGTTGCCGTATTAAACGGATATCAGGTTGCTATTATTGCACCTACCGAAGTGCTGGCTGAGCAGCATTATGTAAATCTTTTGAATTTTCTAAAAGGTGATTTTAGTACAGTCCTGCTTACGGGCTCCACATCCAAAAAAGAAAAGGATGAAAACCGGGTTTTTATTGAAAATGGCAATGTGGATTTTATAGTGGGGACCCATTCGATAATAAGAGACGAAATCATATTTAAAAATCTTGGGTTGGCAATTATTGATGAGCAGCACAGATTTGGAGTAATGCAGCGGAAAGCACTTGTAGATAAAGGCTACAATCCTGACATTTTGCTGATGACAGCCACGCCTATCCCAAGGACACTTGCCCTTACACTTTATGGTGATCTGAATATTTCCATTATTGATGAGATGCCCCCGGGGCGCACACCGGTGGAGACAAGAGCTTTCCCAGCATCTGATTTTCAAACCGTTTTGAGTTATGTGGAAAATGAACTTAAAAAGGGCAACAGGGCTTATTTTGTCTATCCCCTCATAGATGAAAGTGAAAAAATGAATTTGAAAGATGCCACGAGAAATTTTGAGATAATTAGTGAAAGATTGGTAAAATATCGTGTGGGGCTTTTACATGGTAAAATGAAATCTGAGGAAAAAAATAGACTAATGGCAGATTTTCGATCAGGGCGTATTGATGTTTTGGTTTCCACCACTGTTATTGAAGTGGGGGTCGATGTTCCGGATGCCACTGTCATGGTTGTTGAAAATGCCGAGCGATTTGGTTTATCACAACTGCATCAGCTGAGGGGGAGAGTGGGGCGTAGCGCCAAAAAATCGTACTGTTTTTTGATATATTCTGATAATATTTCCGAGGATGGTAAAAAACGCATCGATGCAATGGTAAGCACAAATGATGGATTTAAATTATCAGAAGTTGATCTTGAAATAAGAGGCCCCGGTGATTTTTTTGGCACAAGGCAATCCGGTTTGCCTGAATTTCGTTTTTCAAATATTCTAAGGGATGTGAAGATTCTCAACAATGCCAGAAGAGATGCTGAGGAAATCCTGAAAGAGGATCCTTTACTTGAAAAACCGAAACACCTTGTACTAAAAGAAATGCTGCATTTCAAATGGAAACATAATCTTGATTTAACCGGTGTAGGCTAAATTTTTAGTTAGATAGTTATTTTTTATATGCAAATGTGTTGATTAGTTATTTATGATATTATATAATTTATTAAAACATTCAGGGAGGTCGCCAATGCAGCTTTTAAGATTAACTGAAGAACAGTTAAAAAATATTTCCAGCAGTATTACACTGCAAAGAGCAGAAAATTATGTGGGCAAATTTTATGACTGTGAGATTGAAGGGAGCAAGTTAAAAGGGAAAATTAAAGGGAATCACGGCGTTTACAATGTGGAGCTTTTTATTGATTCTGATCCCCTTGATTTCAAATGTGACTGCAATGCTTCGAAGGAAATGTTTTGCAAACATGCTGCTGCATTGGGATTGACATATATTTACACCCCCTGGGTTTTTACAACTGAAGAGGAGCTAGACAGAACCAAAATTACCTCTACGGGAGAATTGCAGTTTTATTTAAAATCAGTTAAGTTAAAAGACCTGATAGATGAGCTGAAAAGATCTGGCATAGGTGCTTCAGCCTTTGCAGAGATTACCGGTATTTCCATCCAGCAGCTTTCCATGATTATAAAAGATGACCAAAATGGTAAAAATCATACACTGACAATTCCGTTAAAGCTGTCCTGCCTGTATCTTATTGAGCGGGGAATTACCGCCGAATAAACAAGGAGTTAATTGTCTTTTACAAACTGTTATCATGAGGTTTTGTCCATGAAAAAGCATGTTAATAGTCCAGTTATATCTTTTACTAAAAGATATAACTCAGAAATTTATTTAGCTTCTTTTATTTTGCTCATATCGTTATCGCTACCAGCATCAAATCCTTTGCCTGAATTATATACAGGAATCCTGTATATCCTCGTATTTGTTTTATTACAGTCATTAAACAAAGAGGAAATAAATCTAAAAAAACATATAAAAAACTTAACCGAGGTAAACGATCATTCGGCATATGGTATAATTGGCGCACTGGGGATGCTGGGTATTACCAGCTGGAATTTTGATCTGTTTATGGAAGGAAAGGTTATCTATGCTTGTATGTTTGCTGTTAATTTTGTCAATTTTATCTATTTCTATTTCCTATTTATGCCTGATAAGCTTAAAGATATCTCTGATAAGCTGGAAAAACGAAAGGTTCTTATTTCTGCGGCTCCATATAACTACGTGAAGAGTAAAGAAAGGGCTGAAAGTGCGCAAGAGACTATCTCTGAAAAACTATCACTAATAGATATTATTACAGGACTAGATGAAAAGAAACACAACTGGAGCCTTCCTATAAAATCGATAAATTTCCATGGAAAGACACTGGAGCAAATATGGTTTTTGGTTACCTCATCAGATGAAGGAAATGCTGAATATAACGCGTTCAAAGAGGCTCTCTTTTCATTAAAAGAAAAATTTGCTCTTTCCTTTGAAATCAACGAAAAAGAAGATGTGAATTTTAACGATCCCAAGTCTATTAAAAGCAAAACGAGGGAAATCCTTCATGAGGTAAAAAAACAGGGGTATTTGGATGGAAATATCAGTTTTAATATTTCCACAGGTACCTCTTTGATCTCAACTGTTTTTATGATTTTTTGTTTTATTCCACAAAGGCAAGCTGAGTACTATGTTCAGGGAAATAAAGATCATGGCCACCCACCCATCAGAATCCTTCCTGATACTGAAGATGTTAAAAATATATAAGTGGAGGTAACATATGCCGATTTTATCCACTTTTGTTGATAGTGAGAATAAGGAACATTATCAATGGTTTTCCGATAATAAAAAGAGGGGCAAAATACGTCAAAACCTAACAGACAGTGATGTAAATAACCCACATTTAAAAAAGAAAATTGAGAATTGCAATAATGGGAAAAGTAAAAAGCAGCAAAAATGAATTTTTGAAAGAATTGACATGGGCAAAACTTACCATTTCTCTTACAAATACCAGGCGAATCCCTGGAGCAGTTCCTTTTTATTTGCTCGTTAACAGTATCATAAAAGATGTGACAAATATTGTTGCCGGCAGCTATGATAATCAGCATAGGATTTTTTTCCATCTGCCTGACAGGAAATTTGGTTTTAAGCCAAAGCTTAATCTGCCACAGCGAGTGGAGATATTTTTTTGTAATAACGACATAGAAATATCTCAAGTATGGCAGGATGCTTTATTACAGTATTTTGATATTCCGGAAAACAGAAAAAATGTCACGTTAAACACAGTAGAATCTTTTGATTTGATAAAATTTGAAAATATTCTGGAAAATACGGATATAGATTTTGGTATCAATGAAGTATGCCTTCTTTTTTTGACGCCGCTGGGATTTCCCCTGGTGAAAAAGAAAATAAGGACATTTATTGATGAAGATACGTTTGTCAAAATTTTTAATAACAGGCTTATTAACCTGTTTCAAATAAATCGTCTTGATATTGATACCTCCAGATTTACCATATTGCCTTACTACTGGAATTATACTGAGCAAAAGAAAATGTCCGTATCCCAGCAGGGGCATATACAGTACATTAAAGGTTGCATGGGAAAGCTTTATATAAAAGGTGATTTAACAGAGCTTATGCCATTACTTATTCTCGGATCACATATACATGCAGGTACGAAGATATCCAATGCCCTTGGTTATTACAAATTGTATGACAAACCGGTTGCTCATTTTGATCCACTGATATGTAATTATGACTACATTGATTCAGTATTTGATAATCTTTACGAAGAGCAGCAGGACAACGAAAAGCTAATATTTATTGAGGATAATCTTCCTGAAATCCTCCTTGAGGAAATCGTATCCGGTACATACAAGCCAGAAAAACCGGAAGTTTTTAGTATCCCCAAAGGAAATGGTGAACATAGAACAATCGAAAAACCGATATTTAAAGATCATTTGGTATATAAATGTGTTCATGATGCGTTGTTTAAGGTGTTTGACAAAACGTTTGAGGAATCGTCAATAGGATACAGAAAGGGCAGAGGAAGGCAGGATGCAATCAAGAAAATTAATGATGCTATCGCAGAAGGGTATTGTTATATTGTGGAATCAGATATAGAAGATTTTTTCCCGTCAGTCGATCAGAGGAAACTCTATGATATCCTGCAGAAACTTTTACCGGATGCTGATCAGATTACATTGAAGCTATTGAAAACAATTATCATTGGTCAGAATAGTGACTTTTCACGAGGAATCCCTCTGGGTTATCCCACATCCCCGCTTTTTGCTAATATTTATCTGGATAGCTTTGATGAGGAATTTCACAATAGTGACAAAGAAATGATACGATTTGCTGATGATTTTATCATCTTGACAAAGACTTATGAAGAGGCAGAATCGATTTTGGAAGAAACACATAAACATATGAATAAAATAGGCCTGTCTTTAAATATAAACAAAACGTCGATTAAGCATATCGAAGATGGATTTAATTTTTTAGGTTATAACTTTACTGGTGATGGCATGGTTGTGGACAACAGTGTGGGAGAATCGCCCTACCGAAAGCCTTTATTTATTACTGAGCCTTTTGTATTTATTTCAGTTCAGGGGGAGAGACTGGAAATTAGGAAAAACAAAGAAATTCTTAATAGTGTTCCACTGAACAGGATTAGCGAAGTGCTCATCCTGGATCAGGCCTCTTTTTCATCATTTTTTGTGAGCAAATGCATTGATAGAAATATCCCTATTTCCATGACATTGTACAGTGGCTACTATATTACTACAATAAAACCGGACTCCCGAAAGTATTTCGATATTGCAAATCAACATGCCTCTAAGTTTTTTAATATTACTGAAGCTGAACGATTTGCATATGCTCAGGAATTTGCCATTGCAAAAATCAGTAACTATATAAGTTTTATTAAAAAGAGGAGGATGTCCAAAGAGGGCTTTGAGAGGCTTGTGAATATAATTGAAGAAATTAAAAAATCTGAAAATGTCAATGAAATCCGCGGGTACGAAGGACAAGCAGCTAAGCTGTGCTTCTCATTGATTAATAAAACTGTAAAGTATGAAGAGTTTAAGGCAGAGAAAAGGGGGCGGAAAGAGTCGGATTTGTACAATGGATTGCTTAATTTTGGCTATTATCTGCTTTTTAGCCGTGTTAATTCATTAATCCGGTCTGTGGGGCTTAACCCTTACTTAGGATTTTTACACAGCGAAATAAATGATTATGAATCGCTTGTAGCCGATGTGCAAGAGCCTTTTAGAGTCTTTGTTGACAGGGCTATTTTAAGGATGATAAATCTAAAAGTAATTACGCCAAATGATTTTAAAGACCATAATAAACGGAAATATCTGACACATGAAGCCAGAAAAAAGTTTTTATACAATTTTGAAAAAGAATTTGCTAACAAAGCTACAGTCAGAAGCAGATCATTACTGGATATGCTTGCTGTCCAGGTATTTAATATAAAACGATGGGTTGTGGAAGATGTACCATTTAAGGTATTTAGATGGGAGGAATAATGCCAAGAAATTCCAAGTATGTCGTAGCATATGATATCACTGAAGATAAAGAGCGTAAAAAGGTAGATGATCTGTTGAAAAATTTTGGTTTTAGGGTACAAAAAAGTGTGTTTGAATGCAGGTTGACAAAAAGGGATCAAAACAGAATGCTGGAAGGGCTCGAAAAACTGGAGCTGAAAACTGGTTTTGTATCTGTATACAAACTTCAGCCTAACAGTAAAGTTAAGGAAATTGGGGTAAAGAAAGATTATAATTTTGATGATGGTGCTGCTTTTGTAATTTAACTAAAAGGCTATGCAGCTCTGTAAAAATTATAAAAGTTTTGCATAGCTCATATATTACAAACTTCTCATATGCTTTTTTGATGTTTGGAAATTAAATATGATTCAGTGATAGTAGAACAAAAGTCGTGTCAAACCTACGTGGAAAACTTGTGGAAAACTAATGTATGTGGGAGAGGTTTGACAAATTCCGATTGTAATTCTCTGATAAATAAGTTATAAAAAAGGGGAGAGTCAGAGATGACATCCTTCCCGGGAGGGACTGCGACTATACACCGAACACCGTGCTACCAAATCATCGTCAGAGATGACATCCTTCCCGGGAGGGACTGCGACGTTTAGATACATATTACTGCCTCCTGAAAATTGTCAGAGATGACATCCTTCCCGGGAGGGACTGCGACGGATCTGGCACTGTTGTGCCATCGTTCAACGTTTTGAATGTCCACGTGAATTTCGGAGATTATTTGTTTTCAGCGTTTTTGTTTTTCACGTGATTCGTGATACGTTGAGGGTTCTGAACATAGCATTGCTAAAGACAAAGCGAGATTTTTGACCTATGCAAAAAATTCTAAGTGAATTGCTTATCTATATTTATATAGGCATTGAAGCAGGATATATTGAAAAGGAAGTTAGTCAAAATTGGATACAAGAAACAAAAAGAATTATCAAAAATGATTTATGGGTAATGAAATATGTTAAAACTACTTACCTCGGCCCCTTGAACTGTGAAAACATACTAAACTTTATCAACCCTCTCAACTTTTTCAACTATATCAAATAACTTCATTGACACGTTAAAACGAAAACTATAAGAATAACCATAAATAACAACAAATATACTATAAATAACCACGAATAACTCTCTCAATTATCTCAACCTCTTCAACTTTATCAACCATTTTCAACCCTCTCAACCTGTTTTTCCCTTTTTTCTTGCAAACCTCACAGTTTCAGAGTATTTATAGCATATGAAAGACAAACATGATCAATTTTTTAAACACGTGTTTAAGGATCCTGAGAATACCAGGTCTTTTATAAGAGACTACCTGCCAGCAAAAGTAAGTAAAGAACTGGATTTATCCTCTGTGCATGTACATGATCCGGGATCCAA
>JASMTO010000008.1:0-3385 GCA_041694215.1 bacterium
ACTACCGAAAATAAACAGTCTTCATCCGTGCGTACAAAATCCCTTAATCTGGTCCTGAGCATCCATAACCTTCCTTTATAAAATGCAAGAGTGAAATCATGATAAATAAATTACAGGTGTCTGAGCAAGGCAATTTCATTGCAATCCGGGAATTTGGGACATTTTATGCAACCTACCCATACTTTATGGGGCAGTGAGGATTTTTCAACTTTTGAAAAACCCTGTCTTTCAAAAAATTCCGGCACATAAGTAAGGGTAAATGCTCTTTTCACCCCGATGTTTTTGCCTTCTTCTATACTGGCATCCAGTAGTATCGAGCCAATGCCCATTCCAGTGCGTTCGGGTTTAACAGCAAACGACAGAACTTCGGCAAGATCTTCCCATACAACCTGAAGAGCACAGCAGCCAACCACTACACCATTTTCCTCATAAACATAAAAATTTCTTATGTTTTCATACAGTTCCCCCACAGAACGGGGTAACATAATCTCCCTTTTTGCATAGCTGTTTATGAGGTCTTTCATGGGAGTTACATCCTCAATTACAGCCTTACGAATTAGACCCGGTAACTGCTTATGGATATTAGATTCCTCCGGAATAATAGCATGGATGGTATGAATGAACAAAAAGATAAATAAAAATATCGAGTCAAAAGTAATAACCCTGTCTGGAAGATACAGGTGACAGGGATAAACAATATAAAAATTACAACTAATATGATAAAAACTATGATTACTCTTCAGAATCAATTTCCTTATACATTGAGATGCCAGTACTTTTCAGGTCACCTTCAAGTAACTCGACATCTTCCATTTCAAGGAATTTAATTGCCACATCTGACAGAGTTTTCCTGTAGGATGAAGGCAATTGCAGAGCTTTTAAGCCCTTACACCTGGTGATAATCTGCATAATATCCGTATTGCTCGGCCTGAAAGAAAGATGTACAACTTCTTCATCTTCTTTAAGAGTTTCAATCTCATATTTGGAATTCAACATCCTTATTCTCATCAACTCACCTCTATGAATTAATCGATATTGCACAAATACATATAGCATTCTTTGTATAACAATATATAATTCGTACTTCATAGTATTTAATTACAATAGAGAATAGAAGAATTTACAAACTCGAGTATAAAAGAAATACACAATATTAATTACATAATTATAAAATGGCGGGCGTGAAGGGAGTTGAACCCCTGACTTACAGCTTAGGAGGCTGCCGCCATATCCTGGCTAGGCCACACGCCCGCTTCCGATACATCCTGAATGTAAAAACAATCATTTATACTTATTGGTAAAACTGAATCCCAGAAAATTCTTTCAGTCAAATTTGATGGTATACGGTTTAATGTCAAGTACAGGAGTGCCATCTATGGCGTCCAGGCCTTCCACTTCCAGGGTTAATCCATCGACTGAAAGCAGGTTTACGGTTGTTATCCCTATACCGTTTGGCCGATGGGGACTGCGGGTGGCAAACAGCCCCACCAATTTACCATCGGTTCGACGTTTTTGCTTTAATTTATAGCCCTGACTTTTGTCAAACTAAAACAATATCTGGATTTTGTCAAATTCATCAACTCCTTCCAGGGCTTCTGCAAAATCAGGATAGATTTCAATAAAGGAAATTGATGAATACATTTTTTCATCAAATACAGGTTCCTTGAAGGTACTTTTCACATAACCAACCGATTCCGGATAACATGTGTTTTTCATGTATCAATCATACGTGCTATCAAATAAAAACATGATGGAAAACACTTATTGTGATTTGCCTACAAAATTTATGGCTGCTTAATCCATCAACAAAAGAGCCTTATTTGGACAATGAGAAATACATTGACCGCAAACATTACACTTTTGCATGTCTATTTGAACACGTTCGGCACTACAGGAAATTGCATTCTTACTGCAAATAGACATACATTTTCTACAGCCCTTGCATCCAAATACGGCTACATATAACCCATAAACCATGAAATGTTGTCTGATTTCATATTAGTTAATCCTGATTGATGGTTTAAGAAAAAGTTATATACTGATATATTCATGCAAAAGCAATGGCAAATATCCAGCAAGCAGAAGCAGGCTCTTTTTACAGTTATCTTTCAACCGGTTGCAAAATGTGTCGCGGCGGTGCAAAAATGGTATTGTACGTAACCGGTCGCTGCGGTAAGAATTGTTTTTATTGTCCGCTATCAGAAGAGAGAAAAATTGATGTCGTATATGCCAATGAGAAAAAAGTGCAATGCGACGATGAAGTAATAGAAGAAAGCATGCGTATGCAGGCCCTGGGAGCAGGAATTACTGGTGGTGAACCACTTCTTGAAATAAAAAGGGTCTTGCATTACATCCATCTACTGAAAAGCACTTTCGGAAAAAAATACCATATTCATCTCTATACTGCCTTACCCACAGATGAAAAGATAATTTATAATCTTGTTAAAACAGGACTGGATGAGATACGTTTTCACCCTTCCCAACAGGAATGGGAAAATATTGAAAAAAGTAAATTTAAAACAGCAATTATCAATTGTAAACAAGCAGGACTTGAAACAGGAATAGAAGTTCCTGCCATAGAAGGTATTGGAAAATTTGTTGATTTGTGTAATACCGTTGACTGTTACATCAATTTCAATGAGCTGGAATTTACCGAAACAAATTACAGGCAATTACATCGCAGAGGGTACCAATTAAAAGATGATATTTCAAATGCGGTAGCGGGTTCACGTGATAATGCAATAAAAGTCATAAAAAGTTTTAAAAAGGCCCACTTCTGTTCATCTGCTTACAAAGACGCTATTCAGCTAAGGAAACGTCTTATCAGGATTGCGGAAAATACCTCTCGCCCGTTTGATGAAATAACCGATGATGGAACGATCATATTTGGAATAATACATAGCAAAAATACTGCTAAAATACTTGAGCAATTGCAGGAATTTGAAGTTCCTGAAGAAATGTATGAAATAAAGGAAAATAGTATAGAGATCGCATCCTGGATACTTGAAGATATTGCAGATGATATCGGGGGTGTTAGTGATAAACTTGAAATTATTGAAAAGTATCCTACCTCAGACGGTCTGATTGTAGAAAGCATGCCGGTTTGAAGTGCAAAAGTGCCTGTGAACTTAAAATAAAACAATATGTTTTTATGTTAAAATGAGGTATAAAAGGCAGTTCAAGTCTTAAAAGAAAGGCAGATAGGTATCCTGCATCAGAAAATAAAAGGTCTTGTGATTGTTTCTTTTAAGGGATACATATTACAAGTTAGCATAAATATATATGCAAAAATAACATAGTTTAGATAGAGGTGTTCGTGCTGGAAACCATAGAAAACCGGGTAAGATCAAGGCTGATAAAATATCTTGGCCGGGATGAAACAGGG
>JASMTO010000009.1:0-5994 GCA_041694215.1 bacterium
ATTTTCCATTTAGTCATATAAAATTTTGTTTATTGTCTTTTTTATATCTTCAGGTGATGTGGCGGTTTTGCAACACCCTGCCTCGGCAAAAGGATCGTAATCTGATAGCTGAAATATCAGCAATTCCACAAGGTCTTTGTTCTTGTTTATAATATTTGGTTTATTTATAATAAGTTCGATTCCCTTGCCAGAAAATCAGGAAAATCAAGATTATCTCTTGAGTAAGCTAAAGATTCTTTCAATTTAATTTGAAGCATACTCCCTCCTTTGCTAAAAAATATTGTTTTAAATTAAATTGTCAAGAAAATATACTTTAATATGAGTGTACAGGCTCAGGGTGTATTGTTGCATTTATTTTTGCAGGATCGTTGGTTGTCAGATAATCCAGACCTTCTTGTCTATATATATTCGCGTTTACAGGATCATCTTCAGTCCATACGTTCGTTAGCAGATTGTATTTTTTAGCTTTTCTTATACATTCTAAACAACTGTGCATTTCACCTGCGATACCTATTCCGCTGTAGCCATTTTCTAATGCGTCTTCTATGATTTCATCAGCAGTAAGGTTGTTGTTTTTATAACAGTTTACCAGTTTAAATCTATTAATATTAGGCAGCCTTTCCCTTGCTAAATTTAATGCCTGGGATGAAAAGCTTATTATGTTTATGTGACAATTTGTAATGTGTTTCTGGTTGGATAATTCTGATTCCAGATAGGGAATGATTTCTCCACCGCACTTTATTTCCAGAAAAAGCTCTTTGCCTAAAATTATATTTGCGGTAATATCCTGAAGCAGCGGTATCTTTGCAGGATTGACAAAGGTATTGGCGCTGTTTCTTACCAACAATCCCTTCAAGCTTTTGTAAGTGCTTGATGCTACGAGTTTATTTTCACCCGTTATTCTCAAGGTATTATCATCATGCATTGCAATAATTTTTTTATCTGCTGTCAGCCTTACGTCCACTTCCACGCCATCAGCATTGTCTATCCACGCCCAATTTATGGCTGGAACAGTATTTTCCGGAGCTTTGAGGTTTGAACCTCTGTGTGCAATTATTTTCAAAATAACCCCTTATTTACTTTTTATTATAAAATTTAGGATTAAAATGTAAAATAGTTTTGATGTTTTTGTAAAAAAATAAACATATTTATGTTTTACAAATAGTATAATTTAATAGATTTTAAAAAATTTTTTTATTGCAGACGTCTTTGTAAAAAGATTTTATTGTTTTTCATCAGGTATTTAACATATAGGTTGAGCGTAAAGTTATTGTTATTTGATTATTTAAATTTTTTTAGCTATAAAAGGTATTTGATTTAGTGAAAAATGTGTTGTAAAAGCTACCTCATGTATAGTTTAATAGTACCAAGTATTTTTCTTGTTTTTTTTGTATACAGGGTTCTTGATGAGTAGACTATTTGTGGATATAGCAAAAAAGTTGTTTTTGATTACCATTCTGCCTCTGATTATCCTGGTTATTATTTATTTTTTTCTTTTAAAATCCACATATATTAATAACATTGAGGAATTTTCTCATAAGAACTTGGTTATGTTAAAGGGAAATATTGCCAATCATATGGAAATGATAGAAAAAATCTCTTCATATGCATTGGAAATGAGTAAAAATACATATGAGCCTTTGGAAAGGGTATTTGACCGTTTCAACGAATTTTACGAAATGGGTGTTTTTTTAGACGGGAAGCCTGTTTTCGGAATATCAAGAAATGATTTTGATCCTGACAGCAATATGTTGATGAGAGATACTGAAATTTTTGCAAAAAATGGTGAGTATTTCATACTGGGAAGAATAAAATCTTCTGTGAATGACGCAGAACTTAGATATACCATTGCAGCAAAACAATTTTTCCAAAAATTTCTTGCAAGCGTATCTTCTGATTATAATTTCTTTGTCTTAGACAAAAAAGGCAATATTATTTTTAGTGGTAATAGAAGGCCGAAAGATATAGAGGAAAATATTGTATACGATATAAAATCCATTTTAAGTGGCAACAGTGAAAGCCAAAGAAGTGTTACGATTTCTGCCAAAAATGCTGTTGTTACCTTTATTAGCCCTGAGAATTTCCCGTTTATTCTGGGTATGGGGATACATAGCAATTTTATATACAGTCACGCTGTAGCTAATATCCTTAATTTTGGCATTCTGGTTTTTATTCTTATTGTTGTTGAATTGTTTATCACCTATGTTGTTGCGAGAAATATCGTAAAACCTATAAATGCACTTACTAGATTATCTGCTAATCTCGAAAATGGATCATTTAAATTAAATATAATAGATATCCCTGACAACGAAATAGGAGATCTGATAATTAATTTTCAGTCTGCAGCTGAAAGGATTAAAAACCTTTTGGAAGATAAAGATGCCCAGCATGAAGAGATATTAACCTTATACAAAAACAACAAGTTGCAACTTACGAAGCTGGATAGTCTTTTTAACAGTATTATTGACGGTGTTTACGTTGTTAATAGCCATATGGAGATTACATACATAAATGATGCAGAGCTGGACTATCTTGAAAAGAAGAGGGAAGAAGTCATGGGGGAAAAATGCTATTATGTTTTTTATAACAGACAATCCCCCTGCTCCCATTGTCCATTGCTGAATAGTAGCAGTAGAAAGATATTTGCGCTCCACAATATATTTTTACCTGAATTGGGGAGGAATGACAAAGAGCGTATTTATGTTAATATGTTTTTTGTGCCTTTTGGGGAGGATGAATATATTGTAAGTACACATGATATCACAGAAATTAACATTGCCTACAATAAGCTGGCTGAAAAAGAGAATCTTTTGCAAAAAATTTTTGATACATCCAGTGACCCAATCTTTTTGAAGGATACCAAAGGGGTGTATTTGCAAACAAACAATGCTTTTGATAAAATATTTTCTCTGCCACATAATTTCGCTGTTGGTAAAACAGCCTATGACATCTTTCCCTATGAAACTGCAAAAAAAATACATGAGTCAGATATGATGACTTTGCAGGAAAAGAAAGCTGATAGAATAGATGAGGCGTTTATTAGAAACGGAGCAACTATTTATCTGGAGACAGTCAAAGTCCCTTTAACCGATGATAATGGGAGGATTATTGGTATTCTCGGGATAGATAGGGATATTACACGCCGCAAGTATCTGGAGATGAGGCTGCAGAAGGAAAGAGATAAGTTGCTGGTTACTTTGCGCAGCATAGGTGATGGTGTCATTGTAACCGATGAAAATGCTAAAGTAGAAATGCTAAATACTGTTGCGTCACAGCTTATCGGTTTTAGTGAAGAAGAAGCTGCTGGCAAAGATATTAATAGCGTATTCAATATCGTTAGTGAAAAAACTGGGGAGCAGATGGAGAATCCGGCTAAAAAGTGTATAAAAGATCAGAAGATATGTGTGCTTTCTAATCACACGTTACTCATAAATAAAAATGGGGCAGAAATAGTGGTAGCTGACAGTGCAGCACCAATTATTTATAATGGAAATGTTATTGGCTCGGTACTTGTTTTCAGGGATGAAACGGAAAGAAGATATATTTTGGAAGAAATTATTAAGAAACAAAAGCTTGAATCAGTGGGGGTTTTGGCTGGTGGCATTGCACATGATTTTAATAACATCCTTGCTGCATTAAACACATATCTTACTTTGATGGAGATGGATCAGGAACACAATGATTCAGTCAGAAAATACATTGACAACATGAAAAATCTTATGGAAAGGGCTAAATTTCTCTCCAACCAACTTCTTACATTTTCAAAAGGGGGCGCACCTGCTAAGAAGCCTATGGATATTTATATGCTTGTGAAGGAAACAGCTGACTTTGTACTTGCCGGGACAAGCATAAAATGCACAATTGAAAAAGATGAAAACTTATGGGATGTGGATGCGGATCCGAACCAGCTCTCCCAGGTTTTGCACAATATTTTGTTAAACGCCAGGCAGGCAATGGATGAAAAGGGCAAAATTACTGTAGTCCTTAAAAACACAACGTTAGAAGAAGGTAACAATATTTTACCAGCGGGAAATTATGTGAAGATTGATATAACAGATACTGGCAAGGGGATAGATAAAAAGAATTTGAACAGAATTTTTGAGCCCTTTTATACATCCAAAGACAGTGGGAGTGGGCTGGGGCTATATATTGCATACTCTATTATTGAAAAACATGAAGGACATATTACTGCTACCTCAGAAATAGGTAAAGGGACTACCTTTACAATATATCTAAAGACACCTGAGAAGAAAAATATTCAGTCAGACCACGCAGATGCCTCTGAAGATACAGCGGATGCTGCAAAGAAAAATTTTATTAAGAAAGTACTTATTGTGGATGATGAAAAAGATATCAGGGAGTCATTGTCATCGCTCTTGAAGGCTATGGGATATGAATGTGACGTTGCATCGGATGCAGAGACTGCATTGGAAAAATATAAACGTTCTGACGGGGCATTTGATCTTGTCATCTCTGATGTTACGTTAAAGACAAGTATGAGTGGCTTTGATCTGGCTAAAAGACTTAAATCAGATTTTCCAGCTGCGAAAATTATTATTATGACAGGCTATAGTGAAAGTAAAATGGTAAATGAATATTCAACAAAAGATATTAATGGCTTTATATTCAAGCCTTTTAGCAAAAGAGATATTGAGGAACTCATAAAAAATATTTCATAATTTCTAAAGAAAAATTCTTGACAAGCTATTTGTTTTTGCTATACTTTAAATTAACAAAAGGAATTAAGACCCTCCTCCCCCTCCTTAAAATATATGGAGATTGCCGGCCTGAATTGGTCGGCTTTTTTATTTATAGTGTAGCAGCTTAGATATATTTAAAATTTTGGTATTGATCTAATTCATTTTCTTTGCTATTTTATATATAAAATATTTTTGTTGTAAATTTGTTGCATTAGACTTAAGTGGGGATATAATATGTACGATAAAGATCATCTTTGCATGAACCTAATTTTGAATATAAGAAAAATTAACAGGCTTCTTGATAAATATACCAAGTACCTCAATCAGAAATACAACATTACGCTTCCCCAATTAATCTGTTTGTATGAAATTAAAAAAGAGGGAAGCATAAATCTTACGGAGCTGACAAGAAGGGTTAATTTGAATAACAGTGCAATCACAGGGATAGTGGACAGACTTGAATTAAAAGGATATGTAAAAAGAGTAAAAAGTGGCAAAGACAGAAGAATTATTAATATTGAGTTAACAGAAAAAGGTGCTGAATTTGTAGACAAATCTTTTAAAGTTTTAGAAGATGACTGTTTTTTTGAGAAGAATAAATTTGATGAGCAGGCAATTATTGATCTCATAAAATCAATCCAAAAAGTTACGGATTCCTTTGATCCTGAAGTAAAAAAAATTGAAATTATTTAGCAACTGCTACCTCCTATCCTCCTTGGCAAACGACACTTACGAAGTGTAGGGAAATATCTTTATCTTTTACATGAGCATCATTTTGTGTTATTAGTAGTATATGTACACTTTATCTGGCTGTCGATTTTAAGGAAGCCGGGAGGATATATGAACGCTAGCAGAGCTAATGAACGAAAGTTTATAACTATCTTTTTTAGAAAAATAGAAAATGCTATAGAAAATGAGGAGCTTGATAAGGCTGAATTATCTGTTAAAAGGGCACTAAAAAACGCTCTTTACGACCAAAGATCAAAATCTGTTTTATATAGCTATCTGGGCAGAATTTATTTTTTAAAAGGGAATTTTGATACAGCAAAAAAAATTCTAAATATTGCATTAAAACTAGACTCGGAAAATCAGGATGCCTTATTTTATTTAACCAATATTTTTATGTCGGAACATAATGTTGCAAAAGCTCTGAAATATGTCAATCAGAATTTGTCAATAAATCCAGGGGAAATAGCCTATTTGGTTCAGCGTACCTGGTGCCTTATTCTATTGGGAGAACATGAACAGGCAAAGAGGCTCTATAAAAAACTTATCAGTATTAAGGGAATAGGCC
>JASMTO010000010.1:0-16386 GCA_041694215.1 bacterium
CCAGTGCGGTAGCTATAACAGTCAAACTCCCTCCCTCTTCAATATTTCTTGCTGCGCCAAAAAACCTTTTGGGTTTATGTAGCGCGTTAGCATCCACACCGCCAGACAAGACTTTGCCACTTGGCGGCTCAATAGAGTTATAAGCCCTAGCTAACCGTGTGATACTATCAAGAAGGATACAAACGTCTCTGCCCTGTTCCACCATTCTTTTAGCTTTATTCATCACCATTTCGGAAACCTGTACATGACGGTAACCGGGCTCATCGAAAGTGGAGCTGATAACCTCTGCATCCACAGATCGCTGCATATCTGTAACCTCTTCCGGGCGCTCATCGATAAGAAGAATTATCATATACACTTCCGGATGATTCGCAGTTATACTATTTGCAATAGATTTTAAAAGCATTGTTTTACCCGTTTTAGGTGGTGCAACAAGCAGCCCCCGTTGGCCTTTGCCTATTGGTGAAAGCATATTCATAATGCGTGTATCGTATGCAGTAGGGCTAGCTTCAAGATTTAATCTTTCCTCCGGGAAAAGAGGGGTAAGATTTTCGAAAAGATTCCTCTGACGTCTCGGTTTTTCGCCATTAACAGTTTCTATTTTTAAAAGGGCAAAATATTTTTCATTATCCTTGGGCGGTCTTATTTCTCCGGCAATGGTATCCCCATTGCGCAAGCCAAATCTCCTTATCTGCGCCGGCGACACATACAAATCATCTGGACCCGGCAAATAATTATAATCTGTAGAGCGTAAAAAACCGAAACCATCAGGTAAAATTTCCAGTACCCCTTGTCCATATATCTGACCATTTTTAGCACTGGTAGCCTTTAAAATCTCAAAAACGAGTTCCTGCTTTAACAGATTCGGCGCATCAATTATTTCCAAATCCTCAGCAATATTAACCAATTCCTCTATTGATTTTCTTTTAAGTTCAGTAAGATTCACAAAAACACCTCTACTTTTGTATATTTATTTTTTATTAAAAACGTGCAGAATTACAAAAATAAGTTAAACCTACCTGTAAGTAACATATTTTGATTTGAGTAATTAGCATCGAAGCGGGTTTTTAGCGGGCACGAATTGCTAAACGCTATAACAGTGATAGCTGCAACACCCGCTATTGTCAAGCTTTTTTGCATACTTTAACAAACATTTCATCACAGTGGTATTTCTCTCCCATAAATTTTCATCAGTATCTCACGTGCAGTCTCTTCAACAGATTTATTTGTAGTATCCACAATATGCCACAATCTGTTTTTATCCTTTAAGGCATACATAAATTCAACCTCTCGCAAAATATGGTTTATATCAGTATACCTGCTGGCGGTCTTATAATGTTTCAACCTTTCCAGCCGTATTTTCTGCAGTGTATCAGGCTCCATCATTAGACAAACCACTTTGTTTTGATCTACTTTATAAATTTCATCGGGCACACCCACCTCCGGCACAATAGGAATATTAACAACTTTATAGCCCTGTTGAGCAAGAAAAAAGGATGTAGGGGTCTTGGATGTCCTGGAAAGCCCCAGTAATACTATATCGGCTTTTTCTATATCCTTCAAATTTCTGCCGTCATCATGGTTGAAAGAAAACTCAATTGCTTCGATGCGTTTAAAATATCTCCTGTCAACCCTTCTAAGCAAATTCGGATTTTCTATTGGGGCAGACTGCAGAAAAGAACTAAATTTTTCCACCGGTGGCCCCAAAATATCATGATGAGCAATACCCCTGTTGTGGCATATTTCATGGACTATTCTCCGAAGCTTTTTTTTTGCAATAGTAAAAGCAACAAAAGCATTCGATTTATCAACAGACTCCAAAATATTATGGATTTTTTCTTCACTATCCACCTTTGAATAAACGGAAAGTCTTATATCTGAATTTTCAAACTGTATAAGACACGCTCTTACAATATTAATTGCGCTTTGACCGGTACCATCGGATAAAACGTATACTACTTTATTTTTATGCTCTGACATTACTCACCCAACATAGACAAAAATTCATTTTCATTAATTATGTTGACACCTTCTTTCTTTGCTTTCTCAAGTTTTGATCCAGGAGAATCACCACATATAAGGTAATCAAGATTTTTACTTACCCCACTTAATACTTTTCCGCCATTGCGTTCTATCAACTCTTCATAATGTTTTCTACTTTGCGATAACGTGCCTGTTATCAAAAACGTTTTCCCTTTCAATTTTTCCGAAGTTAGTTTTGCACTAGTATCTGAAAAATTAAGCCCATGCTTTTTAAGCTTTCCGATTAAGTCTTTTAATTTTTCACTATGCAATGCTATATAAAGATTGTTTGCAATAACAGGACCTATATCCGCAATCTTTTCAAAATCTTCCGGAGTAGCTTCCATCATTTTATCAATACTCTGAAATTCCTCCGCCAAAACACTGGCCGTTCTGACACCAACATTAGGCAATCCAAGCCCAAACAACACCTTATCAAAAGGTTTTTCTTTACTTGCCTTGATGGACTTAATAAGATTCTCTGCCGATTTTTCCCCAAATCCTTCCAGATTTTTAATGTCTTCTTCTTTTAAAGTATAAATATCTGCAATCGAATTCAACAGCTTTAAATCCACAAACCTATTAACAATCTTTTCACCAAGACCTTTTATATCCATAGCATTTCTTCCGGCAAAATGAACAATGGAAGCTTTCAACCTTGCAGGACAATCAGGATTTACACACTTGTAATATACATCACTTTTATTTTTTATAACCGGCCCCCCGCAAACAGGGCATTTTTCTGGAAATGTGATATCTATTTCATCCCCATTTCTTGTTTCTTTTATTACATTTATAACCTTAGGTATAACATCGCCACTTTTTTCTATAAAAACATAATCCCCTATTTTAATTCCGAGCCTTTTTATTTCATCTTCGTTATGAAGTGTTGCTCTGCTGACAGTGGAGCCGGCCACTTTTACCGGCTCAAAAATCCCCACCGGCGTTATCACTCCGGTGCGCCCCACCTGGAAAGAGACATCCAATAATTTCGTTCTGGCATACTCTGCAGGAAATTTATACGCAACCGCCCAACGGGGTGATTTATTAGTATTTCCCAATTCCTCCCGTACTGCATATTCATTTACTTTTATCACTACACCATCTATCTCATAATCCAGTTTTTCCCTCTGTTTCTCAAGATAGCTAATATATTCAAAGATCTCATCAGGATCTGATACATGTTTTATCATTGGATTCACTTTAAAACCAAGATCTTTTAAAAAAAACAAATCTTTATAATGTTCATCATAACCCCTCCCCACATCCAAAGCGTAAATATAAATATCAAGCGATCTCTCACTGGCAATTTCAGGATCAAGGAGCTTCATGGTACCTGCAGCTGCATTCCGGGGATTTGCAAATAAAGGTAACCCCTCTTCTGCTCTCATTTTATTAATCCTGTCAAAATTACTCTTTGATAAAAACACTTCCCCTCTGACAACTAATCTCTTTTTATGCCTAATGAGTAGAGGGAGTGTTTTAATTGTTTTTATCGTATGAAGGACATCTTCACCTTGATATCCGTCCCCTCTGGTAACAGCTTCAGCCAGCTTCCCATCTTCATATGTCAATGAAACCGCCGCCCCGTCAATTTTTGGCTCAAGCACAAAGGTAAAGCTGCCCGAAGCTTCTTTCTTCATCCTGTTAATAAAATGCTCAAGCTCTGATTTACTGTATGTGTTGTCCAGGGAAAGCATCCTAACTTCATGTGGTTTAACAGCCAACCCTGAGTCAACTTTATGCCCAACCCTTTGTGTGGGGGAGTAATCTAGAATCCACTCGGGATGTTCTTTTTCCATTTGCTCAAGCTTTTTGTAAAGCTGATCATATTCATAATCCGATATTACAGGGCTATTTAGCACATAGTATCTTTTATCATGCTCAATGATTTCTTCCACAAGCTTAAGGTATTCATTAAATGATTTTATTTCATTCATTTATATCTTCTCACAAGTACCCCCTGTGAAACGTTAAGTTTTACTGGTAAATAATATTCAGCGTTGGGCTTTGTACTATCACACTCATGCATTTTATCATCAAAGATCTGCTCCACTGTGTACGGAATTTCCGTCATATCTGTATCCAGCAAATGTATTTGATCCTGCTTATTAAGTTTTGCTTTGCACCTGAACTTGAGCATTTTTTCATCACAATCTGTCACAACGCCAATAAAATCGCAGTTTCTATAGTAAGAAGATGTACTGTAATTCATGGAATATTCTTTGGCATCCCCTAGATAAAAACCGGTTGTATAGCCGCGGTTACTGACACTTTCAAGAAGAGGCATCCATTTTTCCCAATCAAATTTTTCCCCACTCAACACTGCATCTAGAGCCTGCCGGTAGACACCTGTAACAACACCTGTATACATTGCACTCTTCATTCTGCCTTCTATCTTCAGGCTTGTAACACCTATTCTAAGGATTTCATCCAAGTATTCCAGCAAACACAAGTCTCTTGAATTATAAATAAATGTCCCCTCTTCATCCTCCAAAACAGGCAGATATTCACTAGGCCGAGTTTCCTCCACAAGGTAATATTTCCAACGGCACGGGTGGCTGCATTCTCCCCGATTTGCATCCCTTCCGGTAAAATAATTACTCAAAACACATCTGCCCGAATGGGAAATACACATGGCACCATGAACAAACATCTCTATCTCAATTTCCGTATTATCGCAAATATATTTTATTTCATCCCTGCTCAACTCTCTTGCAAGTATCACCCGAGCAACCCCCATTTCCTCCCAGAATTTCACAGACATGTAATTAACAGTATTACTTTGGGTACTAATATGTATAGGAATGTTAATCTCGTATTTTCTAATAAGTTGCAAAACACCCGGATCACTTATTATTACCGCATCTGCGCCTATTTCTGACAATGCTCCGATATATGATTTCAAGGCGACAAAATCATCATTTCGGGGGTAAATATTTACTGTCACATACCCCTTTTTCCCTGCAGCATGCAGATATTTAAGCGCCTTTTCAAGTTCCTGCATACTGAAATTACCTGCTTTAGCTCTTAATCCAAAATTTCTGCCGGCAAAGTATACTGCATCAGCACCAAAATTTACCGCTGTTTCCAGTTTTTCAAAATTCCCAGCGGGGCTTAACAGCTCAACATTTCTCATAATTAATTAACAGCAAACCATTTCCCACAGGAATAATGGAAGAATCTGAATAAAACGTATATTTAACTTCATCAATAAATGCTTTAAGTTCTCTTACTGTCTCCAGATATTTATAAGGAATTTCTGCCTCTTCATATAAAACATAACCGTATAAAAAAATATCGTCAAATATAACCAAAGCTTTATCTGCAAGACATTTTTTCAGAAGATACCACACATTTGCATATTCTCTCTTTATTGTATCAACAAAAACAAAATCAAATTTATTAGAAGTCTCACCAAGATAATCTTCTGCTTTGGCATGGACAAAATCAATATTTTTTTCCGTTTTAAGATAATCAGCAGCCTCATCTAGTCTATTTTTATTATAGTCCAGAGCCGTTATCTTTACCTCATCATTATATTTCATATATTTTGTGGCAATTCCTATCCCGCAACCTAACTCCAGTATATGTTTTGTACCTTTGACTCGTGCAAAAAATCGCAACATTTCACCAGCACTTTTGTCAACAGTTGGCACTTTATTATTAAGTGCATAGGCGTACATATCTTCAATATTTAACGACTTGTATCCATCCAGGAAATTGGTAATATTGCCACTTAGCAACTCACTCTGCATTCTCATCCCCTAAAATATTTTTGTTGGGACTAAGGCGCTCACTTATCTGGGAGGCAAATTCCGGATTAAGTTGCCCAAGTGCAGTGAGAATCTTCCCGGCAAAAAGTGGGTTCATCTCCTGGAAGATGCTGGTGGCTTTGGAAATCTCCATTTTATTTATAATCTGTGCTGCAGCTTCTGGTCTGGTGGAGGAATAGATCCTGGCAAGCTGCTTAATATTTTCATCCTCAGTCTTCCTGATTTTTTCATATAAAGAAGTAAGCTCTTGTCTAAGTTTTTCAAGCTCTTTTTGTTTGTTATTCAACATCTCTTCTAACTCATTAAGCTGTTTTTCCCGCTCATTCAGCATCGCTTCTCTCTTGTCCAGTTGTTGCTGCCTCTCATTCAACTTTTCGGACAACTCCTGCAGATCAACCAAATCATCCTGGGAAAACACGCTAGTTTGCATCAAAAAAATAAAAACTACCCCTAAAAATAATTTATACATTATCATTTTTACCATTATATCGAGATATTACAAGATCATCAATAAATTTCATTTCTTCTTTTTTTAAATACATCATATAATTCTGCACATGTTTTTCCTTTAATTTTTCCATAATCTTAAGTTCACTTAGAGCTTCTGTGACAACTGCCTGCTGGACATCTATATCTTTTTGTAGTTTATCAATCATTTCCTCAACAGTTTGAAGCATCTGATTCAATTTTTCAATATAATTTTCATACATGTGAAGATAATGAAATTTCCCTTCCGATTTTAGCTTGTAAAGATCTGCAGTAGTTTTATCTATACCCTCAATTATCAGCGTTTTTCTCTGCTGGTATTCTTTTTTCTGGTTATACATTTCAGTAAGCTTGATTTTTTCTTGTTCAAGTTTGCGCTCCCTGAATTCTAAGACCTTCTGTAATCTGAATTTCTTCTCCAAAAAGATACCGCCTTAAACCGTTTCTTATTTTTTTACTATATCCTTAAGCTGTTGCACTGAGGTATTAAAATCTATTTTTTCTTCCACTTTTTGCTTTAAAAATCCATTTATTTTGTCAATTTTGGCGATAGCTTCATCCACTTTTTTATTACTTCCTCTGGAATATGCCCCAATGTTAATCAGATCTTCAGCTTCATTATACGATGCTAACAGATCCCTAAACCGTCCCGCCGCTTCATAATGTTCACCGGTTACAACTTCCTTCATCAGCCTGCTGGCACTCATCATAACATCAATTGCCGGAAAATGATTTTTTGAGGCCAACCTTCTATCCAGGACAATATGCCCGTCTATTATTGATCTCACAGAATCGGCAATAGGATCATTCATATCATCCCCTTCCACAAGAACTGTGTAGAGTCCTGTAATGGAACCTTCTCCTTTTTTCGTACCTGCTCTTTCAAGCAATTTCGGAAGCAGGGCAAAAACCGAAGGGGTATACCCTTTGGATGCCGGTGGTTCACCAACGGTCAGGCCAATCTCCCGTTGCGCCATTGCAAATCTAGTCACCGAATCCATCATAAACATCACATTTTTTCCCATAGATCTGAAAAATTCTGCAATAGATGTGGCAACAAAAGCACCAAGCTTCCTAATTAGCGGAGACTGATCGCTAGTGGCCACAACCACAACACTCCTCTTCAGACCTTCCTCTGTCAAGTCCCTCTCAATAAATTCCCTAACTTCCCTCCCCCGCTCACCGATAAGGGCTATCACGTTAACTTCTGCATCAGTATTTCTTGCAATCATACCTAAAAGAACACTTTTGCCCACACCACTGCCGGCAAAAATACCCACCCTTTGGCCTCTGCCCATTGTTATCAACGAATCTATTGCCCTAACACCACTTGATATTGGATCTTTGATAATATCCCTATTCATCGGCCCCGGCGGATTCTTATAAACAGGCTGCAAACTATAATCAATAATAGGCCCTTTGCCGTCTATAGGGTTGCCCAATCCATCTAACACACGCCCCAAAAGATTTACAGAAGATTTCACAGCATTACCCACAGCAACATTTTTAACCACACTGCCAGGAGCAATCCCTTCGCTGTCTCCGTAAGGCATAAGTATAACTCTGTCATCTTTAAAACCAACTATTTCCGCAAAGATACGGCTGCCGCCATTTTCAATTTCACATCGTGTGCCAATTCCCAGTAAAGGGCCATCCGCTTCAATCGTTAGCCCGACTATTTTAGTAACTTTACCTTTGATTACCACATCGGTGGGCGCCTTTATCTTTTTAATCAGATCTAAATTGCTCATGAATCTCCTTTTGCAAATCATTAAGAGCGGACTCAATACTAAAATCAATTTCACCTATTTTGGATTTTACTTTAAAGCTACCTTTTGTTATATCATTATCAGGTTTTATCACAAAATTTTGGAAATGCTCTTTCACTGTCTCCATATCCTCAGGATTCACATAAAAGATAACATCCTTTAAGCTTTCAAGCTTACTAAGACTGTTTTTAATCACACTGATTATTATCTGATCGTTAATTTTACGCTCTTCTCCCACAATATTTTTCACAAAATTCAGGATCAAATCAGGTACTTCTTTATCAAGAGAATCAACAAATTGACTTATTCTGTCTATTTCTTTTTTAACCTCTTGGAGATTTTTGTTTAACGTATCCCAATACTCCTTTTTTGAGGTTTCATATTGTTTTTTACTTTCAGCTTCACCAGCTTTTTTCCCTTCATTAAAGCCTTGATCATATGATTGTTTTTTAATTTTTTCCATTTCTTTAGCAAGAATAGATTTATGTTCCTCTAACGTAATCGTTTCCTTTTTACCTTCTTCTCCACTGCTGCGTTTATTCTTTGGCCTCTCTGAAGATATATTTGGTGGAGAGGATAATTCTTTGAAAGAAAATTCGGAAATCCCACGTTTAACTTCCGAAAAAATTTGGAATTCATAAGGCTTGTATCTTTTTTTATCAGCTGATTTAATAATTTTTTTACTCATTTTGGACCCCTGCTAAGCATTGTTACACATACTGCTCTTCTTCACCACCTGCTATACTAATAACACCTTCCTCATCAAGCTCCCTGACAATTTCCACAATTTCATGCTGAGCTTTTTCCACATCTTTTAACTTAACAGGCCCCATATACTCCATCTCTTCTTTCATTGTCTCAACAGCCCTCTTGGACATATTATTAAAAAACCTATCCTGGAGATCTTCATCTGCACCTTTTAATGCCATAGTAAGAGTCTTTTTGTCGACACGTTTTAATATCTCCTGAATTGCCTGATCCATCAACGACCTTATATCATCAAAAACAAACATCATATCTCTGATATTGGCAACAAGCTCAGGAGCATCCTTCTCCAATCTATCTAATGTTGTCTTACTTATACTCCTGTCCATCCTGTTGAAAATTTCAGCAACAGATTTTACGCCACCAACTTCCACATTGTAAGAACTTATGGATTCAAAACGTTCTTCAAGAACCCTCGAAAGTGTTTTCACTACGGATGGTGAAATATCCTGAAGATTTGCAATACGCATGGTAACATCGGCTTTTAGATCCTCAGGTAGCTCTGCTAAAGACTCAGCAGCTTGGGATGGGTCAAGATGTGCTAAAATTAAAGCAATTGTTTGGGGATGTTCGTTTATGATAAACTTTGACAGCTGCTTAGGTTCAATCCTGGTCAAGAATTCAAATCCAGAGGATTGCTCCATTAATTTTGTGAGTCTGTCTATAATTTTTCTGGCCTTTTCCGGACCCAATGATTTTGTCAGCACAGATTTTGCATACTCAAGGCCCCCCTTAGCAATAAAGCGCCTGGCCAAAATCATATTGTAAAACTCTTCAATAACTTCATCCGAACTTTCGGGTTCTACCATTTTTGTCATGGCTATTTCTTTGGAAACTTCCTGCACCTCCTCTTCATCCAACATACTCATTATCACACTGGAAGTTTCCTCACCAAGACTGATAAGCAACAATGCTGCCTTCTTAGCCCCTGGTAAGCTGGATTTTTTTTCCGCCATATTTTACGTTACTCCCTTAACCACACTTTTATTAAATTGGCAATCATCTCAGGATCTTCTTTAGCAGCATCTTCTATTTTACGAAGCATTACTTTGTTTTTCACACTTTCAGTATCAACAGGAGCATTTTCATCCAGCTCTGACTCGATTTCTTTTTCCAGCTCTTCTATTGTTTTGGGAAACTTAATGTCTTCCCCTACGGTAAAATCAATACCTTCACCAGCGCCCCCACCGGCTGCCACAGCTTCACCGGTTTTATATTCAGATAACCTTTTCATAATTTTCCTAATAACTAAAAAGTAGAAAAGTATAATAATAATAAGCCCAATACCATATTTTATCAGTGTGCTCACCAAACGTGTTGTTTCTACACCCTGAATCAACCCGGACTGAACAACCTCATCTTTACTGGTATCAAAAGAAATATTAGAAACCTCTATAATGTCACCTCTTTCTTCATTATAACCAACTGCTGTAGCAACCAGATTACGAATTTTTTCCAGCTCTTCAGGACTGCGCTGCACATACTCCACTTGCCTATTTTCACCTTCGCCTGTAACTTGACGTTTATCATCAACAACCACGGCAACAGTAATTCTTTTCACCGCACCAAGACTTTTTTCCTCACGTACAACAGTTTTGCCCACCTCAAAGTTTTGTGTTTCATCCAGTTTATTGTACGTTGATACTTGGCCTTCATTTCCAATATCAGGTTCTGCCAAATTTGACTGAACTCCGGGAACACCTTGCTGCTTAGATGGGGCATTTGTGCTTTCTTCCTGAATAGTCCGTTGTGATCTCAAAACCGGGTTAGGATCAAACTCTTCTTTAGTCACAGTTTTTTTATCAAAATTCATTTCAACATTGACCTGGGCAACAGCGTTATCGATGCCCATTGTTCTACTTAAGATACTGTTCACTTTATTCCGAAGAGAGGATTCAACCTTTTTTTGATATTCCAACTGAGTTTGGGTCATCAGCAAAGGTGAATTCTCCTCATCAAGAAATTCACTCAAAAGCCTGCCATCAGTATCCACAATCCTTACATTTTCTATACTTAATCCTTTCACAGAACCTGCAACAAGGGAAGCTATCGCCTTCACCTGATCCCTTCCTA
Source organism: bacterium (assembly GCA_041694215.1). Classification (GTDB taxonomy): domain Bacteria; phylum Chrysiogenota; class Deferribacteres; order Deferribacterales; family Flexistipitaceae; genus Flexistipes. The sequence continues at coordinate 10,892 of JASMTO010000010.1, forward strand.
TAGACTGACCCCCCCTCATATCAATAACGACAGCAGCTTTAGCAGCCGTCTCATCAGAAACAAACAGTCTATCTTTTGGTATAGTCAGATGGACCCTGGCTTTCTCAACCTCTTTGAGACTACTGATTGTTCTGGACAATTCCCCCTGGAGGGCTCTTTGATAATTTACATTTTGAACAAACTCAGTCATTCCGAATGAACTTTTATCAAAAAGTTCAAACCCACTGGAGCCTCCTCTGGGAAGACCCTCCTGTGCCAACTGAAGCCTGGTTTCATAAACAGTCTCTTTTGGAACAGAAATTGTTGTTCCTTCACTACTCAGTTCATATGGTATATTATTATCTTTCAGAAAGGTAACAACATCAGCAGCATCATTTTTTTCTAAATCGGCAAACAAAACAGTATACACAGGTTTATTTGCCCACAAAACAAGAACAACTACAGAAACAACAACAGCTAATACTGCCACCACTATTGATATTTTTTGGAAAAGTGTCAGTTTATTAAAAACTTCTAAAAATTGACTATAAATGTTTTTAAGAGTGTTAAACATCCTATACCTGGGTTCTCATTACTTCCTGATAGGCCTCAAGAAGCTTATTCCGCACTTCCATCATTAATTTTAGCGAAACATCCGCCTTTTGTAAAGCCACCATTGTATCATGAATATTGGTGGTTTCCCCATTTAAAACTTCCTGTACCGCAGAATCTGCCTCCAGCTGGGCATCATTTACGTCTTTAATGGCATCTTTCAATAAACTGGAAAAATCCGCTTTGGATTCAGTTTTACCAGACGAACTACTATTATTTGCCTCTCCAAGTTTATTAGGAAGTAAAAATGCAGTTTTGTTTATTTCATTCATTATACACCCCTGAAACTCCCCGTATAAATGTTATATCCCACATCTTTTGTAAAATTATAAACAATACAAATCATTTTACAATGATTTTTATTAATATAGATAACATTTATACCTTTCCAATATCTAGAGCTCTTAGAGCAAGCTGTTTGGCTGTTGTCATAACAGTTACATTAGACTCATAACTCCTGCTAGCTTCCAACATATTTACCATTTCCTCAATAGGGTTCACATTAGGATAAGCAACATAACCTTCTTCATTGGCATCAGGGTGTTCCGGTTGGAATTTCAGTTGAAATGGTTTCTTATCGTTAATAATCCTATCAACCTTAACACCCCCTTTCATTTCCCCATCCAGAACTGTTTTAAAAATAACGTCTTTTCTCCTGTAAGGTTCACCGTTTTCACCTTTTGTAGTATTGGCATTTGCCAAATTTGAGGATATAGTATTTATGCGTATCCTTTGTGCAGATAGCCCTGTGGCTGAAATTTTCAGTGTATCAAAAAAGCTCATAGAACACCCCCAATGTTATCTCCCTGCAATAGCTGATTTTAGCCTTGCAAACTCTGTGCCGGTAATTTGTGAAAACATCGAATATTTAACTGCATTTGATGCCATCTCACTCATTTCATAATCCAAATTTACATCATTTCCATCATTTCGTAAAGAAGGGTTGTTTTGCTCATAGATAAGCGAATTTATATTCCCCCCTGTATTTTGTGGAGAAATATGATTTTTATGGGTAACTTTTAAAGGAAGATTATTCCCACCGGAAAAATATTCCTTCATTGCCTTTTCAAAGTTTAGATCTTTGGCTTTATAATTTGGAGTATCAACATTTGCAATATTTTCCGAAATAACCTGATTTTTTTTGGCTGAAACATCCATTGCATAATTCAACCCGTAAATATTCATCTTATCAAACATGTCCATAACAACCTCCTGCAAACATACAATCAAAAAATATGCCAAAAGATTAAAATATTGACTTCCACCAATTTAAAACTAAAATAAACTTGCCGGAGGATATCATGATCAATAGAAGAGGCTTTATAAAAAATGCAGCTATAGCTTGCGTTGCTTTAAAAACGGCTGCAGCTTCAAGCGTCTTTGCCGAAGAAAAGAAATCAAAGGTAGCTATAAGCGAATCTAGCAACCATAAAGCAGCTGTTAGAAGCGCTGTGGCAATGTTAGGAGGAATGGGCAGCTTCATTTCACCTGGGGATGTGGTGGCTGTAAAACCCAATATGGCATGGGCAAGAGAACCTCAATATGCTGCAAATACAAACCCGGAAGTGGTAGCGGAGGTGGTAAGGCTGTGTTTTGAAGCAGGGGCAAAAAAGGTATATGTAACAGATAACCCTTGTAACAGCGCACGAAGTGTCTATGCAATGACCAGAATACCTGAATATGCCCAAAAACAAGGAGCAGAAGTATTTATACCACAAAACAGGCATTATAAGGATATGGATCTAAAAGGCGATTTTATCGAAAACTGGCCTGTCCTTGAACATTTTGCAACAGCAGACAAAGTAATTAACGTCCCGGTTGCAAAACATCATAGCTCATCCCAGTTAACAGCTTCCATGAAAAACTGGATTGGGGCAGTGGGAGGCTTCAGAGGAGCACTCCATCAAAATCTGCATCAGGCAATTGTAGATTTGGCCACTTTTTTCAAACCGACACTGAATATCGTCGATTGTACACGGGTATTAATGTCAAACGGCCCCACCGGTGGTAGTCTTAATGATGTTAAACAATTAAATAAAATCATAGCATCCACAGATCAGGTTGCTGTCGACTCCCTCTCAGCAAAGGAATTAGGATTTAATCCGGCAACGATTAAATTTCTTCAGATTGCTAATCAAAAAGGACTGGGTATTACAAACGAAAAAGATATTAATATTGTGTATGAAAAGGTATAGCAGATACGCACGTCTCATATTCCAAATTTTTTTTCTAACTCTGTTTCTCTACATATTTTTTAATTCAATTATCGACAATTCTGTTTTCTCTCTTGATCTGCAATTAAAAAGCAAAATTGAATATATTTTTGCTATTGACCCGTTTGTTGCCCTTACCACCCTTCTCAGCACATACAAACTACCATCTATTTTTATACTCTCAGCTGTCATCATTCTCCTCACTATGATTTTTGGAAGGCTTTTTTGTGGCTGGATCTGCCCATTCGGCACAATCCATCATTTTCTCAGCTTTATTGCTCAAAAACTTAAGAGAGACAAATACGAAAAAGCAGAATATTCAAAATATCAAAATCTAAAATATTACACGTTCATAGCCATTATCTTTTTATCAATAATGCGTATAAATGTTTCCGGATATCTTGATCCCCTAAGCCTCTTGGTTAAATGTTTAGCCATTTTTTTCCTGCCTGTAGTACTCATTATTTACAATTCAAACATACTTTCAGTAGGTATGCAGGATTTTCTTTTCAATAACATACTTGCCAGGGATAATATTTATTATGAGCAGGCTGCTCTATTTGGAGCAGTATTTGTTATTTTATTGGGCATGAACTTTTACAGAAATCGCTTCTGGTGCAAATACATTTGCCCATTAGGGGGGATGCTTAGCTTAATCAGTAAATATTCACCTTTAAAATTGCAACGTAAAGCAAAATGTACTTCATGCGGTCTCTGCTCGGACAGCTGCTATGCAGATGCAATGCCCTTCAAAAAGGATAATTTCAAATCAAGTGAATGCATGCTTTTGTTTAACTGCCTTTCCGCATGCCCATTAGATTCACTTTATTACGGATTAAAAATGAAACCATCAGAAATTGATCTGTCTAAACGTGCAACAGTCAAGACATTGGGGATCGCTATATCCTCTTTTTTTATAATAAAAACAGGGGCAAAAGCAGTTGCTAAAAGTCCGCAGCTGATAAGGCCACCTGGAAGCATTCCGGAGCAGGAGTTCTTGAAAACGTGCATCAGATGTGGAGCATGTATGAAGGTATGCCCGGAAAATTTTCTCACACCATCACTCTTTGAATCAGGGATAGAAGGGTTATGGACCCCTGTGGGTAATGCTGACTACGGCTACTGCATTTACAATTGTAATCTGTGTGGCAAAATGTGCCCCACTGGAGCTATTGAGGAATTAAGCATAGAAGAGAAACAAAAGACAGCGATAGCAACCGCATTCATCGATGAAAACAGATGTCTACCACATACCTACGGTATTGACTGCATTGTATGCGAGGAGCACTGCCCCACTTCACCAAAAGCAATCTATTTTAACGAAGTCAGAGAAAAAGATCATAAAGGGGAATTAAAGGTAATAAAAAAGCCGAAAATAAACCCTGAACAGTGTATAGGTTGTGGTATATGCCAGTATAGGTGCCCGGTAACAGACAAATCTGCTATATATATGACATCAATTAAACATGGTGGAGTAAAAGTATAAAAAAGCGGCGTTTTGCCACCGCTTTTTTAACATATCTCTTCTTTCAGCTTTTCAAACACCTCTCCCGGATCCTCCACTCCCCAGCAAAAGGGCCTTCCGTTTACAGAGACATATGGCAAAGGCAGCATCCGTTCTACAATGTTATTTACATCTTCTAGATAATCCAGCACCTCAGGTGAGGAAATATCAACATATTTCAATTCATAGTTATTGCATTTATTTTTACTTAAATAAGTATCAACTTCCATATATAAATCAAAATGTGGATCAGCATTTGCCCCGCAACCTGCGGGAAAATAAGAAGGGCTTCAACCAGAAGTAAAACTAGAGCTGGAGCCAAAAATTATAATGGTTTTTCTTTGCATAACCTACACCTCCGTTTTTGGATTAATACCATAACCATCCTTATAAATTGTTGGATAATTTCCGCTAAAACACGCATCACAAAAGAATTTGCTACCAGCACATTCAAACATTCCTTCCACGCTCAAATAAGCCAGCGTATCAGCAGTAATATATTTTCTGATTTCCTCTAACGTATGCGTTGACGCAATCAACTCTTTACGGGTGGGTGTATCGATACCATAAAAACAAGGGAATTTGGTAGGAGGCGAACTTATTCTGAAATGTACTTCTGCAGCACCAGTTTCCCTGAGCATCTTCACGATTTTCCTACTTGTAGTCCCCCTAACAATAGAATCATCCACCACAACCACACGCCTTCCCTTTATTACAGAAGCTACAGCGTTAAGCTTAATCTTTACACCAAAATGTCTAATGGATTGTGCCGGCTCAATAAATGTTCTACCGACATAGTGATTTCTTATAAGTCCCTGCTCATATGGGATACCACTGGCTTCCGAATATCCCAGCGTGGCAACCACGCCGGAGTCAGGTACCGGAATAACAACATCTGCATCAATATGGCTCTCTTCAGCAAGCCGTTTCCCCATACGTTTTCTCATTGTGTAAACATCTCTGCCAAACAAAAAGGAATCCGGTCTAGCAAAATAGATATGCTCAAAAATACACGGTTTCGGATCCTTCTTTTCAAAAGGGAAAATACTTTTAATACCATTGTCATCGATAATAACCATTTCTCCGGGCTCAACTTCCCGAATAAACTCCGCTTCAATGAGATCCAGTGCGCACGTTTCACTGACCAGGACATGTCCTGTCCTTATCTTCCCCAACACCAGCGGGCG
>JASMTO010000011.1:0-2948 GCA_041694215.1 bacterium
AGTGATATTCCCGTAATTAAACCGTACAATGACCTGAGTGATGCTAAAGATGTTATGCTAACCCATAACAGAAGGGGGTAGATTGTTGTGGATGACGATGAGAAACTGGCTGGGATAGTGACACGCTCAGATGTTTTGAAAAGTTATAAACAAAAAATTATTTTGGTGGACCATAACGAATTGAGTCAGGCTGTGGAAGGAGCTGAATCTGCAGAGATAGTTGAAATTGTGGATCATCACCGACTTGGGACAATAAAAACGAACAAGCCTATCCAATTCTTGGCAAAACCTGTCGGAAGTACATGCTCAATCATTTATGAACAATTTAAAAACTATGGTATTATGCCGGGGGAAAATATTGCTCTATTACTGTTATCTGGGATTTTATCTGATACCGTTATGCTTAAATCACCAACCACAACGGATTATGACATATCTTTTGTAGAAGAGCTTTCGGGTATTGTTGGTTTGGACTATAAAGAATACGGGAAAGAAATGTTTTATGCGACAGACAGTCTAAAATCACGAAAACCTTCTTCTGTGGTAAGATCAGATTTTAAAGAATATTCTGAATTTGGAAAGGCTTTTGGGATTGGTCAAGTGGAGGTGGTGAATCTGGATGAAATAGGAGATATGAAGCAGGATTATATTCAGGCTTTGGTTGAAGTCTGTAAAGATAAAAAATTGGATTTTGCAATGCTATTGGTGACAGATATCGTTAGCGCTGATAGTGTCCTTTTGGTGACAGAATTTAATGAGGCTTCCCGGCTGACATACCGCCGGATTGATGAAAATACCTTTGATCTGCCGGGGGTTCTTTCCAGGAAAAAGCAGCTTCTGCCTGAGATTTTGCGTGTTCTTGAAGAGGCAAGTGAAAAATAATATTGATATAAAACGTTTTCTCGTATATTTTCCTTTAAATGAAAGTGTTCAGGGATTTGTCAGAATATAATGAAGATAGCCAGACAGTTGTTACTATTGGGAATTTTGATGGTGTACATTTAGGACATCAGAAAATTTTGAACAAAGTGTATGAACTGTCAAAACAATACAGTTTTCAATCAGCTGTGTTTACTTTTGAACCACATCCTATGAAGTTTTTCGGAGCGGATGTTCCCATGCTGTTGACTTCCCGCCAAAAGATAAAGTTGCTTGAAAAAGCCGGCATAGATTATCTCTTTGAGTTAACGTTTGGGGATAATTTTGCAAAAATGGCGCCTGAGATTTTTATCAGAGAAATTCTTGTTAAAAAACTGAAAGCCAGATTTATTGTTGTGGGCTATGACTATAAATTCGGCTACAGGCGTAAAGGTGATTTTAGGCTTCTGGAATTTTTGTCATCCACTTACGGTTATACCCCTTTTAAAATAGATAGAGTGGAGATTGAGGGTAAGGTGGTCTCCAGTACAAACATAAGGAAGCTTATAAAAGAAGGAAATATTGTGCTAGCCAATAAGATGCTTGGAAGATCTTTTAGCCTTGAAGGTATAGTTGGCACGGGGAGCAAAATAGGGAGACTATTGGGATATCCGACAGCCAATATTAATGTTGAAAATGAAATATTACCGAAAACGGGTGTATATGCCTCCAGGATCATTGTGGATGGTATTAAATATAATTCTGTAACAAATATAGGTGTGCGTCCAACTCTTGACTATGATACAGAAGATGTGCGTGTTGAGGTTTTCATTTTTGATTTTCACGATGATCTTTATGGCAAACATGTGGAACTGGAACTCGTTGATTATTTAAGGGAGGAAAAAAAGTTTGAAAGCTTTGATGCGCTAAAAGAGGCAATTGCCTATGACTGCAAAAAAGCTGAGAGTTTGCTAAAATGAGAAAGAAAGCAAATGTTTCATTTATCGGACTTGGCTGCTCAAAAAATAATTATGACCTAGAATATCTTATGGGTTATTTGGCGGATAATGGCTGCTGCATTGTCAATGATATTGCTGAAAGTGATTATATTGTTGTTAATACCTGCGGATTTATAGAACCTGCTGTATCAGAGGCTATAGAAAATATTGTGGAGGCTGGCCAGTACAAGACAGGTGAGAAGAAATTGGTTGTTACCGGTTGTATGGTGGAGCGATATAAAAAAGAGTTTGCATCAGAGTTTCCGGAGGTGGATTTTTTTACAGGTGTTCATACACTGAATGAAGCTGCCGAGTTTATTTTAAGAGACTCAGAATTTATTGAAAAACAGGAATCTTTAACTTCTTACGGTGCAAGCAGGATTTTAATTAATCCTGGATATTATGCGTATGTTAAAATATCAGATGGATGTAATAATAGATGTAGTTACTGTACAATTCCTTCCATTAGGGGGCATTTGCGCAGCAGAAGTATGGAGGACATCCTCCAAGAGGTAACAAACCTGCTTAATGAAGGGGTACGCGAAATAATATTGATTTCTCAAGATAGTACGAAATACGGCATGGATCTGTATGGGAAAAGTTCTTTGGTGGAGCTTGTGGAGCAGATTAATAACATCTCCGGTGATTTTTTTATTAGGCTTTTATATCTTAATCCTGATGGCATTGACAAGAAAATGATTCTGAAATTTGCTGGGTTTGCCAAGCTGATTAAATATTTCGAGATTCCCGTGCAGCACATAAGCGATAGAATACTGCGTAGGATGAACCGTAAATCTGACAGTCAGCATATAAAAAATGTTTTTAATTGGATTAGGGAGATAATACCTGACGCTTTTATAAGAACAACATTTATTGTGGGTTTTCCTGGGGAAACAGATGAAGATTTTTATATGCTTGAAAATTTTATTATTGATTTTAAACCTGACTTTGCTGGTTTTTTTGCTTTTTCTCCTGAAGAGAGAACATTGGCGTGGGAAATGCCCGGACGTATTGACAATAATACAGTAGAAATCCGTATTCGCATTCTGGAAAATATTCAAAAACAAAATACGGTAAAGCGATTGAGCGAAC
>JASMTO010000012.1:0-3748 GCA_041694215.1 bacterium
CCTTTTTTAAAACTCTAGCACATTCATTTATTGTATTGCCTGTAGTAAGTATATCATCAACAAGTAAAATGTTCAATTTGGAAACATTGTATTTAATGCCAATTGCATTTTTCACATTGATCTTTCTGCTTTTCTTTTTCAGCTGCCACTGATATTATGTATACTTATGCCTCACCAGAATCCCCTTCTTAGGTATATTATTTTTATCCGCCAAGACATCAGAAATGATATCTGCAGGATGTTTAAATCTTCTCAATTTTCTAATCATGTGAGAAGGTACAGCAACCACAGCATCATACCCTGAAAAGTCATAGTTCAAAGTGGAAATAAGCTCTTTTAAAAAATAAATTCCCCTGACACCATACCTGAATTTTATCTCCTTTAATAATGTTTTTATAACACCTGTATACCAAAATGGAATATATAAAAAATCATATTTATTTTTATTAAAACAGTTCCTGCAGTAAGCAGCTTCCACCTCAAGAGGATAACCACAGGAAGGGCAGGAATTTTTTACATAAGGAAGCGTTTTCAAACAACTGTCACAAAGATATGAACCCATATCTATAAAGCTATTGCAGCCAGCACATTCACGATAGAATATTTCATTTAATAAACAGCGACTCACCGGTCATTTCTACTGGCTTTGGGATTTTTAATATATCAAGGATTGTAGGAGCAATATCCGCAAGCTTTATATCTTTATTACGAGATAATTTACAGGGATAATTGTAAACAATAAAAAATACCTTATTTAAAGTGTGGGCAGTATGAGGTTGGTCATTCTCGTAGTCCCACATCTGTTCACTGTTACCGTGATCTGCAGTAACCATCAGAACAGAATCTGTCTTATCAGCTATTTTAACAACCCTTCCCAGCTGCTCATCAACCGCTTTACATGCTTTAATGGCAGCTGATTCAACACCAGTATGACCAACCATGTCAGGATTTGCAAAATTCATAATAGTGACATCAATATCGTTATTCAGAAACTTATCCTCAAACCTGTCGCAGACAGTTTTAACACTCATTTCAGGTTTTTCGTCATAAGTGGAAACATCCCTGGGCGATGGAATAAGCTCTCGGGACTCCCCCTCAAATTCAACTTCTCTGCCACCGTTAAAAAAGAATGTAACATGGGCATACTTTTCTGTCTCAGCTATACGCAGCTGACTAAGCTTGTTCCTGCTGATTACTTCTCCAAGAATATTATCCAGACTCAAAGGTGGAAAAGCCACAGGTAAATCAAACGATTTGTCATACATTGTCATAGTTATAAAAAAAGGCTTTATATTTTTTTTGGGAAATTCTTCAAAACTGAAATCAGTAAACACCTTTGTAAGTTCCCTGGCTCTGTCCGCTCTAAAATTGAAAAAGAAAATACCGTCTTCGCTGTTAATACCGCAAAAACTATCTTTTACAACAGTTGGGGTTATAAATTCATCCGTTTCACCTCTGTCGTATGCAGCAGTCACTGCCTCAGATGCAGAATCCGCCGATAATCCTTCTCCATAAACTATGGCACGGTATGCTTTATTAATCCTTTCCCATCGTTTATCTCTGTCCATGGAATAAAATCTTCCGGAAACTGTAGCTATTTTCCCGTAATTTAAGGAATCAAGATACTGACACAAATCCTTTATATAATTAATACCGTTTTTGGGAGGCGTATCTCTGCCATCCATAAACGCATGTATATATACATTTTTAATGCCGAAATCCTTTGCCGACTTAATTAGTCCTTTCAGATGTGTTATATGGCTATGAACCCCTCCATCACTGACAAGACCGAAAAAATGCAAAACCCCGTCAGAGTCCTTTATTTTTTTATAAAAAGAAATAATATTCTCATTATTACTGATTTCGCCGGTTTCAATAGCCTTATTAATCCGTAAAAAGTCCTGATAGACAATTCTGCCGGCACCTATATTCATATGACCAACTTCTGAATTCCCCATTTGACCGGCAGGCAAACCAACCCATTCTTCACTGGCATTAAGCAACGTATGCGGCGAATTTTCCAACAACCTGTTAAAATTAGTCGGGTTGCTAAGGTGAACCGCATTATGGTCCGTTGACTCCCTAAATCCCCACCCATCAAGGATTAATAAAATAATCTTATTTTTATGTCCCATAAAAATACCTTTACCCTTTAGACATCAAAATATCGCTACATTTTAATTACGCCCTTTTTTTCCAGCTCGCTCTTACATTCTGTACAATATCTTGCAAATGGGACATACTCAAGGCGGCGCTCTTCTATTTCTTCACCACATTCCATACAAACGCCGTAAGTTCCTTCCCTGATTCTGTTTAAAGCCTGTTCCACAAGTCTCAGTTTTAGAGCATCCGTTTCAACTCTGCCAAGCATAAGATTTCTGCTATAAATACTGTAAGCTTCGTCAGCAGAATCTTTACCTGTATCAGTACCAAGATTTATCGCTTCGTCATATCTGCTTTTCAAACTTTCCAGCAGATCCGCCCTAAGCTCGTGAAGTTTAGTCTTGAAATACTGGATTTGTGCATCTTTCATAAAATCCTCCTACCTGTGGTATGGGTGATTCATATTAATAGTCATGGCCCTGTATATTTGCTCAAATATTACAAGTGTTGCTATTTTGTGCGCAAACGTTAGCTTTGACAAAGAAATTAGTGCATCTGTTTTTTCTGTCAAGGTATTTGGCAGTCCATTTGCTGAGCCAACGATAAAAGCTATTTTACCGCTAATCTCTATTTGTTTGCCAAGCCATTCAGCAAATTGTTCACTTGAAAAAGATTTACCCCTCAGATCCAACCCAACTCTGTAATAACCTTCAGAATGTTTTACAATTTTTGTAAGGCATTTTTGAGACATATCTTCAGAATTGTCCGTACTATCGGAAATCTCAACAAAATCTGCAGAATAAACAGCAGATATCCTTTTAAGGTAATCACTAATCAAAGTTTCATAATTATCATCTTTTAATTTTGCTGCCAGTATTACTTTGATATGCATAAAAATACCTTTGGTTGAAACTAACAAAACAAAGTCTATAACCTGTACGAAGGTGATCTCAGCCGTGTAAGTGGGCTTACATATATATTATGTCAAAAACTATGTCAATAATTATTGCGCTGGCGTCCCATTATTTTAGTGAAAGAATTAAGATTGGAAGGTGGGTGACTTCCATGATAAAAACACATTGAATAATAGTAATGTATTATGATATTTATAAAATATAATACAATTATTCAGACAGCAGTATATGAAAGGGGTAATAATGCAAAATAACAATATAAAGAAATCCCAATATCTTATAGATGAAATTAAAGTTGGCGATACATGGAGGATGTTTAAGATACTTTCTGAGTTTGTAGAAGGGTTTGAACATCTCGCTGACGTAGAGCCGGCAGTCAGTATTTTCGGCTCTGCACGTATAAAAGAAGACCACAAGGATTACCGGAAAGCCAGGACATTAGGGAAAATGCTTGCAGATAATGGGATAACAGTTTTAACCGGAGGGGGGCCTGGAGTGATGGAAGCTGCTAACAGAGGGGCTATGGAATCTGGCGGCAACTCCGTAGGTCTTAACATAGAACTGCCTTTTGAACAAAAGCCTAACCCATACGCAAACAAATTAATAACATTCAACTACTTTTTTGTAAGGAAAGTAATGTTGGTAAAATATGCCAGTGCATTTGTGATATTTCCCGGTGGTTTCGGAACTATGGATGAATTTTTTGAAGCTTTAACATTAATACAGACGAA
>JASMTO010000013.1:0-2860 GCA_041694215.1 bacterium
AAACGCGTTAATGCGCTTTATATTTTAATTTTTCCCGTGTTTTCTGAGGAATATCCCTTAAAACTGTCTATTGCAGACGTGATATCTTCCTTTTTCAAAAATTCCAAAAACAGTTGATATTCCTCACTAAAATAAAAATCTTTGTCCAAAATCATATCAAAACTTTCAGTTTTGATTCTGTTAAAATGCAGGCCGAATAAATCAACATAAAATGCATTTCCAATGCCAATATCAGCTTTACCTTCGGCAATATGTTCCGCAATCTCAAGGTGGGAACTGACTTCCTGCTCATAACCGATGATATTTTCCGAGCTGAGATTCTCCCGGCTGAGGATATAATCAGCCAAAATCCTTGTACCTGAATTTGGAGGCCTGTTGATAAACCTTAATTTTTTATCAGCAATTTCATTAAAGGAATCCGCTTTTTTATCTTTATATATAAAGCCAAGCTCTCTGTTAAACAGATTTATAACGACATAATTATTATCCTTTTTTTCTATTTCTTTCACTGCTTCAATATTATAAGAATCTCCAGACGGATCATATATATGGCTTAACGCTATGTGGGACAGTCCATTTTTCAGGATATTCAACCCCTTTTTACTGCCCACGTTTGAATAAAACATTAACATTTCAGGATATTCTTTATTAAACCATCCCAAAATAAGCTGCAACAGTGGGTCATCAGAACCTGTCATAAGTATTAATTTCCCGGCGGAAGGTGTGAGCTTATATCTGTATTTTAGATTTTTGAGACTACTGAGATTCAGGAACCTAACCAATTCATCGGAAGGAAACAGCCATTTCCCAGTCACTTTTGTAGCAGGTATCTCACCGTCGTGAGCAAGTTTATAAAGCTTTTTTTCATTTATCTGTAGTAATTCAGCAGCTTCTTCAGCATTCAGAAATTCTTTGTCCATATAACACCCTAAACCTTTATCATAACTTCATGATAACAAAAAATAACTCATAATAACAATATTGTCAACAAGCAACTTTTTCTGACTCAGAGTAATAAAAAATTTGCATTTTTTACTATTAAAGGTTAACTTTCTTAGTAAAGGTGTAGCTGCAGAGGCTAAACTTTCTGAACTAACAAAGCTTTAATTGATGGATGAATATAATAATGAGCATTAGAAAACACAAAGAACTGCTTATAATCGCATTATTAACTATATTTTACATTTTTTTTCACATTATTACTGGGCCCTCAAGTGAGGGTACTTTGGAAGATATAAAGAAAAAAGGTAAAATAACCGTTATCATGACCAACAACGCCAATGTCTATTACAGTTACCGTGACGAATATATGGGGTTTGAATATGATCTTGTAAAAAAGTTTGCAGAATTTCTTGAAGTAAAACTGGAAGTTATAACCCCTGGATGGGATGACATGTTTCAGGCTCTTAATTCAGGCAAAGGAGACATGATTGCAGCAGGACTCACCATAACCAAGTCAAGGGAAAAATTGGCCGATTTTTCAGAAGGATATCTGGAAGTGCAACAACAAATAATAATTCACAAAAGAAACAATTCCATTAATGAAATAAAAGATTTAAATGGTAAAAGAATTCACATACGCCCCCAAACATCATATGAGCAACGCCTTATGGAATTAAAAAAGAATGGAGTGGATATCGATATTGTTTTACATGAAAATATTCCGACAGAAGAGCTAATCCGTATGGTAGCTGAAAAAGAAATAGAAGTCACTGTAGCCGATTCAAATATTGCAAAGCTTAATCAGCGCTATTACCCCGATATCGAGATAGCTTTTCCCATATCAGAGCCCCAACAGCTTGGATGGGCGGTAAAAAACAACAGCGACAAATTGCGAAAAAAAATTAATGAATTTTTTAACAAAATAGAAGAGAATGGTACGTTCAGTCAGATTTATGAGCGATATTACAGAGATGTTTCAATATTTGATTACGTGGATATCAAAAGATTTCACAGGCGATTGAAAACAAGGCTTCCCAGGTATAAAGACATTATCAAAAAAGCTGCGGAAAAACATGGTTTTGACTGGCGTTTGATTGCAGCGATGGTTTATCAGGAATCCCATTTCAACCCGTATGCAAGGAGTCACACAGGAGTACGCGGCTTGATGCAGGTCACACAACGGACTGCCATAGAAGTGGGAATCAGCAACAGAATGAAACCGGAACAAAGTGTAAAAGCCGGAGTAGCTTATCTTGCAAAAATATATAATCGTTTTGACGATATTAAAGACCCGGAAACAAGGATAATGTTTGCACTTGCCAGTTACAATGTAGGGTACGGTCATGTTCGAGATGCCCAGGATATATGCAAACAAAAAGGGTGGAATCCTAAAAAATGGTCATCTCTGAAAAGAGCACTTCCGCTTCTGAGAGAAAGAAAGTATTACAAAAACACAACGTATGGATATGCCCGGGGCACAGAGCCTGTAAGATATGTAAATCGTATCATGACTTATTATGATATTATCAAACAAAAAGCCCTCTAATAGCGAAACCTCCAAAACAACCCCTACTTTACATTAAATACCTTCCCCACTATAAGCAAAAAGAGAACATGTTTATAGCCCATAGTAAGCAGTAAACAAAACTTGAGACCTTTGCATAATTCCATAATTGTCACCCTGAACTTGTTTCAGGGTCTCATAACTTACTGATATAATTAGATGCTGAAATAAATTCAGCATGACTAAATAGAGTTGTGCAAAGGTCTCAACTTAATTTTCAAACGTTTCGTCTACAAATGATACAAATCTGTTCCACGATTTTTTGTCAGCATCTTCTCTGTAACTGTCACTGCCAAAAATGGTAAAAGCATGCGGAGCACCGCTGTAAGTTGTCATTTCATGTTTTACTCCGGC
>JASMTO010000014.1:0-3316 GCA_041694215.1 bacterium
GCGCATTTTTACTTTACCTATAAGGAATTGAAACCCAAATTAAAGAGGTAAAAACATCTAAAAAGATAACATTTTTACTTTACCTATAAGGAATTGAAACTCAGAAAACAATCAAACAACTGGGGATGCCAAACGAATTTTTACTTTACCTATAAGGAATTGAAACAAAATTTGTTCAAAGTAAAGATTGTGAAGTATCTGTATTTTTACTTTACCTATAAGGAATTGAAACAAACAACAAAACATATATATAGATAGAAATCTCTCTATTTTTACTTTACCTATAAGGAATTGAAACTAGTCTCAATCCCCGCCAACTGCCCGCTCTTGTGGATTTTTACTTTACCTATAAGGAATTGAAACCATTATTTAGTTTGCCATCGTCAGATGTAGTAAAATATTTTTACTTTACCTATAAGGAATTGAAACCATCATGCCTATATTCAACCAAATTCCCGCGGTTGTACCGATTTTTACTTTAGTAACTCCTAAAAAACGAGATAAATATTTGATAATGCTTGTGTTAACTAAGGATATATGCTATAGTAATCCCACAAGAAATTAAGAAATAAGCAAAAAAACTGGGGGATAATATGCGTCCAAAGAAGCAAGATTTAACGACACAAGAGCTTTTAGAACCCTTGCTTGTTAACATCATAGATACAAAACATCCATTAGTACAATTAGCAGATAAAATAGACTGGGAATATTTTGAGAAAGAATTTGGGAGTCTTTATCACCATAACGATGGCCGCCCAGGGATTTCAATACGTATAATGGTTGGGCTTCATTATTTAAAATACACTTACAATCTGAGTGATGAAGATGTGGTGTATGGCTGGAAGGAAAACCCTTACTGGCAGTATTTCACAGGAGAAAAGGTATTTCAGACAAAGGTACCGATAAATCCAACCAGCATGACAAGATTTCGGAATCGTTTGAAAGAAGAAGATTTGTTGAAGTTTTTAGAAGAGACAATAAACACTGCTTTTCGTAGCGGTTATCTTAATAAGAATGACGTAAAGAAAGTAGCAGCAGATACCACGGTGCAAGAAAAAAAGGGAAAAAAAGGGACGGGCAAATAATGCCTTGACCATGTGTTTAAGTATCCTGAGAATACACGACCTGTTTTAGAGGAGTAGAAGAGTGGATGAGTAGTAATGAATAAAATATGACTTTAGAAATTTGGAAGCCTGGAAATTAGCAAGAGTTTTCCGACAGGAATTGACCTACACTTCGTAAGTGTAAGTAAGGGGGAAAAATAAAAATGATGAAAGCAAAAATATCAAAAAAAGGACAAATCACTATACCGAAAGAAATTCGTAATGAGCTAAATTCGGATTATGTCAAATTTATTAAAAAAGGCGATCGTATTTTTATAAAAAAAATTCCTACAGTTGAAGAAATGGCAGGTAGTTTGAATAAATATGCTAAAAATAAATTTAAACCTGGATTAGCAGAAGAAGACACCTGGAATGAACATGTAAAAGAAAAATATCGTATACCTTAATACAAATATAACTTTTTTGACTTATTATCGGTGATAGTAAGCCATTTACTTATCTGCCCCTTTGGCACATAAACCGTAATTGTTAAACATTCAATTTACCTTCGCGAAGTTCAGACGCCACATGGTTGCAATGTCTTAATTGTACAAAAATCTCAATATCTGCTTGATCTATGGCATATATTCGGTTAATTTTATACCTCAAAAAAGGGGGACAAATGGACTACACATTACTAACTAAAAAAGAAATTCATGATTTTCCAGAAAATTTTAAGGCACTGCTTAGTAAATCAAAAGAAAAAATTAATAAACTTACCGAAAACACCCGAGATTTATACAATGAGTTTTTAAAGCCATTTTCTGATATTATGCATGACATACATGTTGAGTTTACAAAGCTTTCACATATAAACTCGGTAAATAACAACAAACATACCCAAGAAGCTTATAAAAAAACGTTGCCTCTAATTACAGAATTTTACAATGACATTTCACTAGATGAAAATATTTACAATAAATATGTAAATATTTTAAATAATGATGTCACACTGAATGACGTTCAACGTATTGTACTGAAAAAAGGTATAAGGGATTTCAAACTATCCGGCATTCATCTCCCCAAAGAAGAAAAAGAGCGTGTAAGGCAGATAAACCTTAATCTGAGCGAATTAGGCAACAGGTTCTTTCAAAACGTACTTGATGATACAGATAAATTCAGTCTGGAAGTGGAAGAATCTGTATTGAGTGAAATGCCAGAATCAGAAATGCAAGCTGCAAAAAAAGGTGAAAAATATATTTTCACACTTCAAATGCCAAGCTACATAGCATTTATGACATATTGTTCAGATCGCCAATTAAGAGAAGAAATGTACAAAGCATTTATGACAAAGGCTCCTCAGAATGAGAAAATCATAGAAGAAATATTAAGCCTCAGATACGAATTGTCACAAATACTTGGATTTAATAATTTTGCGGAATTATCAATTTATGAGAAAGCGGCTGATTCTGCTGAAAAAGTTATCGAATTCCAGGAAGATTTATCAACTAAATGCAGAAAAAAAGCCGAAAATGATTTAATAGAACTAGAATCTTTTGCAAACGAATATGACATTAAAAACTTGCAAACATTCGACATCATGTATTTTTCTGAAAAACTGAAGAAAGAGAAACTGAATTTCAGCGAAGAAGAATTAAGACCGTATTTTGAAAAAAATACCGTAATTGATGGACTTTTTACTTTTTTAAACAAGTTATTCAATATTGAGTTTAAATGGGAAAAAGCTGAATTGTGGCATGAAAAAGCCAGTTGCTACAAATTATACATTGATAATATTGAGAAGGGGACACTTTTTATGGATCTTGAAGCCAGAAAAGGAAAAAAAGATGGGGCATGGATGAATGACTGGGTAACAAAATACACCAATTCAGCTGGCGAAGAAATTTTACCAAAAGCATTTATTGTAGCAAACTTCCCGCCATCTACTGAAACAAACCCTTCCCTTCTTAGACATAGAGATGTGGAGACACTCTTTCATGAAATGGGGCATGCATTGCATCACCTGCTAAGCAACGTGGACGAATATTTTGTTAGTGGTGTAAACGGTATTGAATGGGATCTGGTGGAATTTCCTTCCCAACTGTTGGAAAATTTTGCTTTTGAACCCGAAATATTAAAAATGTTTGCAAGACATTACAAAACAGGTGAAATTATTCCTGAAAAGCTTATTTGCAAAATTGTGGATAATAAAAATTTTCATTCCGGTATGGGTTTTGTCAGACAGTTGGAATTCGGCCTTTTTGATATGTACA
>JASMTO010000015.1:0-46964 GCA_041694215.1 bacterium
ACGGAGGTCAATTTGTTCGGCATATCCCTGTGGAAATAAACCCTCTCTTAGGTTCACAAGAAAAAACAGTGGAAAAATCGATTAAAATGTTTTTACAAGGGGAAAATAGTTTATTTTACACCGTGAAAAATAAAATAAAAGACTATCTGCTTAAAAATCTGGAGCCATTTGATATCTTAATTGCTCATAACGTTCTCACTATGCGTTACAATCTGCCGTTGACATACGCAATACATGAAATTGCTGAAAAAAATGATATAGAAATTGTAAGCTGGAATCACGACTGTTTGTTTTTTTACAACGATTTGGATAAAAACTTCACCCATGCCATTTATAAGATACTTCGGCAATACAACGAGAAAATTACTTATGTTGCAATTTCTGAATGTAGAAAAGCTGAGTTTGAGAAGCTTTACGGTAAAGAGGACTGTGTAACAGTAATACCTAACGGTATTGATCCAAAAAGTTTTTACGAGCTTGATAATTCTTCTATCAAAATCATTGATGAACTAAATCTTTTACAGTCCGATTTTATCATGGTACAGCCATCAAGACTTCATCCAAGAAAAAATATTGAATTTTCCATAAAGGTTACGGCAGAATTAGTAAAAAAAGGGGTGGACGCCATATTGATTGTCACAGGTGCTTTTGATCCACATGAAATGGGTACAAGGAGATATTATAACAAGCTAAAGAAAATGATAGGTGATTTAAAACTTGAAAATAACGTAATCATTCTTGCTGAATATCAGCTTAGCTCCGGAGAGGTTATAAATTCTAGCAGACTTAATATCAGAGACCTTTATCTAGTCTCAGATATACTTTTTCTTCCTAGTTTCCAAGAAGGCTTTGGTATACCTTTGCTTGAAGCGGGTATGATAAAACTGCCAGTTGTTTGTTCTGATATACCACCGTTTAGATCAATAGGAGAAGACTGTGTCACCTATTTTAAACTGGACGAGAAACCGGAAAATGTCGCTGAAAAAATTATTGGATTGTTAAAAACGTCTTCCACCGCAACGTTCTTCCGGAAAGTTATCAAAAATTATAGCTGGGATAATATTTTCAAAAAGAACCTGCAGCCTTTCCTTTCACGACTGTATGATAAAAGAAACAAAAAAACGCTTGATAATTATTAGCGTTTTATTATATTAATAATTAAAATAGATCAAAGAATTTGCCCGGCTATTCAACGCTTCTTCCCTCCTCCCCTCTTGAAGCAATTAGCCGGGATTTTTTTTTGACTCTAACTTTATTACCTTATATTAAATGAGACTTTTACATAGTCATTTTTTCGTCACACTGAGTTTGTAAGTAACGAAAGAAGCGCTTATGCAAAGGTCTTGATAAGGATGTTATATTGTGCCATTTCTCCGCTGTTTGACAAAATACCCACTCGAGACTTTTGCATAACCCCATTTGGTCATTCTGTAGCAGCAACAAAGTTGCTAAATTGAATGTTTGACAACATATTTGCCAGTTTAAAGCTAGACGAAGTCAATCAGTTTGCGTACACAATAAAAAAAGGGTGACACCAGAGGGAGAAAAAACTTGATTTTCGCATTTCCTTATGTTATTAAACGGGGCGTTTGTGCGTAAGAGCAAACAAAAACACACGTCTTTTAAACTTGCCTGAGGGCATGTGTCGGCTGCCACCGATGCCCTTGAGGAGAAAGACGGAGGAAAAACAAATCAGGAGGTTACATGTCTTACATTTCAATGAAAAATTTACTGGAAGCAGGTGTTCACTTTGGACACCAAACAAAGCGTTGGGATCCAAAAATGTCAAAGTACGTTTTTGGCAAAAGGAATGGCATTTATATTGTGGATCTTCAAAAAACAGTCCAATGTTTTAATCAGGCTTATGAATTTGTCAGGGATATGACAAAAAAAGGAGCCAAAACGCTTTTCGTAGGCACAAAGAAACAGGCGCAGGAAGCCATTAAAACTTCTGCAGAAAAATGTGGAAGTTACTACGTTAACAACAGATGGTTAGGCGGAACGTTAACTAATTTTGCCACGATTGCCACACGTATACAACGGATGAAAGAGTTGGAAGAAATGTTTAGCAGCGGCTTTATTAACAGATTTAAGAAAAAAGAAGCAGCCAGCCTAAAAAGGGAATACGACAAGCTTTACAAAAACCTAGCCGGCATAAAAGATATGGACAAGCTTCCCGATATCATGTTTATTATTGACATAAAAAGAGAAATGAACGCTGTCAACGAAGCTCATAAGCTGGGAATTCCCATTGTGGCGATTGTGGACACAAACTGTGACCCTGAGCTTGTTGATTTTCCAATACCAGGTAATGATGATGCCATAAGGGCATGTCAACTTATTTCAGAACGAATAGCCAATGCTATTAATGAGGGTAAACAACTAAGAGAGGATGAACTGGTGGAAGAAATAAGACAAGGCCAGCAAGCAGATGATGAAGCGGAAATGTCTGAAGAAAAAGAGGACGTTCCCGTTGATGATATTGTGCAAGAATCGAATGGTACGGAATCTTTAATAGAAGAAAATGAAGAGGAGGAAAAGTAATGGCACAGATCTCTGCATCTCTTGTAAAGGAGCTTAGAGAAAAAACAGGCGCTGGAATGATGGACTGTAAAAAAGCACTTAAAGAAACAGATGGTGACTTGGATAAAGCTGTTGATTTCCTCAGAAAAAAGGGTTTGTCCGATGCAGCTAAAAAATCAGGCAGGATAGCAGCTGAGGGTATTGTTACATCTTATATACATGCAGGTGGCAAAATTGGTGTTTTGGTGGAAATTAACACAGAAACTGATTTCGTAGCAAAAAATGATGAATTCCAGGAATTGGCAAAAGACATTGCAATGCATATATGTGCATCAAATCCCAAATACATATCCCCAGATGAAGTGGATGAGGAAGTAGTCAACGCAGAAAAGGAAATTTATATAGCCAAAGCTAAAGAGACAGGCAAACCGGATAATATAATAGAAAAAATAGTGGATGGTCAAATCAAAAAGTTTGTAAATAGTATATCTTTACTAACACAACCTTTTGTAAAAAATCCTGATCTGACCGTTGAGCAGTATATTGCTGAGAAAATAGCAAAAATTGGGGAAAATATCAAAGTAAGGCGTTTTTGCAGGTATGAACTGGGTGAAGGCCTGGAAAAAAAAGAGGAGAACTTTGCCGAAGAGGTAATGAACCAAATCAAAAAAAGTTAATATGCCCGTTAGAAACATCACTAAAAATACTTTCCAAAATAAAGAAAGCGGAGCGTTAGGCTCCGCTTTTACTTTTTAATATCATGACGCCGTAAGGATCAATATGCACTGGATCATTTTTCTTGTAATTAAATATTTCACCGGATACAAGATTTTTGAAAACAACATATTCTTTTTTCATTAAACCTTCTGGGATAGTAAATTCCGATCTCTTCTCAGTAACATTAACAACACAAAATACAAAATCATTATTCTTTTCATCCCGCCTTTCAAAAGCAAAAAGTTCCTCATTCAGGTTATGAATAATCTGTAAGCAGTTAGGATGAAATAGCTCTTCAGTCTTTCTTATATTTATAAGCTCATTTAATTCTGAGACAATTCTCGACGTTATTGAAGACTTATCATCGAGTTTTTCTTTGAGTATGAATCCATCGATAATTTTTCTGTTAATACTCCTTGTGTGCTTCTCCTTCAATACAGCCTCTGCATCATTTTCCGAGCCAAGAAGACCATGAATATATATTCCAGGAATACCTATAAAAAAAAGTGCTATAGCTCTTGAAGCAACGTAACGCTTTACTTTTGTACTGTCATCATAATCTTCGTAATTTCCGTTAATTGCACTATACCAGGTTATATTTAACTCATATGGGCTGTACTTTCCGTCAGAATCCGTTCTGTAAGAGATAAAACCACCTTTTTCTATCGTCTTGTACAATAGTTTTTCAATTTCACTATCAGGTAGAATCCCCTTCACCGGAAGAAGCCCTATTCCATCATGAGAATCCAAAAAATTAAAATACGTAGCCTGATCTGATACTTTATGAATTATTTGTGCCCATTTTGTGAGATAATGTGTATTATTATTGACAAATGCATGGTAAACCAATGGAGGAAGTGCAAAATTGTATACCATATGGGCTTCATCATATCCATTGCCAAAATACTGGATATTTTGTTCATGGGGAACATTTGTTTCTGTAATAATAGCTACATAAGGGGCAACTGTGTCCAATATTGCTCTAAATAGCTTAATAATTGCATGGGTCTGTTTCAAATGAACACAATCTGTCCCTAACTCTTCCCACAGATAAGTAACGGCATCCAACCTGACAATATCAGCACCCCTTCTGACATAAGTTAGAAAGATATCTATCATTTTTAATAGAACGTTAGGGTTATGGAAGTTAAGATCCACCTGGTCAGGACTGAATGTTGTCCAAACAAGCTTAGGTCCTTCGATCGTCTGAAATTCTGTAAAAAGAGGAGATGTTCTGGGTCTGACAATAAGCTTCAAATGATCTTCCGAAACCATTTCTTTGGTCGAGAGTACTATAAAAAAACGTTTGAAATCCGGATTACCATTTAAAAACTCCTGGAACCATTTACTCTTTGAAGAAATATGATTAAACACACCATCAAACATCAATTTAAAATCATAATTTATATCTTCAATATCAGCCCAGGTGCCAATATTTGGATCCACTTCCTCAAAATCTTTTATAGAAAATCCTCTATCAGAAGAATAAGGAAAGAAGGGAAGAATATGGATTGTATTAAAAGAATTACTGAAATAATTACGGCAAAATTCAGAAAGCACTTTCAACGGTTTTTCGGAATTTTTTCGGATAATATCCCCATATGTGATAAGGATGGCATCTTCCTGACTGAACATATGAGATTGATCAAAAACCTCTTCCCACTTAATAAGCTCTTCTGTTTTGTGGGCATAGTAAACCTTCATTATCCTTTCAAGCTCAGGGTATATTCGCCTGCTGACTTCTGAGCCGTATAACAATGTAAGAAGGTTAATAATTTTTCTTTTAGAATCGATTGGCACTTCAAAAAGTGGCCGGTAATAATCCGGCTCTAAATTATGCTTGTATTTCGGTTTATTCATACTTTAATCAGTTGCAAAACTATTAACTGCTTCATCAAGATCGTGATAATAACTCAAAACCTTATCCAAATGTGTAATTTGTAAAATTTCCAAAACCCTTTTGCCCGGTGAAACAAGCTTAATATCTCCGCCATTTGCTTTACAAACCGAAATTTTTGATACCAAGGCACCTAACCCACTGGAATCGATAAAGTTTGTTTTGGCAAGATTAATGATAATCTTGTAAACAGAGTTATTAACAACTTCGCTAATTTTATCTTTAAGCTCCGAGGAGCAGCTGGCATCCAGCCTCTCGGGAATGTCAATGACAGCAACTGTGCCATCGAGCATATATTTAACTTCAAAACTCATCTTTAACCCCCCTATTTTGACACAACCTTTTACAACTAATCATTATTAATCACAAAGACTTTGTTTTACAAGTAAAAATTATCAAAAAACAAGATAAAATTATTGATCTATGGAATAAAATATTGTAAAAGCATTTCAGATGCAAGGGGCCATAGCTCAGCTGGGAGAGCGCATGAATGGCATTCATGAGGTCGGGGGTTCGATCCCCCCTGGCTCCATCATCAAAACACCATTATCATTAATATTTAACAAACATTTGCATGTTCCAACACAAAAGCTCTTTATCCTAAATGTTACACTTTGTTTCCTACACTTACGAAGTGTAGGTGGGAAGTCTAATATTATAAATATGGAGATCAGGCATATTGATTTTGAAAATAGAATAATAACTGTACCGGGAAGAGAACATAAAAACAAAAAAATGATTACAATACCTGTGGATAAATTTTTTATAAATGAAATTAAAGAATATATAGAAAAAAACAATATAGCAAGCAAGCTTTTCAAAACCAAAGATTTCCGTGCATCGTATTCTAATGCTTTAAAACATGCAGGTCTTCCGCAGATGCGTATTCACGATTTGCGCCACAGTGTAGGCACTAATATAATCAAACAGGACATCAGTGCCTACAAAGTTAAAAATTTATTGGGGCACTCAGGTTTTCAAATGACCCAACGTTACGTTCACATGGCCAACGAGGAGCTTAGGGATGAGATGGAAGAATATCAAAATGGAATTAGTGCTAACAACGATGATGATAAGTAGAACTGTTATATGATGTATCAGGAGGTTTTTTATGGTTAAAAATGTTTATATTAAGAAAAAACCTGCCCACCTAAATTACTTCAAACATAGGGGAATTATTTAATCATATTAAATTGGCATAGTTCTGTGGAAAAATAGTAACGTCAAAATTTAATACTTGACTTGAGCTTAATCGCCAAGATACCATAAAATTATGAAACATATACAGAACTACACGACAACTTGCGAGCCTTTGCGCAAAATCAGGAATTAGAATGCCTTGGACTTCGGAACACACTAAATGGCTCGTCGACACCGGTGAGCGACTAAAGACCGCCGACGGCAAGGAGGTCGAGGTCTGGGAGTTTCATCATGAGAAAGACGAGGCAGTGCTCTCGGGCTGGGCGAAACACTTCCGGAATCATTACTGCCTGGATACCGAGATCGATTTCCTCCGGGGCAAACGCCCGCGTCCGGATTATCTGACCAATATCAAGTTCCCGTGCAAAACATCAAAACTCGGCCCAGGAATCAGAGCGGGAGATTTTGGCGAAATCCTGGTTTCCGATTACCTGCAATGGCTTCTCGGTTACTGGGTACCCAGAGTACGGTGGTCATCGAAGGTTGTTCGAGATGAATCGCCCAAGGGCAGCGATGTCATTGGATTTCGATTTCATAAAAAAGACGGCGAAGCCTCCACCAAGGATGTGTTGTTTGTCTTTGAATCCAAAACAAAGTTTTCCGCCTCCAAGGTCAACCGCCTGCAGGATGCCATCAACGATTCTGCCAAGGATCACATTCGAATCGATGAATCGCTGAACTTCATCAAGCAAAAGCTTTTTGAAAAAAAGGACATCGAACAGGCTCAAAGGATCGAGAGATTTCAAAGCCCCGTAGATATGCCTTATAAGGAAACCTACGGCGCTGCGGCTATCATTTCTGATGAGTGTTTCGACGCCGATGAATTGGCTTCGGCAGACTGCCAAAAAATTCCCAAGTCAGCGAAATCCAAGGAGGTCTTTCCTCATCCTAATGGTGATAGCCTTGTCCTCTTGGTTATCAAGGGACCCGGCATGATGGACATTGTCCACGAACTCTACAGGAGGGCTGCGGATGAGGCCTGAAAAGAAGTCCCAACTCCTGCTGGGCGTCACACGGTCAAAGGCCAAGATGCTCGAGTACGGTGTTCCGGAAGAGCACCACATCAAAATCACTCAAGATCCGGCAAAGCTCTTCACCCTCTCGATTGGCCTGCTTGGTGACCTCGCCGCCGCCATCAACCGGGAGGAGCCAGATCCCGATTCCCTCGCAGAGCTGAAAACCAATCTGCTATTTTCCGCCCGCTTTTTCGACTCCTACCTCCAGTCAAAGCTGAACGAGACACTTGATCCCTACCTCGTGCTTCTGGGCTCAGCCTCCTATTACCTGTGCGATCTGCCTGGGAGCGCTTCGGTATTGGCGAAGCGCATTGATGGTGACTGTCCGGATCTGGATGGCGATGCTTTGGAAGAGCTTTTGCTCTGGTTGTTGCAGGCTGATCTGCCAACCTATTTTGATGAAACGGAGGGACCATTCGGTGGATTCATCGACGGGATTTCAAAATGGATTCTCCAGTTTTTCGAGGATGGAAATGGCGAAGAAAATCTTCTCGATCTCGCCACGAAACTGAGGGACGCCGTCTATGAATTCGGCACACCCAGGCAGCTTCTGTTTGGCGATGTGATCGCGGCGGTTCTGAGGAAAAAGCTGGAGAATTCCGCCTGGAAGGCTTTGCCGTCATATTCCGGGCTGCCCCGCGACAAATGGCTCCACGCGCTGCAAAAGGATTCGTTCATCAAGGAACTGTGGCCTGCCCAACACCTTTTGGGCAAGGCGGATGTTCTCAAAGGTGAGTCTGCCATCGTTCAAATGCCCACCAGCGCTGGCAAAACGAAGGCAACTGAACTGATCCTTCGAAGCGCGTTTCTGGCCGAGCGCGTGTCACTGGGCATCATTATCGCCCCGTTCAGGGCGCTGTGCCATGAGATCAAGAACAGCCTTGTCGAGGCATTCCACAACGAACCCACCAAGGTGGATGAATTGTCCGATGCCCTACAGACCGACTTCGAGATTGCCGAACTCCTGGGGCACCAACAAATCCTGGTCGTAACCCCCGAGAAGCTGCTCTACGTCCTTCGGCACGCTCCGGAACTGGCTGCCCACATTGGCCTGCTGGTTTTTGATGAAGGCCACCAGTTCGACAGCGGCACCCGAGGCATCACATACGAGCTGCTCCTGACGTCGCTGCGCTCCATGATTCCCGCAGGAACTCAGAAGGTGCTGATCTCAGCGGTCATCAGCAACGCCGAGGCTGTTGGAGAATGGCTCAACGGGGAGCCCAATGTCGTCGAAGGCACAACCCTGATTCCGACTTTCAGGTCGGTCGGATTCGCGAGCTGGCTCGATCAGTTGGGAAGAATCGAGTACGTCGACAGCCGTGATGCCGAACAAAACGAGTTTTTCGTTCCGAGGGTGATTGAAAGATTCAATCTCGGGAGGAAGAAGCGGGAAAGGACGGACCGTTTTTTTCCTGAAAAGACCGATGGGCAGGCTATCGCACTTTACCTTGGTCTGAAATTGGTCCCGAATGGCAGTATCGCTCTTTTCTGTGGAAGGAAGTCAACAGCGGCCAGCGTCTGCGAAAAGGCCGTTGATATTATCGAGCGTGGCGCACCCCTGGCCTTGCCGTCAGATTTTTCAGACGCCCAGGAAGTTGAGCGGCTGACCCATCTGCACGTCGAGAATCTCGGTGCTGACGCTCCGGCGTCCCAGAGCGCGGCACATGGCATTTTCTCCCATCATGGCAATACTCCGCATGGTATCCGGCTGGCGGTGGAGCATGCCATGCGTGACGACCTTGTGCGATTCGTTGTTTGCACCTCCACACTGGCGCAGGGCGTAAATCTTCCAATCCGGTATCTCATTGTTACCAGTGTCTACCAGGGTATGGAGCGCATCAAAGTTCGGGATTTTCATAACCTCATCGGCCGAGCGGGTCGCGCAGGGATGCATACTGAAGGCAGCATTTTGTTTGCAGACCCTATTGTGTATGACAAGCGACGCAACCGAAAAGACGGCTGGCGGTGGGATATAGTCAAGGAGTTGCTTGATCCAACCAAGTCAGAGGAATGCGCAAGCAGCCTATTTCAACTGATCCCTCTGGTTATTCGGAATGACCGTACCAAGTCAAAGGATAAAAAGAATCATACACTGACATGGGACATCCTGTCTTTTGCCAAAGCTCATATAGCCGGGTGGGATTCCCTGAATGAAATTATTGGCAAGATTGCTAAACAACACGGTGAAAACGGTTTCACGGTCGATGCGATGAAGCCGCAATTCGAATTCTTCAGCCTGACTCTCGCTTCCATCGAAGGCTTTCTTCTCTCTAACTGGGATGCTGTTGATAATGGGCTGACGGAAGAAGACATTGCTGATCTAGCGGAACAGACATTGGCGTACTTCTTAGCTGATGATGAGAAACGGGAGCAGATTCAAGAATTGTTCAAGCTTCTGGCTGAAAACATATCAGTAAATATTACTGACGCTAACCGGCGGAAAGCATTTGGTAAAACATTATATGGTGTCAACGATGCCAAGGCGATTGAGGGGTGGGTACAAGATAACGCTGATGAACTTCTTGCCGCCCAAAATGGAGACCAAGTTCTTGACCTCGCGTGGTCGTTAATAACGAGGCATGCACACAACAAAGCATTCGATAAATTCGACAAAAAGAACGTCCTGAAAGAAATTACTAAGAAGTGGATTTCAGGGACCCCATTTCATGAGCTTTACCGAATTGCCGATACAAACAAATGCAAGCTCGGTAAAGGAAAGAGGCCTAGAAAAGTCAAAATCGAAAATATCATTGATATCTGCGAGGGCGGGCTTGCCTATGATGGGGCTCTTTTTGTGAGTGCATTGTGTGAATTTGTAGAAATGCTGCATCGCGAAGGAACAGGCGACCCGATCAATCGTCTCCAGCTTTTTCAAAAGCGACTGAAATATGGTCTGCCCACCGAAACCACCATTGCCCTTTATGAACTTGGCTTCTCGGACCGCGTCATCGCTCAGGACCTCGCCGCAGCCTTGAACCTGGCAGCGACCCAGAAGAAGGATCTCGTGAAGGCGCTGAAAAAAGACCGGGACGGAGCCAATGCGGTGATGGAGAAATACCCAATCTATTTCCAGGAGCGAATGAATAAAATATTCGGCTAACGATGCGATGCACCGGAAGCTACTTCGTCGCGTCAATAATCGCATCATTATGCAAAATTAGGAGAAATAATGGACGTTAAAGAATTTCAAAAATCGATTACGGAAGAGCTTAATGTTGTAAGGAATCGTGTTCGTAATTTAATAGGCGATAGCCATTGGGGAGAAGAAGGAAGATATAAAGAAGCAATACTGAAAAACCTCTTACGAAAATTTCTTCCAAATAATATTTCTGTTGGAACTGGTTTTATTGTTAACTCAAATAATAACGATAAAATAAGTAAGCAGATCGATATAATTATTTATGACAACACATATCCAGTGTTATTTTCAGAGGGTGATTTTATTATTACAACAATAAAAAATGTTAAAGGTATTATTGAAGTCAAATCAAATGTCGGCAGTGGGAATAATACATTTCAGAATGTAATTACTCTATTCGATAAATCTATTGAGCCAATTCAAAACAATATTAGCAATAAAAAAATATTTCTTGGTATTTTTGCATTTGAATTTACTGGAAACATTGGACATCATACAATTGATGAAAACCTCAAACAATCGAGCCAAAAGATGAATCATATATCTTTAGGAAAAGATTATTTTATTCGCAGATGGGAGCAACAGGATGCTATGAGGCTTCAACCACCTGTGGTAGAATGCGATAGTGATTTTTACAATATCTACAAAATAGAGAACCTTTCTTTTTCATACTTCATCTCAAATTTAATCAATATAGCTTGTGGTGACTTGAATGATAGATACTGGTTTTCATTTCCAATTCAAGGATCAAAAGAAACAAATAAAGTCAGAACAGTAATTTTATAAAATGTATGACAAGTCACTGTACTGAGTTTTTAATCAACTTTGCCCCATGAATGAAAAAAACAGGTAAATAATGAGTTGAAAATATCCTTGATGAAGAGTTCCTTAAAAGAGCATATAAAAACAATCCATTAGTGTTGCATTATCTGCCCTATGAAATATTTGAAAGTCAGGGAAATGCAGATAAATTTTTTGGAGATATCAGATGAAAGCCCTCGTCCTTGGGGATTTACATATTGAATTTGAGCAGTTTCATTTATATGACTTCGGTGATTATGACATTGTTATACTGCCGGGTGATATAGGTGTGGGAGACGAAGGATTAGTATGGGCAATGGAGAATTTTAAGGACAAAAAAGTACTTTATGTCCCCGGTAATCATGAATACTACCATAATTATTTTCCAGATTTGCTCTCAAAGCTAAAGGTAATCGCAGAAAATACTAATGTCACGGTAATGAACAATGATAAGGTAATTATTGATGATACGGTTTTTCTCGGCACAATTCTCTGGAGTGGTTTTGTTATTTTTGGCGATATGATGAAAAATATGGAACATGCAAAAGCTCAGATCAACGATTATAAAATTATAAAATCATATCCGATGAATATTCCCATAAGTCCTTACAATACTTTGGCTGCTTATGAAGAATCTGCCAGTTGGATAAAGTCAGAGTTGGAAAAGCATAAGAATGACAAAGTTGTGGTTATTACCCATAATGTACCTTCTCTGGATTCTGTGCCGAAAGTTTATAGAAACTCAGATCTGACGCCTGCCTTTGTGGCAAATATGCATCATTTGATAGAAGATTATGAATGCATCAGATTTTGGATACATGGTCACGGTCATTTCCCCTGTGATCATTATATCGGTAATTGCCGTGTCATTAACAACTGCCGCGGATATCCCCATGAAAATATTCAAAGTTTTGATAAAAATTTTATTTTAGACATATAAGAATAATAGCAATCTAAGAGGGCATTTTTTTTGAAACTGCTTATAGTTGCTGACGATGACTATCAGTTTGAAGACCTTTAAATCATTTGCTTTTTTATGACTTCGCCCGAGCACTTAAACTTAAGTGCTCGGTTAGTCCTGCAGACCTGTGAAAGATTAATTTAAAAAAATGCTTGCCTGTCAACACCGAAATATAACTACCCGAAATCACCGGCTCTCAGTTCCGGAAGGGTGGCTCAGTCCATAACGAACACCCGGCTCTATCGAGCCGAGGAATATGCATCTTAATCGGAATTCTTAAAAAACAGTTATTTTGTAGCTATGCGACTTTTGAATTTTACATCCCCATATGGTTTGCCATCAAAATTATTTTCCATCTTTTTTCTTTGTTGCCTCGATAGATGAAAAATTAATCTTTCTGATATTTGAATATTATGCTTTTTCAGAATCTTTTCTACAAACTCAAAATCGTAGCCATTTTCCTCACAAAAGCTTTTAATTGCCATGTTTGATATTTTATTAGAATTTTTAATCTTTTGTGCTACATCAGATATTTGCTCTTTAGGAAACAGTATGTTGCCGTTATTTTTACAAAATACATTATTTAAAAGTGAATTGTATTTTTCATCCTGCTTGAATAGAAGTTTGCCTGAAAGTTGAGAAAAATCTTCCTCTTTGCTGAGTCTTATAGCAAAAGCACACTGAATACCAGGTCTTTGAAATGGCTGTAAACCTATTAGTCTAAAGTTTTTAGAGTCAGTGTTGGAAAGGTTAAGTAATTCTATTGCTATATAAAACCTTATGCATCCTAATCCGTCTTGTTTTATTTGAAATCCATTGTAAATATCGTAAGAATGTGTGGCAAAAAATGCAGCTGTAACAATATCGCTGCTTAAATCAAGAAAATCGGTGTTTAATTCATAGTGCTGAGCTAAAGCTTTGAAATCTACATTACAAAAATCTTTAATAGCATATTTTACTTGTGGAAATTTCCAGGCAGTTAGTTCAAACTCTTTTATTCTTAAACTATCAAGCAAGATGAAATCATAGTGTCTCTTGCCTGTCGTATCCTTTTCTTCTGGTTTTCTTATTCTATATATACTTGGTACGCAGGGACCCTCAAAATCTTTATTCTCTCCTCTGTAAAATTTTAATCCAAGATTTGGAGGAAAAGCTCCTATTGTGCCATCGGGTAAATCTATTAAATTGAAAGTATTATTTCTTATTAAATGACCCTTTTTTCCATTTAGCAATTTTAAAACTGGATTATTTCTTTCAAAGTGACGTATAGCCTCAAAAACATTATCAAAAATTTTATCTCCTATAATTTTTCCCCTCCATAGATTTTTAATTATTAATCTCATCTCATCCGGACATAAAGCCTAGCCTATTGTATCAGATTAAATAAGTCAGTATATGTTGCCGTTATAATCTATTGATAAGCTCAAAGAGGAAAGAACTGTAGGAATTAGTTCCCAAAGAACACCTTGAGCAACACTCAGAGCATATCGAGCCTCTTCAATGTCATACTCCTTTGCTTCGTGAGCTATTTTATTGCGACTATGTTGAACATTTTTCCATTCGTTCCATAATGATTTATTTGAGCCTGATCTTTGAAATGTTTCCATATCTATTGAGGATAAATCAGCTAAAAGTTTAAACATTAATTTTTTTAACCGATTAAAGCTTTTTTGTTCTATAGTAGCATCTGAAACAATATCTGCTGTAGCATCGCTATGTATGAGCCCATAAATTATAGGTTTTAAAATACCTGCTTTGATAGCAGTTTCAATGGCGGTTGAACTAAGTAGTAATGAAGCAGTGGGAGACTGATTTAATAAAACATTTGCCTCATTAAGGATTCTAACAGAAGATGTGAGTACTTCCGGATTTTCTTCATAATATGAGAGTCGACGCTCTTCTATAAAATCTTCAACAATTTGAATTCTCAGCTCTTCTTCATATTGTTCTCTTAGGTAATCTGCATGTCCTTCCTCGTCCAAAAATGATTGATAATCAAAGTCCATAGTTAAACCTACCTTCTTTTGATGAAAATTAATTATATTATTTTTTAATAATCCCACTTTTCATGCGAAAGGGGAGCCTGATTTAGCTCGTCTTTTCGCAGTCGCCAGTCGGGTAGGAAATCATTCATGAATTCACGGAATCTGTCATTATGTCGCCTTTCCAAAAGATGTACCATCTCATGAACTAAAATATATTCTATACATTTCACGGGCTTTTTAGCCAGCTCAAGGTTTAGCCATATACGAGCGGATTCAGGATTACATGAGCCCCATTTTGTTTTCATGATTCTAATTCCGGTTTTATATGCATTTACACCGATTTTTTTCTCCCATTTGTTCACAAAATCAGGCAATAATTCCTTTAGCTGTTTTCTGTACCACTCCTGCAGCATCTTGTATCTTTTATCTCTGCTTGTTTCCGGCTTAACTTTCATTTGTAGTTTTTTATTGTTTACAATGCGGACTTCCTGCCTACCTTCCGTTTTTATAACATCAAGGATATATTTTCGTCCCAAAAAATAATGACTTTCTCCTGAAACCATCTCTCTTGCAGATTGTCTTGCCTGCATCTCAAAAGATTTTTGCTGCTTACGTATCCATGAAAGTCTGGAAACTACTGCAAGCCTTACCGCTTCATCATCAAGATAAAATGGTGCTGAAACTCTTACTCTCCCTTCAGGCGGGTACACTCCCAAATGCAGATTTTTTATGTTTTTTCTGACAACTTCGACCTTTATATCACTGACTTCAATAATACGTTTCTCAGTATTCATTGTGATTTTTCACGATATCAAATATTTGTTCGACAGTTTTATCATCATTTCCGATAACTGATTTTATGGCATTTCTTATCTCACGCTCTTTTATATTATGTCCCCGCCAGTTCGCTTTTTTCACACTTTTTATTTTACTGTCTATTTCCATCACTTTCAGGGCTTTTTGTTTTTCCATACTGTCACCAGCATAAGAAGCCTGTGATTCCGCCACTTTATCAAAATCCAGATTATCATAAAGAGCTTTAAGTGCCTTAGTATTTATACCTTCAGGATACGTAGTATCATATCCTTGATGGCTGACCTTTTTTGCAAGCTCAATAATTTCCTCAAGGTACTTCTGATAGTCAATCGCCTCTTTTCTCCTCTGCTCCACCAGATCATTTAGCAAATGTGACATTCTTTCATAATATTTGGGGTTAACAACTGTTTCGTCTATAATGAGTTTGCGGACGTTATTCTCAATCGTTTCAGCCATAGAATCTTTATCATTTTTTATGTCATCCGGCAGTTCGTCCAAACCGTCTTTACCTTTATTTACAATCAATTCTACAAGTGTCATATCATCAAATGTAGAAAGTGTTTCACTGTCGTCCGCACGGATATAAGTATCCAAAAGATGCCTCATAGCGGGCTCATACATTTTCATATCCACATAATCGCCGCTTGCTAACTTGACTTCTTTACGCACATTTTCAAAATGTTCCACTTCATCTTTTATTCTTTTGGTTTCTGTTTTTGTATAACCGGCTTTTTCCATCTCATTTGCAAGATTGGCATAGGCTCTCAAGTAAGATGAGGTTAGTTTATAAAGCTCAAGTCGCTTCGGCTCATTGTCCTTTTGAATATCAGGTTCATCGCTGTCTCCAACAAAATACTCCAAATATGCAGCTGTGTTATAAGGCGGTCTTACAGGCTCACAAAGTGCTTTAATGGACTCCCTTACTTCCTCAAGTCTCTCTTTGCCCTGAGTGAGCCTGTCTTTCAGCAGCCCTTCCACATCCGATTTCTCATATCCCTCAAAAGCTTCGCCAGTATAATCCTGTATAGATTTTTCAAGTGACCGGAACAAATCCTTGTAATCAATAATGTAACCATATTCCTTATCTTCACTATGAAGGCGGTTTACACGGCAAATTGCCTGGAATAGTCCATGATCCTGCATATGTTTGTCAATGTATAGATATGTTGCCGGTGGCGCATCAAATCCTGTAAGGAGCTTATCCACCACTATCAGAAGTTTCATTTGTCCCGGCTCGTTAATAAATCTTTTTTTAACTTCTTTTTCAAAAGTTTCTGTTTTATTTATTGCTGTATTTTCATCTTCGTCAAAGAATTTTGAAAGCATTTTTCGGTAAATAGCATATTTTTTTAATTTCTCCGTTTCGCCTTCCCCGCTTTCTTCACCTTTTATTTCACGATGATGAGGCTTATAAGATGTAACAATTGCGCACTTGTCAGCAATGTCCGTTTTCTGGAACATTTCGTAAATAAGGCATGCTGAATAAATGCTGTTTGTTACAAGCATAGCATTGCCGCGACCGCTTTTGAGTCTGTCACGCAGTTCCATATCCATCAGTATATCGGAAACGATTTTGCTGAGTCTGTCTTGTGAACTGAGCACTTTTTTCAGTGTGCCCCACCGTTTCTTTATCTGAGCTTTCCCCAGATCTGACAAACCTTGTGTTTTTACATCAAACCACTTGTCAATTTTATCCTGAGATCCAATATGCTGATCGATATCACGGGCTTCATATCTCAAGTCCAATATCACATTATCGCTGACAGCCTCGTCAAATTTATACGTATGAATATAAGGACCGAACACTTCTATACTTTTCTGCTTGTCTTTTTTTAACAAAGGAGTGCCGGTAAAACCTATAAAAGCAGCTTCCGGCAACAAAGCTTTCATAGCTTCATTAAGCTTTCCGGATTGGGTACGATGACACTCATCAACAAAAACAAAAATATTTCCTTTCGGTTGAAAACCTTTACGAATGCTTTCCTGAATATCTGCAATAAATGAATCCACATCTTTATTTGTCAGACCTTCACCGGCGCTGAATTTATGAACTAATGAACATACCAGCCATTCTTCATTTTTATTCAGGACATTCACAAGATCTGTTCCGCTTTGAGTCCTGTATATGTCCTCACTTACTCCTTTAAAAACTGTTTCTATCTGCTCATCCAGCTCCACACGGTCAGTAATCAGTAGAACACGACTGTTCTTTATATTTTCCCTTATCCACTTGGCAAGCCATACCATAGTTAGTGATTTACCGCTGCCCTGAGTGTGCCATATAATTCCGTTATCCTTCCGTTTGACAAACTTTTGAGCAGCTTTTACGCCAAAATATTGATTGTACCTGCAGATTTTCTTTATCCCGGCATCAAAAACAATAAAATTGTGGATTAATTCCAATAATCTTTTTTTAGAACAAACCTGACTGAGTTCCCTTAATAATGGGTTGTTCCCGGCTTCTCTGTGAGCTTCATTTTCTTTCCATCTAAGCCAGTATTTTTCCGGTGTCTGGATCACGCCATAACGTAATCCTTCAGTATCATTTCCAGCCATCACAAGCTGTACTGTAGGATAAAATGACTGAATAAATTCTTTTTTCTGACTGTCCAGATTTTGCCGGATACCCTCTGCTACGGAAACGGTCGATCTTTTTAATTCAATTACACCTATGGCAATACCGTTTATATATATTACAATATCCGGTCTTTTCGAGTGAACACCTTCTATCGTTACTTCCTCAGCAATCGCAAAATCATTGACCAGGGGATCATTCCAGTTTATCAGCCAGACGGTTTTAGTTTGTTCACCGACATCAGGTTTTACTTTTACACCATAACGAAGTAAATTATAAAACTCTTTATTGGCATCATATAGTGATTTTGTACCACCGACTGTTATTGCCTGATCTATTCCCCGGAATACCTTTTTTATAATCTTCTCGTCATGTCCCGCTTTTTCCAGCCAGCCACTCAATACACCATATTCAACGTTACTATTATTTTCTCTGTCTCGCCAGTCACCCAGATAACTATAATCCAGTACTGTTTTTGTTTTGAAAAAGACTCTTACTCTTTCTTGAGTTTCCTTTTCTTTTTGTCCTACTTCACTCATTAAGTCCATTCTCCGGCTATAACCTATTTTTTATCATAAAGTGTCTTTTTCAAAGATTTACCTTTTTGAGTTAACCGGTATTTTTGCTTGTTACTGTGGAGTTTTCCAGTCCTCTCAATATAGCCCATTTCCAAAGCAGGATTTAAAAACTGCTCAATAAAATGGCTCCTGCTGTTAATGCCTACAATCTCCTGTAAGGTGCTTCGTTTCATTTCTCCCTCAATACTTTTGACAAGTATTTCTACATTTTCGGGGACTTGTCCTGTACTTGACCGGTACTTGTCCGGTACTTGTACGGTACTTGTACGGTTGCTTGCTTCCTTATCCAGCCAATCGGGATGAACCGGCAAAACAGTAAGGAAATATGTGCACTGCTCATCGGTTTCCAGAATAGGTTCCGGAGAGCCATTATTGTACATAGCTCGGCGCATAGTAGGTATTCCTGTGCCTCTGCCTTCAGTCAGATGAAGCTCTTTCAGAAAATCACCTACTCTACGGTTGCGGTAGTCACGTGCTACTATCCGTTTGTTTTCAGCCAGAATTTGCGCATTTACCGGAGGGACAGGACCGGGAAAGCTCAATACCTCGATTTTGTTCGGCCATATCTGCACCTCGACAGGATTGGGTATTTCATAACTTTTATGATAAACAGCATTTGCCAGAGCTTCTTCGACTGCTTCATAAGGGAAATTATAATAACGGTCAGCTTCCGGCTGCCCGGAGATTTTCTCAATTCGCTCTTCAATAACATGATTTTGGATATAATTCAGTGCATTGCGTAACTGATTATGTAAAGGGCCTTTAAAGTACTTCTCTTTAAAATCTTTACCTGACTCGTCATTTCGTATTACTACTTCGATTCTGGCATTACGGAAAAATTTTTCAGGTTCTCTGTTGAAAAACATCAGTCCGACATTAACCGGGCGTAATTCTTCATCAGGTCCTTTGGCTATGGACAATTGTCTAACCAAATCAGCAAGCGGCATTGAAGCACTTTCTTCAGATAGACTACTTTTGATCTCATACAGGAAATCCCGAATCAATCCCAGATCGAGGTCATTAAGG
This sequence comes from bacterium, assembly GCA_041694215.1. Classification (GTDB taxonomy): domain Bacteria; phylum Chrysiogenota; class Deferribacteres; order Deferribacterales; family Flexistipitaceae; genus Flexistipes. The sequence continues at coordinate 19,235 of JASMTO010000015.1, forward strand.
TTTGCCTGATGATTGATACGGTCATCAAAAGGGATACGTGCAGTCAATTCCTGCAAACGCCGCAAATTTTCACCACGTGCTTTAATAGTTTTGGAGCCACTGCGGATATAATAATAACGTTGCTGATTTCCTTTGCCGAGTGATTCAGGGGCGGAATAAGGGCGCATATCACCGGCTGGTGCCCATATTACCAGTATATGTTTATCTTCGTACACATAAGGCTGTGCAATAGGCAAATAATGGGGCTGGATACGGTGTCCAATATTTGTCAGTTCTCCCTGGATAAAATCAATTCGATCCGGATCCAAGCCATGGGGAGGCAAAACCGGTCTTCCTTTTTTCTCGGCAATACCCACTATAATATATCCACCACCCCAATTATTCATATCATTAGCGAAGGCACATAGCGTGTGTAGAATGGCTCCAGGATTCCAATCTTTTTTAAATTCCAGCCTTTCCCATTCTATAACTTTGCCGTTTATCAATTCTTCTATATTTATTGGCAGTGACATATTATAATCCTGTAAATATTATTTGTAAGTCTTAACATTCTCACATCCGTGTAATTATTCTTTAAGAAACTCAGCCCTTTCGTTTTGCAAATTTTTTAGTGTCTTACCATTTTTGTCTTTCCAGCTCGTGCGACCATTAGCAGCACCACCTACTAGTGTACCAGCTGCTGTGGAAGGGGATGTAAAACGAAAATCTTGAGTAAAAATAAGATAGCCGCTTTCTTCCCGAAGTATGCCGCGATCTATCAGCTGTTCCCTTAAATTTTTCATGTAATTATGTATTGAAGCAAGTATCTCTACTCGAGCTTTAGATCCTTTAAATACTACAAAACCATCAGCTGTTTCATGTCCACAAGCGTCGGCACCCCGTTCACGCAAATATAGCATGGGTGTGCTATCTGTTTTATCAGACTCTGACGACGCAGGCTCAAAAGCGTCAATTCCCAAAATAGGAAAAATTAACAGCATTTCACTGATAAACCACTCTGCATCTGCTCTATCAGCTTCTGACATTGGTGGTGCGGCTGGATAAGTTCCATTATCTATTTCCCATTGATTGGCATCTTTTGCTAATTCTAACAATTTTGATTCCAAGTATCTTACGTGTGCTTTATTTAAACTTTCATTCGTGCTTGTGAAAGCAATCACTTTTGTCCAAAAATCTTTACTGCCAATGTGCTGCTTAATTCTTTCGCCTAGAAAATCTGCTTCCCCAATATATAACCTTGAAGTCCCCTCTTCGGATGGACCTGTAAGTATATAAACACCGGGTTGTTTTAGTTCGGGACGTGTTAATGCTTTATTCAGCTCAGTTCTACTGACTACTACTGCCCGCCCTGTCCAATTTGACTTCTCAACTATTTTAAGTCCTTCCGGCAAACCATCTGCAAGAAAAATACGAATTGAGGTTGGTCTTGGAGTATTTTTATTCATAGAGTTCCCTCTGAGGTTACTAAACGTATTTTACCGGTTAACAGCTGCTGCATCATACCGTGCTTCATTTGCTCAGTTTTTTCTTTACGTTTTTCCAATGCTTCAATTTCAGCATCCATATCCGAGAGGATTTTAGCTATTGCTTTTTGCTCGTCGATAGATGGTGGAATACTTATTGGTAATTCTTTTATTTCTTTGGAATTTATCGAATCGAAAGTTGATCCTTTTGACCATTTGTTCCATTTTGGTTCAATACTTATCAAATAATAATATAAAAAATTGTTTTTGTAACGAATTGCACACACTCCTCTACCCAAACAAATGTCAAATTTAGCAAAAGAAATTTCTCCTACAGGGGCGCGTACTGACATAATAATGTCTCCATGCTTACCTTTCTTAGTTACCTCTGTTGTGTAAATTCTTTTTACAGTTTTTCTATTAATAATATCTGCATTGCCTTGAATTAGAGGCATACCATGCCCTGAAGTGTTATAGTTCGTAGAACTGGGAGATTGACCCATTATAATTTCAGCAAAATCACCTAAGCGTTTGGTTTCCCAAGGTTCTGTGAAACCGGGGAGGCGGGTCTTTCCTGTGAGGAGTTGCTGCATTGTGGCTTTTTTTATAGCCTTTTTCTTATCAATAAGCTTATCAAGTGATTCTATTAGGCTATCTACATCTGACAATGCTTCAGCAATAGCTTTTTGCTCTTCTTTCGTGGGCATTTTAACGTAAATATTTTCAATTGTATTAGCATTTAGACTAGGCAGACCAGATGCCTCATTATATCTTTTCCAGTGAATCATGCAGAATTGATAATAAACAAACTTAGGGCATGCATTTTCAAAAATTTCTGTATAAAATAAAGTGTCTATTGTCCAGAATGGTTTTGATATATACATTGGTTTGTCAATAGTGCCTTTACGCCCAATCAATACAGATGGTTTTTCATATAGAGGTTTATTCGTTCGCCCAATCTCACCGCCTGTGGCTAATATAGGGTCTTTGCCCCCTAATATTTCTATATTATGTTGAGATTTTCCATGTTTTACTTTAAGAAAATCTCCGATTTTTTTTATTTTCCATCCTTTGAGAGTATCTTCCAATTTAGTATAAGTATACCCTAATGTAACGTCTTGGCTAGTATTTTCAGCTGATTTCTTTGGCATAGACTCTATTTCACTTTTCATAATACGCCCATTTTTTTCAAATGTTCTTCCACTTTGGAATTATACGAAGAAACTTCCTTTTCAATTTCAGGGAGCGGCTCGGCATATCTATCATTCAGCTCCTGGATGCGACCAATAAGCTACTGAACCAAATTGTTTATTTCACTTTGTATACCTTCTTTAATAGAGCTAAACCATTTGTCATTAATAACAACCAATTTTATTTCATCTTCAGTCATGTTAAAATATTTTGCAAACACGCCTTTATCAAGTTTTGCCTGGGCATCTTCTAATACTTTTTTTGCTTTGTTTTCATTATCAAGAAGTTTTAAACAATGCTGTAAAGCTTCTTTTTCTTCTTCAAATTCATTGTTCATATTTCTATTTAGCTTTTTCAATCGTTCCTCAACAGACTTTTTGGTAATATTGCCTTTAACGTTAACGACATCTTCAAGCAAACCGTCTTCCTCCGTGTGTTCTTCAGTAAATTCTTCAAACTCGTGTGCCGCTGCATCTTCCTCAGTCTGCAAATTGTCGATGGTGTCTTTTTCTTCTTTGAAAAAACGCTCTTTTAGAAGTTCCGGTGGGATTAAATCTGTCTTATATTTTTGCTTGTTTATTGTCAGATCAGCAGTTTCCTGAATCTTCCGTTCTTTATCATTGATAATGCTTCGTGGCTGAACGGCTTCTTGCCAGCCCACAGCTGTTATAAGATAAATATCATCCTGCATCACATCATACCAGTAATCCATCAGTTGCTGGTAAACATCATATTTATTGATCAAGGGGACTTCGGAAAAGCGTTTAAGCAAATCTTCGGATAATGTATGGATAATTTCCTTCGGCACAGTCTTATGTTCCAAAGAATGGAGAAGAGGCTTATGGGCTTTTTCCCATTGATTGATAATACTTGAAATATCTTCAGAAAATTTCTTAAACTCATTGTCTTCAAAAATAATGGTACGTATCTGATCTGCTCCGACTTTTGGTTCTAGATAGCCTTCTCTTCCATTGTTTTTAAACAGCTTATTTTTCAGACTTGGAAAAATTTGCCAGTAAGATTTTAAATCATCTACATCTTTTTCAGGAATACCGCCATAAAGGTGCGCTTCAAGATCGTGCAAATCCTCCGGCTCGCTTGAATCAATATAGCGGGGAATATTTAGGTTGTAATCATTGGAAGGGCCTTCTATCTCTTCAAAAGGAACCATCCGTGAATAGCCTTCTATTACTATATTTTTATTAAAAACATCTACAATTTTATGAATATCCTGTGACCTGAGTCTGTTTTTATTACCGTCTTTAATATAGCCTTTCGAAGCATCAATCATGAAAATACCTTCACGTTCTCTGGCGGTTTCTTTGTCAATAACGATAATACATGCAGGTATACCTGTACCATAAAACAAGTTTGCAGGTAATCCGATAATGCCTTTTATAAACCCACGCTTAATAAGGTTTTTACGTATTTCAGCTTCTTTGTGTCCGCGAAACAGTACACCGTGAGGTAAAATTATAGCGCCTTTGCCGGTACTTTTAAGCGATGCAATCAAATGCAGGAGAAAAGCATAGTCACCATTTTTTGCGGGCGGTGTGCCGTATTCAAAGCGTCTGAATTCATCATTTGCCGGATCAAGACCGTTTGTCCATGACTTAGCTGAAAAGGGTGGATTTGCCACTGCAAAATCGAATCTTGCTAATTTTCCGTAACTGTCTTTAAAATATGGTCTTGAGAGGGTATTGTCCCGCCATATCTCTGCAGTGGGATAGTCATGAAGAATCATGTTCATTTTGCACAGTGCCCATGTGGCATTATCATTTTCCTGACCGAAAATCGATAAACCGTTAGGTGCTTCATTGGCAGCTTTGAGAAGCAATGATCCGGATCCACACGTAGGATCGTATACTGTCTGATCCTGTCTGGTATCCGCTCCTATACCCACGACTTTTGCCATAACGGTAGAAACTTCAGCGGGTGTATAAAACTGTCCTTTGCTTTTGCCTGACTCTGTAGCGAAGTGACGCATCAAAAATTCATACGCATCACCCATCAGGTCATCACCTTCAGCCCGGTTTGCACCAAGATCCAATCGGTCGGAAATTGATACTAATTTGGAAAGGCGATCCTGCATATCCTTGCCTGAGCCTAATTTCGTTTCATCATTAAAGTCAGCTTGGTCTATTACGCCTTTCAGTTCATTAACTTCTGCGAATTTTCTGATGACAATATTTATTTTTTCGCCGATATCCTTATTGCCTTTCAGGGCGACCATATCATCAAAGCCGCCACCTTCTGGAACTATAAGAAGACCATCAGGATTTCCTGCATATTTGTCTGTAACGTATTTCATGAAAAGTAAGGTAAGTATGTAATCCTTGTATTGTGAAGCATCCATCCCGCCCCTCAGCTCATCACAGGACTGCCAAATGGAGCTATATAACTGAGATTTCTTTATTGCCATTAAATTTCCCCTTATAAAATGTGATTGTTTGACTTTTACTTATAATAGGATTTTTCCCACAACATAAATATACCTGAACTTTTTAGTGGATTCAAGCGAATAAAGTTGTTGAAAACTGTATAATACTATATGGATTCTTAATTTTTGACGGACTTATATTAAAAAATCCCGCCTCATCAGGCGGGGTGGTGCTAATATACTTTTTTATTATTTATTTTTAGTGTTGGCATTTTGGTATTATGTTTTTTGGCGGTTTCCGCCAGATCACTCCGCATTATTTTCCTTTGTTCTATGATCCCGGAATAACCGGGGATATTGTCCAATCGCTGCCAAATAAGAGCAACTTTGTTTAAATGTCTGTGCTCGACAGCTTCTGTCAACAGGTATTTAATTTCTCTGTATGTCGTTTTTTCGAGAAAAACAGTATAGTTACGACCTGCCCTGTTTTTCCCTATTTTAAGTGTCAATGTTTCCCCTGTTTTTATGTAAATCGGATTTGTATCAATGTGTACAAACTTGTCATCCTTTGAAATGTCCCATTCTCCGGCAGTGTGGAGAATGAGAGAATAAGTATTCCACCTTGTAAATGCAAAATTGACAAGGCCTTTCTTCTTTCTTTTATACTTAACATCCTTTGTGTGAATCGGATATTTGTCTTTCAGTTTCTCATCTATTTTGTTTATCTTTAGGATACATAGTCAGACAATAAAAAGTGTATCCATGTGATAAATAATTTATCGTAGTTTTGATAAAATCCTCCCATCTTTCGTAAACCATATTCACCTCCCGGTAATTTGCTTGGCTTAAAGGCCGCCAGGCCTACTGGAACTTAATAAAAAAATAAAATGGGGTTGCCAGCCCCAATGAAATCGGAACGGGGTGGGGACTTTCGAGTGCCGTTATATGTGGATTGCCAGTCCACAGACTCGGATATTTACTGCCCTGCAAATATCCTAAAACTCTACTAATCCCCGCTCTCAGTCCTCGCATCAGCCCGTAGACTGACCGATAGGACTTTGCCTCGTTAGCTGTATCTGTCAAAATGCAAGTCTGGTCGTCTCTGCCATATTCCTTGTTGGCGGTAGAATCTGGAAAACCCGCATTGCTCACATATTTTAAAATATGATTTCATTCGGATATATGACTTCACAGACACTTTGGCCTTACCACTCTTGCACTTTTTACACGGTTGCACCCACGCCGTTACACGTTTCGGGTGTTTTAGCCTGCAGCTATGATGCAGGGCCTTTATCGGGTTGAGCTATTTATCATCATAAGTTACCAAATGATGACTCCCCCGCCGTGATTGCGTTATAATGTTTCCATTATCTCGCAATCTGGATTTTCACCACTTCAGATACAACGTGCCTGACGAACTATTGGCTTCAACAGACAATTTCCGAGTCGCCCAAACTCATGAACATCATTGGGTAGAAGCAGCCCTTCGGCCACAGCCCCCGTTGCCACAACGCAAGCATGTCTCCATGCACGTCGCGACGCCCTCTTTGCCTATATTCTGATTGGCAGTCAGAAGTGACGGCAAAGAACCAAGTTCCTGGAATAATTCATTCCATAACTTGGCTGTTCCGATTAATTGGGATTAATTGGCAAGATATATGTCAACAGGCATAGCCTGATTATCAAGGAAAATATTATTGAAATGATATTAGATGTTTTTCTGTACGATGGGTATACAGAAAACAAATGAATTATCCGTTATTCAAGAAATAATGAAATAACGCATTCTAATGACCTGAAAAATCATCGTTCCAAATTCCTAATAAGGGTTCGTCTCCAGAATGATATTTTTGAAATTTTTCCGATTGGGTAGAATATATAACTAACTTAAGAACTTAATATTGTTTGTCAAGAGAAAAATCGATCTTTACCAGAATGTTATAAACTTTTTTACTTCTCTTTGTCTATATCTTTGATTTGTTCTGGTATATCCCAGCCCATAAGCTCGCAAAGCTTAACAAAATTTTTCAGAGTTATATTAACTTCACCATTTAATAACTTGGTTGCCAAGTCATGGTTCATAGCTTTCCCAAGAGTGTAATTGGAATGTACATCTTTTAATTCATCAAGATATTTCTCTTTCAATCTCAGATTCATAACTGAATTTTCTTACAATTATCACAGTAAGAGAAAAGTCTACCTCTGGAAAAATATTAATGAGTTTCTTGAGCAAGCGGAAGAGTTCAATGTTATAGTTTGCTCAACCCGGTTAGTGAAAGAAAGAAAGAAAGAAATAAGATATACCACATAGTAGATTTTGAGTTCAGAGAGTTTCTTCTAACAAGCCTTGAACATTTGTATGGTTTGGAGAATTGGGATTTGGAAAGCAGTCTAATGGAAATGTTATATTTTGACATTACAGATGAGTTTTTATTAAATATTTTAAAAGCTATTTTCAATGACCGGAAAACTATGGAAAATTTTTCCTGTATCCTGCCAGTATCAATTGCCATCATGATTACCCTACGGGGTTATTAGAACATACAATAAAAAGCAATGAGACTGGCTGAACATGGCTTAATTTTCAAAAATAAAACAAAGTTAAGCGATATAGATAAAGAAATAATCATCATGGCGCTTTTTCTACACGATTTTGGAAAAGTCATAAATTATAAAGGTACCGTAAATAATTTTGGATATAACATAGGTCCTTATTACATACATCATGCAGATCTTAGCTTTTCTTATTTTAGGAACAAAGTTCTGAATATGCCACAAAGGGCTGAGGACTAGGAAAAAATGTTCAAGATTGCCGGATGTATTTTATATCACCATCAAGACAGCAGACAAGGCTACCGAAAGGATCTTCATAAGCTGGTTCAAAAATACGATACGAGAAGTATAAGACTAAACGATGTTTTTACGGTTCCTGCGGAATTTTATGAAAATTCGGCTTGATTTTTTAGATTTATGCCCCACATTAAGATTATTCTACCCTTCAAAGGATAAAAGCAAACAGTGAAAGTTTGCTTATCAGGAGTACTAAGCTGTTCAAAAAACAGTTTTGGTGACTAATGTACCAGCCGATACATAAAGAAAACCACTTAAAATTAACATGAAATATTTTTATATTCCTTCGCTGTTTATAGCAGCGTCGAATCAAATAAAATTGTGTGCAGATTTTGCTGGTCGGTGCAAAATCTGTACGCAGAAAAAATCGATGCGGGTGATGACCCCATCATATTTTATTTTGAAATATGAGAGGGGTCATATGAAGGCCATCCAAAATCTAAAAGATATGGAAAAGCTTCTCAGTTTAGAAGAAGCTGCAAAATTATTTGGTGTATCCGTAAACACTCTTTATAAGAAAACTGGTCCGAAATCTCCGAAAAACGAGAAGTTGAAAACATTTAAAATCTTCGGCAAAATTTACATTCACGAAGATGATCTTGTTGATTATATCAGCAATAGGGTTTCATAAAATATTGTTACTTTCCACCCCATACCTGACAATAATAGCAGGTATGGGGTGGAAAAGCATTCAATTGCAACTCAATTAACTTTACAAATTAAGCTACACATTGTTACATTATGGTGTATATTGTAACAACAAGACTACCGAGGTAAAATATGTCTACAACAGTCAGAGTTTCTGAGGAACTTCTCAAAGATGCACGCAAATACTGTAAAATAGACCACAGGTCTCTTGCCGGTCAGATTGAACACTGGGCGAAGATTGGTAAGTGTGCTGAAGAAAACCCAGAGCTCACTTATCAAATGATTAAAGATATACTTGTGGGTTTAGCTGAACTGGTAGAGGGAGAAAAAGAAGAGTATAAATTTGGATAAATAAACTGATGAAAGTATTCCAATCGAATTCCTTCGGAAGAAAGGTGAAAAAATTCAGAAAGAAAGAAAAAGAGGAATTGGATAAAGCTGTAAAAAAGCTAGTATCAGATCCTGATATTGGTACCGAGAAAAAAGGTGATTTAAAAGGTTATTTATATACAAGTTCACAATCAGTAATATCGAACATCTTTTAGCCTATCGCATTGTTGATGACGCAATAGAGTTACTTGCCATAGTCACCCATGAAAATTATTACCGTGATTTAAAAGGTTATTTAAAAAGCATATACCTATTACTGATTCATATTTGCTTACTCAAAATAGGCAACACATTCCACAAAAGTGGCACAAACTGAAAAATTTCAACGCAACATAATTTTAAGTAAAAGCTGTAAATTATTGATAAGATGGTGCCCGGGGCCGGAATCGAACCGGCACGGGAGCAGGCTCCCACAGGATTTTAAGTCCTGTGCGTCTACCAATTCCGCCACCCGGGCAAAGTGGCCAAATGCCTGAATTGTGCGGTTTTTATATGCTTGTTTATAAAAAATGTCAAGCATTAAAACTCTGGAATCACCCTATTTTTTGTTGTGTACACAAATTGATTGACTTCGTCTAGCACCAGGCTTTTAAACTGGTAAATATGTTGTCAGACATTCAATTTAGCCGTTTACATAGCTGCTAATCGGTCTTCGATAGATACTAGCAGCACAAATATTTGTCAATGTCATATTAGCTAACCATCTGTAAAACAATACTTTTATTAAATTTTGGGGTGACGCCAGTTAAAACTAAACTAATAATTTCCGCCTGTTGCATCTATTCTTTGTCAAACTTTTCCAGTCTATACAGCAACACGTGCCTGGGCATATTCAAATATTTAGCCGCTCGGCTTTTATTCCCATCAAATTTATCAAGTGTCCTTAGAATAATTTTTTTCTCAAAAGCTGCAAGATCAAATGAGTCCTCTGGCAAATCCATCTCCAGGCAATTTTTTATATCATTATAATCTCCGCCGGGAATAGATGACGCATCCAGCTCACCTTCTTTGGAAATTATGATCATCCTGTATATTGTATTTTCAAGTTCTCTGACATTTCCAGGCCAGTGATACCCACGCATCCTTTCCAATATTTCTGGAGAAATTTCCATACCTTTTTTGCCATATTTTTTCAAAAAGAACTCAGCCAAATTTTTCAAGTCCTCACTTCTCTCTCTTAAAGGGGGTATTTCTATCGGGAAAACATTCAACCGGTAATATAAATCCTCCCTGAACGTGCTTTCTTCCACCATCTTATAAAGATTTCTATTAGTAGCTGCAATCACGCGAACATCCACTTTCTCAGTACCGGTGGCACCTAACGGTTCCACTTCTTTTTCCTGCAAAAATCGTAAAAGTTTTGCCTGTAATGAATCAAAAGGCAGCTCCCCTATTTCATCAAGGAAAACCGTACCCCCGTTTGCCTGCTGTATTTTCCCTTTTTTATCTTTGTCTGCGCCTGTAAAAGCGCCTTTTTTATGACCAAATAACTCACTTTCAAAAAGGCTTTCAGGGATTGCAGCACAGTTAATGGAAACAAAGGGCTGATTACTCCTGTTACTTCTGTAATGTATCTCCCTGGCAACCAGTTCCTTCCCTGTACCACTTTCACCCAAAAGTAAAACAGGAGCTTCTGTTGCAGCAACTTTATCCACCATACCGAGTACTTTTTTCATATTGGCACTGTTTCCCACAATATCAGGTTTCAAAGTGTCCCGCACATAACTTTTCAGATTGCTGTTTTCCTCTTTTAATTTCTTAAATTCACAGGCTTTTTTCACAATATTCAGTAGATCTTCATTTTCAAACGGCTTTGCAATATAGTCATATGCCCCCGATTTAATGGACTTAACTGCATCAGAAATATTTCCATACGCTGTTATTACTATAAACACAGCTTTAGGATCATTCTTTAAGACGTACTGCAAAATCTCATGACCATTCACACCTGGAAGTTTTAAATCAGAAATTATGACATCGAATTTCCCCGGTTTAAATTTTTCCAGGGCTGTATCTCCTCTGGGACAGAATGTTACTTCATATCCCTTCTTTTCCAGCATCATAATGATAAGAGTGGCAAGTGATTCATTATCCTCTATTAGCATAATCTTCATGGTAATACCTTTTGAATTTTATTGTAAATTCAGCCCCATTATTGTTGGAAATATCCAGAATACCTTCGTGATCTTTGATAATTTTGTTAGTTATCGTTAAACCTAGGCCAGTGCCCGTCTCTTTCGTAGTAAAAAAAGGATCGCATATTTTACTTTGGAGTTCTTCCGGGATCCCGGTACCGGTATCCCTTACCCTGAAAATAACATAATCCTCCTCACACTCAATTTCAAAATATATTGTCTTTTCACCGTTATAATTTTTCAATTCTTCGACACTGTTAGAAAAAATATTCAGAAAAACCTGCTTTAGATTATTGATATCCCCTTCAATAAAGCAGTTTTCCCCGACAAAACCGTCAGTAACCAAACGGATATCGCTATCAGTTTTGCAGAGAAGGCTGAAAAGCTCACAAAGTTCCGAAAAAAACGTTTTTACATTAATCGGTTCATTCTCTATTTTACCAAAATTGGCATATTGAAGGAATCGTTCCACAAAAGCATTTAACCTATCTATTTCTGAAATCATGATTTTAGAAATTTTTGGAGAATGATTGCCCTCTCTAAGCATAATAGAAGCAGATTTCAAAGATGCCAGTGGATTCCTGATTTCATGAGCAATGCCTGCTGCCAGCTGTCCCATAACGCGAAGCTTATCGGATTTTGCAATCTCCTTCTCCATCTGAATCTTTTCATCGGTACTGTTCTGCAGCATTTTCAAAGACTCCTCCAGTTCGTCCCTCATCTGTTTCAGTTTGTAATTCTGCAGGTAAAGCTTCTGGGAATACAACCCGGCAAACAATCCAAGTGTATACATCATCAAAACTTCCACAAAACCTCTAATATGATAATGTCTCAGATCAAAAATATTTAGATAAACGCCAGGAGCATAAAAAATGGTTATAACAAATGCAGAAATCAGGCCTCCTAAAAAGCCGAATTTCATCGCTACATAAATAACCACAAGATACAACATATAATAATGTATAATATGTATTATGTGAAATCCCGGAAGGGTAGTAATATGTAAGTACACAATAACCGCAACGGCAATAACTGAGATTACAAAAGAGCTTTTACCGCCCGGTATATAATATTTTTTAAGATACAATCTTTCCATCCTTCATGTTGAGAATCTTTTCAGCATACCCAGCCATTGTAATATCGTGAGTAACCATAACAATAGTGTAGCCTTCTGCGTGTAAATCAGTAAAAATCCTAGCAATTTCCCGACTGTTTTCATCATCGAGACTGCCTGTGGGTTCATCGGCAAATAGTATCTCAGGTTTTTTTACCAAAGCTCGAGCCACTGCAACCCTTTGCTGCTCACCGCCGGAAAGCTGACCAGGCAGCCTTTCATACTTTCCCTGTAAGTCCACTTTGTCAAGACACTCTTTGGCATATTCAACATTTTTTTTATGCACAGGAAACAATCTGTTTGTAAAAGGTAGCAAAACATTCTCAAGTGCATTTAAATAAGGAATAAGATAGTGAAATTGAAAAATCATAGAATAACAATTATTCCGTAATCTGTTCAAATCCCTCTCCTTCATATGGTGATACCCTGTATCGTTATAATAAAGTTCACCCCCGTCCGGCTTCATAAGTGTTGATAACACATTTAACAGCGTGCTCTTACCGGAACCTGATTTTCCGCATATCGAAATGAATTCGCCGCGCCCTATATTCAGGCTGACATCTTTGAGTACATGGTTTTTCTCTTCACCGTTACTATAAAATTTATTGACATTGTTAACCCTAAGCATCCTGACACTCCAACATAATTATTTAACTTCAATCCAGTTTAAATTTTGCCATGTATCATAGAGAGACAAGAGCCTCTGCAGGCGTTATTTTGGCAGCTTTTAATGAGGGAAGCATGGAGGATATACCCGCAAGTATGGCAACCAGCAACATAGTTAAAAAAGCTTCCGGAAAAGTGAAAACAAAAAAGTTTTTCAAATCAATTTCCAGTATATCCATCAGTTTGTCTGCAAGAAAGAAACCGCCTGCATAGCCTACAAGCCCGGATATCATACCTATTATCAGGGATTCAAAGGTAAAAATACAAAAAATATTCACTTTCGAGTATCCAATAGATCTTAATATGCCGATTTCTTTTTTGCGCTCGTTAACAGAAGAATACATAAAAAGTGCAATCATAAAACATGCTGTCAAAACAATAACCAGGCTCATAATGAAAGCCAAATTGTTAACAAAATCCACGGCAGACATTCGCTGTTTTACAATTTTCTGGACTGCCGAAATTTCAGCCCCGGGTAGATTTGCTCTGATCTGTGTTACAATATCATCTATGGGGCATCCTGCACAAAGTGCTGAAACTTCGACAAAATTTATCTTATCCACAGAATTTGTAGCAGTTTGCAACGTTTGTATACCCATAAAAATGAGGTTGTCTTCATCAGATCCCGTTGGTTGGATTATTCCTGAAATACGGAACTCTTTGCCATAAAGTAAAACAGAATCCTGTGCCCGGACATTCAGAATCCGGGCAATTTTTGAGCCGAGGATAACCTCATTTTCAGATTCAGGAATTTTACCATTTATACTCCAGTAGTTCTTTATTTTTATCTCTTCTTCCCAATCTACTCCCACAACTCCGACATTTTTGTCTCGAATTTCAGTGGTTTTAAGCAATTTCGGAGCCACAGCACTGATATTTTCTTCAAATTCAATAGAATGTATTTTTCTTTTTGTTTCACTTTCTTCCAAATACTTGACTTCATAGGAAAGATTGCCCAACTGTATTCCGCCGTAACTAATTTTCACATCCTCACTTTTGGGATAGATAAGTATATTAGCACCAAATTTATTCATTTTATCTTCAAGAGCTGAGGAAACAGATTTTGAGACCTTCTGCAGCCCCACAACAGAGGTAACTCCAATAGCAAAAACAGTTATCAGTATCACTGTCTTAAAAAATTTTACCTTTAAATTTTTCAGTGGTATACTCAACAGATTCATATTTCCCCCTGTTAAAAATAAAATGCGCCTTGTTTTAAATCATTCACATCAAGATACACATAATTGTCATCAAACTTTCTGTCTACCGGTGCGGGATTACATCCACCTTTCAAGACATTGATTTTTGTGGAATGAAACTTCTGTCCACAGTTGTTGCAAATCATAAAGTCACCTTCCTGCCTGTAACCTTTCTTTTCCGGATAGCACACATCACATGCGTCAAAAGCGACTCTGAAAATACCGTCAGCACTTTTCAAAACAAAAAATTTGATATAGCTATCCCCATTCCGCATTTCATAATAGTGGGCACTGCCATCATTGACATCACTGGCGGGGATTTTCACGACACCGTTTTCAGCTTCCACACTCTCATATTTACCGCTGTTGCACCCTGCAATAAACACAGTCATAAACAGTGCAAAAAAAAGTTTTTTCATAGCTTAGCCTCCTGTTTTCAGTTAATATTGCATACCAATAGCAGATAATGTGCCAGTTTCTAACTATCTGATAATAAAATATAACAAACTCACTAAATATCTTATTGAAGAATATTCTACATGCCAGATGTAGGATATTCTACAGGAGTTGCGTTTGAAAACTTTGAAAAAATAAAGTATATTTTTGTATAGAAATAACTTTTTCAGAAATTTTGTAGTATAGGAGTCAAATTTGAAGAAAATAAACGATATCATTCTTGACTACAAAGCATTGGTAACCAGCTTTGTGATGAAATCTGCCTGCAAATATTATCTTGAACCCTCAAAGCTTAACCCATTTGCATTTCCGATGTGTAAAGATAGTAAAAAAAGACTTTTATATCTTCACATTCCTTTCTGTTTTTCTTTTTGTGCTTACTGTACATTTCACAAGTTTCACTTTGAAGAGAACAAGGCACGTTATTATTTTACATTGTTACGCAAAGAAATGGAAATTATTGCAGAAAAAGGTTACAATTTTGGTGCTATGTACATAGGAGGAGGAACCCCTACTGTTCTACCCGATGAGTTAGCAAAAACCATAGATTTTGCTAAAAAACTTTTCGACATATCAGAGGTATCCTGTGAAAGCGACCCTGATCATATTAATTCACCAATTCTTGAAAATACTTTAGGAAGAATAAATCGGCTTTCTGTGGGAATACAGACTTTTGATGACAATTATCTGAAACTGATAGGTAGATATGAAAAATTTGGTTCCGGTGAACAGCAACTGGAGAAAATAAAGAAAATAATCCCTCACTTTCCTATAGTTAACATAGATATGATTTTTAATTATCCCGGGCAATCAGAGAAATCTTTGTCAGACGATATTAACAAAGTCCTCTCGGTTGGAAGCAGTCAAATCACTTTCTACCCTCTCATGTTCGCCAAAGAAGAGGGCTTTGGAATTAAAAATCAAGAAGGTTATAAAATACTTAAAACCGAAAAAAGGCTTTACCAATTAATTTTGCGGGAAATGAACAGAAATGATTATCTGCAGCGGATTCATGGGCTTTTTCCAGGGATAAAACGGAAATTATCGATGAATATGTTGTGGATAACGATGAATATGTGGGACTTGGCTCCGGAGCATTCAGCTTCATTGATGATACATTTTACATAAATACGTTTTCACTGAAAGAGTACGAAATGCTGATAAATGATAATAATATCTCGGTTATCAAAGGGATATCATTCGGAAAACATGCAATCAAACAGTATCGAATGATGGTGGATATTTTCGGATTTACATTTAACCATAATTTTCCAAAAGCCGAATTCAGTTTACTAAAACTGGCCGGAGCCGTCAAAAAAGGTAACAAAACGTATTATGTCACAGAAAATGGCAAATACCTTCTTTCTTTAATGATGAGTGAGTTCTACAGTGGTATAAATGAAATAAGAACTAAAATGAGATCAAAGCTGAACGCAGAAGATGAGAATTTTCAGTTTTATAGCTAAATAAAGGTTTACATGAACTTTATTCCGAGAAAAACAACCTTATTATATCCATCATATTTACTTGACACAATACTGTGCAGTGTATTACAATTATCAAAAATTAATAAGAGGTAGTTATGAAAAGATTGATTTTTATTTTGGTTTTACTATTTCCTGCAATGCTGTGGGCAAGATTTGAGCCTGTGGTAAAGGACATCGACGATTTTTTTTCGAGCAGTTCAGGCTACGTCATAGAAATTTCTGACAACTTAGTATATACTGACCTAACATCCGAGGATGGAGCATATCCCGGCAAAACATATGGTGTTTACAGGGAATCGGAAACCATTAAGCACCCCATAACCGGCGAAATTCTTGGTAAAAAGAAAGAAAAACTCGGTTCCATAAAGATACAGGAAATATTTGACAAATACAGCACAGCCACAATTGTAGAAAAAGACAAAGATTTTCAAAAGGCAGATTTGTTAATCAGTAATCCACCCGTAAATGTCACATTGGATTTTGAAAACATGGACAAGCGCCTTCAGCTTCTATTAAAGCAGGATCTTAGCAAAGCAAAAACCATCAGGATATCAGAAGAAAATCCCGAATATGGGTTAAAATTCACCCAGGATTCCTCCGGCGGTATAAATGTAAATATTTATGCAGGATCTGAAAGTATTAAAACAATCTATTACTCAGATTTGGATATGGGGGATCCTTCCAAAGGAACAACGGTTGACTTGCTCAGAAGTGGGCCCATCGACCAGAAATTTAAAAGCATCGCTGTGGGTAATCTCTATAACGATGAATATGACTATATAGTGGCTGCTACTGATAAAAGTATACATATTTACCGTTTTGTGGCTGATGGCTTTAAATTTGTCAGACAAATCAAAAGTGATTTCAGTGAAATAGTAAGTGTGGAAGTGGCAGATCTCAATGCAAACGGCTATGATGAAATTTATGTATCCCATATCTCAAATACACGATCTATCAAATCTTTAATTTATGAAAAAAGTAGCAGTGGAAATAATTTCACATTATTAAAGGACGATATTCCATTTTTATTTAGAACAGCGCTGGTTAACAATGAAAAGATAATTACAGCTCAACGGGTATCCTACGACGGAGAATATTACGGAAATATATACAGATATACTTACCAAAACGGTTTTCACAGAGGGGAAGCCATTTCTGGAACCGAGAAATTTGGGTTATACGGCTTTGGTATGGGCAATATTGATGAAGATTCGGACATCGAAAAATTGTATGTGAACGATTTCTATCACTTGGAAGTATACGATTCCGGAAAAAGAATATATGAAAATAACGAACGCCTCGGGGATACCCCTTATGATTTTGTTATTTCTGAAGAAATAAAGAAAAAACTGAGCAGTGCTGATTATGCTGATGAACCTTTCGAACTGGCAAAATATAAAAAGCCACTGAAGGGTCGAATCTTTGTAACATCAGAAAAACAGGTTTTTATGCTTAAAAACAAACGCTTATCAACGTTTTTACCAAATTTTGACAAATACACTGAATCCCAGTTTGCCGGTTTTAAATGGGAAAGCAGGATGCTGAGAAGGGTGTGGGAATCCGATGTTTTTAAGCCGGTTATTGTGGATTATTATCTACAGGAGCGTTTTGGTAAAGTATATGTTTTCCTTCTGCGCAACTTCAGCGAAGGTCTTATTCCCAGCGATAAAAGTGAGTTTATCTACCTGGAAATCAAGTAATTATAAGCCCGGACAAAAATTTTTGGCCGGGCTATTCAACGTATCTGGTTAGGCTTGTTGGACTTGAGCTTTTGCCCCACATAATATGATTTGTTAATCACAAGTTTTACAAACTGCTTATCAAATTTAACCGTTCCATAGTCGGCTCCACAAAACTCAAAGTAATCATCCCCAACCACCACATAATCCACATTTGGACTGCTACACTCAATTTTTTCCCCATCTTTAGCGTTATACAGATTAAGGGCATCTTTTTCGGTTAAGATTATTGCATCAGGGTAATCCCTGTCATTTGCTTCATTGGAAATAATCACAGTATCTTTCTTCATTACAGCGCCCCCTTAAAAACTATTATATTAAAAGTATAACATATTTTCTACCTTTTAAAATATCTGTATTACATGAATAAACACTCAGATTTTTGTCTTGCATCTTGTTTTAAATACTATAAACTGTTCACCTTAAATGCAGGAGGATTAAAATATGGGACTGAAGAATTTTCTGTTCAACAAAATAAATAAAGTAAAAACAAGCAGCAAAAAGGAAATTAAAGAAAATCTTTGGATAAAATGCGATAAATGCCATGAAATCAGCTATGCAGATGAAATTAAGAAAAATTTCCACGCCTGCCCTTCATGTGGATATCATTTCCGAATTTCAGGCAGAGAAAAAATAGATTTAATTTTAGATGATAACTCATTTGTGGAAATCGATAAAAATCTTACATCATTAGATCCTCTAAGATTTAGAGATACAAAAAAATATTCAGACAGGCTAAAAGCAGCAATCAAAAAAACACAGATGAATGAAGCTTTTATCTCCGGTCTTGGAAGCGTAAATGGTAAAAGCGTCAATATTGGTGCTTTTGAATTCAGCTTTTTGGGTGGCAGCATGGGCAGCGTTGTTGGCGAAAAAATTTCCAGGCTTATAGAATCAGCTATTGTCAATAAGAACCATGTAATAACAATTAGTTGCTCAGGTGGAGCTAGAATGCAGGAAAGCATACTTTCACTTATGCAGATGGCCAAAACTTCAGCAGCTCTCAAAAAACTGGAACGTTCCGGCCTTGCGCATATAAGCATACTCACCGACCCCACTACAGGGGGGGTTACAGCAAGCTTTGCAATGCTGGGGGACGTAATAATTGCTGAGCCCGGAGCACTCATAGGCTTTGCTGGTCCCAGAGTTATAGAACAGACTATTAAGCAGAAACTTCCGGAAGGATTTCAAAGATCTGAATTCCTTTTAGAACACGGAATGGTGGATATGGTTCTCCACAGAAAAGACTGGAAACCTACTATTTCTAAAATGCTGGATTTTTTTGGTTAAATGAATGCCACATCAAAAAACAGTATTATAACCCGCTCTTTTTCTGAATTTTTCTATGAAAAAAACGAATTCAAAACACTGGATCTCACTCTGGAGCGTATCAACTCAGCGATGGCTGATACCAATTTTCAGGAAAGCACACTGGGTTTTGTAGTACATATTGCAGGGACTAACGGCAAAGGTTCCACAGCGTATTATCTGGCTCAAATGCTTGAAATGTCAGGATTTAATGTGGGACTGTACACTTCTCCTCACATAACAGATATAACCGAACGGATACGTTTTAATTCAGAAAATATACCAGGAGATATATTTAAAAAATTTTTTGATAAACACAAAAATTTTATCCAAAAATACAATCTCACCTTTTTTGAAGCGTTAACACTGATAGCTTTTCAGTACTTTGCCGGATTAATGCCAGATTTCACAGTAATTGAAACAGGACTCGGTGGGACATACGATGCAACAAATATTATCTCCAAGAAACTTCCCGTCATTACAACAATTGCCAAAGATCATGCCGCCTATTTAGGGGAAAACATATATGAAATTATAAATGAAAAATTGGGCATCTGCGGTGAGAACAAGGAAATATTTGTAGGTGCAAACAAACATTTTGTCTATAAATATATAGAAAATGTACTGAACAACAAGATTATACACAAAGTAGAACCTATTTCAAAAGCTTATAATATCAATAATCTGAACCTTGCATCAGCCGTATTTACACATTTAACAGGGAAATGCCCTCCATCATTCGACATACTCACTCCCCCACCATGCCGTATGGAGAAAATCGGCAAATTCACACTAGATGGCGGGCACAACATCTCGGCTATTCTTGATTTAGTAAAAACACCTAAAAAATATGATGCTATAATGTTTTCCTGCACCCAAGACCGCAAGCCTGAAAAAATGATTAAACTCTTGCAGAAAAAAACAGATTTAATTTATCTAACAGAAATACCAGACAATGACAGAAGCATAAAAATATCAGAGATTGACATAGATGGTATTTACAAGCTAAAAGAACCAAAAAGCCTAATAGAGAAATTATTAAACGATGCAACCAAGCATGATGTTTTAATAACAGGTTCGCTATATCTTTGTGCCTATTGCAGAAATATTTTAAAGGATATGCTTTGAAAAATTTTTTTATATTTCTTTGTCTAATAATAATTCTTGCTGTGCAAACTGTACATGCAAAGGACAGAGTGATTTTGGAGGCTGATAACGTTACATCTACGGATAACAATACAATCCGGGCAACAGGAAATGTGTTGATAATATATGATAATATAACCTTAACTGCTGAGAAGGTTGTATATAAAAAGGATAAAAATTTTGCTAAAGCGTGGGATAATGTAATCATCAAAGAAAACAATAACGTTTTACACGCTTCATACTTGGAAATAGATCTAAATACAAAAAAGGGAACGATTGAAAATGGAAGCGGTTTTTACGAACCCTATTATTATTTCACAGCAAAGCAAATAGATAAAATCGGCGAAAATAATTATGTACTTCATGACAGCAGGATGTCCAGCTGTAGCGGAAAAATACCCGACTGGTCAATAAAAGCCAGCAGCGCAAAAATAGATTATGGAGAATATTTCCGTACCACACACGCCACATTTAATATAAAAAACTTCCCTATTTTGTATTCCCCATATTTTATCTGGCCTATAAGAACAGAAAGGAAAAGCGGGTTTCTTGTCCCAAGTTTCGGATACAGCTCAGATACCGGCACATTTTTTACCCCCAAGTATTTCTGGAATATCGATGTGGATAAAGATCTAACCGTTGGCACTAATCTGTATTCTGATAGAGGAATACAGTTCTTATCAGAATTCAGGTACAACAAAAGTAAACGTGAAGATATTTACCTTTATGGAGAATATATTAACGACAGTGCCTCGGAGGCCAACAAGACCAAGCGGTGGAAAATAGTAAATAAAAGTAACATCTATCTAACAGATGATATTGAACTGAGGTTTAACACAGACTACGTTTCTGACTTCAGATATAAAAGAGATTTTAACGATTTTACAATGACAGAAAATGATGAGGATATTAACGACGACTCCGAGAATTCCTACATCAATGAAATAAGGCTTAATGTATACAAACCTTACGCCAATTTATACATCAGATACAGGGATGAAATGGAATTTTATGATAGGGAAAATGGTTACAGTAAAAGTCATTTGATACGGGCGCCGGAAATCATTTTGGAAAAGAATTTCATTGATGCAAAATTCCTATATCTGGATTACCACCTAGACTACAATAAATTAAAGAAAAGTAACAGAAACTACATTGATGACAACAATGATGGCACCTCCACAACTTCAACTCTCGAGCGTAACCATGGCTACATAAAACTTTACAAGCCTCTGCAAATGAAAATATTGACATTCACACCCCACTACAAACAATATTTTACCAGATGGTACAACTATAACCACAATTTTAATGTCGATGAATACTATGATAAAGAGTGGGAGCGATTAAGCTCAGATGAAGATGAAATCACCAGAAGCATCTATGAAATCGGATACAAAATATCCTTTAATGAAATTTACAAAAATTACAAATATTTCAGACATTCCATATACAACACCCTTTCATACACCCAAACACCCTACATGGACCAATCAGGCATCCCAAATTTGATAGAAGATGATATTATTGAAGAACAAAAACTCTATGAATATACAATTACTAACTATTTTAACGCAGATGCCTGGGATATCAAACAATCTTTCAAGCAGGGATATGATGTAACCCTTGATGATGATAAATTTGTGCCCCTTGAGACTAAGTTAGATTTTAACTATCGTTCACTGATAACAGCCAACTTTGAAAACCATTACGATTATTACAACGGTAGGTCTGATTATATGGATAACAGACTGATACTTGATTTTGAAAATTTCTATTTTAAAACTGAGCTGGTTTATGACAGAGAAAACCTAGATACTGACTACCTATCCTCTATGTCTGGCAAAGAATATAACACATCGTTTAAGTCAACAGTGGGTATGAGATGGGATCCGTATGAGGTTGAATTCAGCCATGAATCCTATAAATATATGAACGAATTCCAATATAATTTCAGCGATTTCACTACTGAAGAATATAGTGTCACAGCCCTTTACAACTCAGATTGCTGGAGCCTGGGATTAACGTATTCTGAACAAAAATATGATAAAATTACAGAAGATGGCATAAAAACAGATGATGAAAAAAAAATATTTGCAGTATTCAGGCTTAAAGGACTTGGTGAAACAGAGAGGGAAATATACAACAGACAATAAAAAAATATTGAATTAGATATCCAGTTACTATACTATGCCCCAATCAAAATATTCAAACCCGAGGATAAATAAAGACAGCAGATGTTTTCAAAATGATAAGAACAGCCGTTATATTAGTCATATTAATGTTTTTTGCGAATATTGCTTTTGCTGTTATAATTGAAAGCCAGGGAAGTGCAGTCATTGAAGAGGACAACATTGAAAAAGCTGACAAACTTGCCCTACAAAACGCTCTTATAAACGGAATCAACAAATATTACACAGATTCAGGCAAAGAGGACATCCCAGAAATCACACCGGAATTTTTCAAGTTCGTCAATTATTACCGTATACTAAGCAGAAGTGTGGAAAATTATACAGTAAGATATAACATAGAGGTAAAATTGGATGAAGTGGCGATTGACGATCTGAAATATTTCTTAAACAATTTCGTACATTCTGCCATTTACTATATAGATTTTCAGGGGCACACCCCTGCATTTATAGAAGGGGAAAAACAAAAAATTTCCGATCTTAGTAAAAATATTGTCAATATATTTAACGAGTATAATTTCACAACAAAATACCAACAAAATTTCGATGTGCAACTTCCAGAAAATCCAGAATTTCAGGATATTATAACACTTTTCGGTTCAAGCAGGGCAAAATATTTGTTTTATTTTACTGTGGATACTGAAATTAATGAGCTTGACAGCAATGTCTTATCCAGAGTCATTTTATTAACAAATATTTATAAAAAAAGTAGTAAATTTAAAGAGATTAAATCCGTTGCTTCCGCCATCAGAAATACAAAAGAAGAGAGTTTCAATCAAGCTTTTAAGACAAGTATGACCAATACCCTCAAATATGTCAGACAACATCTTATTAAGCTGCCGGAAACAAATATTCCCACAAAAAATATACAATTGATAGCAAAGGGTTTTGATTCTGTGGGAAATGTTCAGGAGCTCATGACTGATCTAAAAGAAAAAAGTATTATTCTAGATTTTAAAGTACTCCGATATGCCAAAAGCAATATGCAAATGGAGGTTTTAACAAAATTTTCCAAAAAAGATTTTTCTGATAAGCTGGGCTCGTATTCGGAAAAATATAATTTTTCCACAGACAGTAGCCAGGATCACATAATACTTAATTTTAGCAAAGCAGACCACATATGATAGAAAAAATATTGGAGTTTATTAAACCAAAACGAAAAATACTTATTTTAACACATAACAACCCCGACCCCGACACTATTGCCTCAGGCTTTGCCCTTAAAAACCTTTTCTCGTCATTGCAGAAAAAGCGATGCACATTAGCTTACCACGGATTGGTTGGCAGAGCGGAAAACAGGGAGCTCGTAAAACTATGCAAAATTGATATGCATTTTTCAACAAAGCTTAATTTTAACAGGTACGACTGCATAGTAGTTGTAGATACCCAGCCCACTGCCGGTAATGTCTTTATACAAAATGGTATTTTTCCAAACATAGTCATTGATCACCATAATTTCAGATCCCAAACCAAAAAAGCAGATATTTTTGATATTAGGAAAAATTATGGAAGCACCAGTACAATAATTGCAGAGTATTATAGAGAGCTTAATATAAGCCCTGATGTAAATACAGCAACAGCCCTCTTTTACGGTATAAAGACAGATACACTAGGCTCTGGAAGAAGCAACAGTAAAATAGATACAGAAATGATGGGCTTCATTCTCCCCCATATATCCTTGAACAAATTAGCAAAAATAGAGAATCCTGAGTTGCCGAAATACTATTTTAAAAATATGAAAAAAGCTACAGAAAATGCAAAAGTGATTAAAGATCTCATTTTTTGTAATTTAGAAGATGTCAGGAATGCTGATCTCATAGCTGAAACATCGGACTTTTTCCTCAGAATGCGGGATATCAAATGGACGTTTGTAATAGGTAAAATTGAGAACACGTGTTATTTTTCGCTAAGGTGCAAGTCCACAAAACGCAAAGTAGGTCATATTGCGCTGGGATTGGTTAGAGGGATTGGCACCGGCGGAGGACACATGAAATCTGCTGGTGGTCAAATTCCGCTAAAAGATAACAACTATGACGAAATAGTGACAGTGGTAAAAACCAGACTGGTAAACAAAATCTTTGGTCCTGAAAAACCTGAAGAAAAGAATCTCTAATCGCAAGTCATTGCAAATGCAGGCAAACGGTGTCTTCGGGAGGGCGCCCGTTAAATATGTATTGACTATAATTTATTTTTATTATAAAAATGCCTACATAAGGAGGTGGATATGAAGTATATATGCACAATATGTGGCTACATTTACGACCCTGCAGAAGGTGATCCTGACAGCGGTGTTGATCCCGGCACCAAATGGGAGGACGTCCCGGAGGATTGGGTTTGCCCTGAGTGTGGCGCCCCAAAGGACAGTTTTGAACCATATGAAGATTAAATATTAAGCCACCTATAAGGTGGCTTTTTTTTAGCAGGAGGGTAACAATGAAATCAGTAAAAATCAAAGACGGCATACATTGGGTTGGTGTCTATGACCCTGACCTTGAAATTTTCGATATAGTAGTCCCCACCAAGCACGGCACCACTTATAACAGCTACCTGGTAGAAGGGACAAAAGGCAAAACACTAATTGAAGCCAGTAAACAAGTATTTACTGATGAATATTTGGAGACAATCAGGGAATTAACCCCCATCGAGGATATCGACTACATTATTCTCAACCACACGGAGCCTGACCATTCAGGCAGCTTACCGGAGCTGCTAAGAATCAATCCAAACATGCAAGTTTTATGCTCCAAAACGGCTAAATCTTTTGTGGAAAACATTGTCAACACCGATTTCAATTGCAGAACGGTTACTGACGGAGACTATCTGGATCTTGGGAATAAAAAACTTACATTTTTCCACACACCATTTCTCCACTGGCCTGATACCATGTTTACCTACCTTGAAAGTGATAATATACTTTTTCCATGCGATTTTCTTGGTGCACATTACTGCCCGGAAAATATCTTCAATGATCAGCTAAAAAATAAAGATGATGCCAAAAAAGCTTTTGAATTCTACTATAATTCCATCATGCGCCCCTATAAGGAGCATGTCCTGAAAGCTCTTAACAAAATTGAAAAGCTGGATATTGACGTTATATGCCCCTCCCATGGCCCTATACTGCGGGAGAATATAAACTACTACATAAATTTTTACAAAGAGAAAGCTAACCGCTATTACCGAAATAACCCTGAGAAACAGGTGACAATAGTATATGCTTCCGCTTATGGTAACACAAAGCTGATGGCTGATAAAATAAAGGCGGGTATTGAAGACTCCGGTGTAAAGGTGAAAATATTCGATGCAGCAGGGGATAATATTTCTGAGATTATAGATGAGATAGAAATTTCCCATGGCCTTTTGGTGGGTACAGCTACTATAAATGCAAAAGCACCAAAACCCATATTCAATCTTTTTGCCCACCTAGTGGCTCTGAATGTTTCCGGGAGAAACGCCGGTGCATTCGGCTCATTCGGATGGAGTGGTGAAGGGGTGAAAATGAGTGAAGATATTTTAAGGACTATGAGGATGAAGCTTCCCCAACCTTCACTAAAATTCAAGATGACACCCAGTGAGAAAGAGCTGCAGGAAGCGTATGAATGGGGAAATAGTTTTGGACTGGCAGTCATGGAGGGGTAAGGATAACTGCTCATCTAATTTGACTAATTTGACGGCAGTTGTAGCAGAGTGCTAACAAAAAAAACTTGCGAATCACCACAATATAGAATATAATATACCATATCTTTTGCAGGGAATTTTGTTGACAACCACTGAAACTTATGGTAGGTATTTTAATAAACGTAACATCATAAAAACTTTAAAAAGGTGGTGATGCAGAGTTAAGAAATGCAGTTTGTCACATTTAACATTGAAACGGTAGCAAAAGAAAGTCCCGCCTGATAAGCGGGGTGAAATTAAGAAAAAACCTACAGGAGGAAGTGACATGAAGAAAGTGTTATTAGCGTTAGTTGTATTGTTATTTGCAGTGTCTGTTTATGCAGAGAGCAGACTTGATCTTAGTGGACAAATGAGGATCAGGGGCAAGTCTTTTGAAAACCTTAGTAATTTTAACGATGATGATGACAGCGATAAAGAAAACTATTTTGACCAAAGGCTGAGGATTGCAGGTAAAATCAATGTGGCTGAAGGTATTAGTGTTCACTTTAGACTGGATTTCGATGAAGAAAAATGGGGAACCCAAGGTTCTCATGGTACCAGCGAAATACAAACCGACAGAGCATTTCTCGAAATTGACAAAGACATGTACAGACTTAGAGCCGGACGTCAGCTTTTTGGACTGGGAAACTATATGGCTCTTGACCACAACGGCGTAGGCTTTCTTGCTACATTGAAAACACCTGTTTCAGTTACATTTGGCTATATAAAAGCTGATGAAGGAAGCGATGCTGTCAATAACCTTTCCGATGACTCAGACTATGGTTCTGAAGATATAAATGTATATGTTTTGAACCTCGGTTATAAATACAATAAAGCTTTCAATATTAACGCTTTTGTAGGTTACGAAGATGGTGGAGATTACACGGTTGATGAAGCCGCTTTTGATGATAATGGTGACATACGTGACGATTTAGGATTTTTTGATAATGATGGCGATGTAGATTTTGGCGACTACGCACATGGTGAATATGACAGGATGGTAATAGGATTGCAGGCTGATGGTACAATAGCAAATTTCTTCAACTACAATATCGAATATAATAACTTTAGTGGCGAAGTAGATGACTATTATGACTATAGCAATGACGCTGCAGTAGAAGACAAGGATTATGTGGGTAATCAGTTTTACGGTGATTTAAATGTTAATATCAATATGTTCAAAGTTGGTACAGAGGTCTTCTATGCTATGGGTACGGATGAAGAGGATGAAATACAAACCACAGCATTAGCTGAAGAAAAAGGACTTTGGGATGACTTTGTACCAATGGGCAATTTTGGTGATAGTGATATTCTCGACTATGCATTTGCTAGCGACTATACATCCCAAGGCGTTTTCGAATTATCTGAGAATGCTGGTTCCATGGGTATAGTACCTTATGTTTCCGTTAGCCCTATCGACAAACTCAGCTTAATGCTTAATGTTGGCTACTTCGAGCCAGAAGAAGACTCTGTTACAAATTTGGATTCAGTAGTAGTAGCTGTATTATCAGCAGACTACAAACTGTATGAGAATGTTGGGATTTTAGCTCAGTATGCATATGTAGCACCAGATACTGATAATCCTGATGGTGATGAATTGCAAACATTTCAAAATGATGATCCTGCCAATGCATTTTACGGTAAGCTTTACGTAAACTTCTAAGCGCAGCTTAGCTAATTTTAACACCAAAACCGAGCACCCTTAGGTGCTCGGT
>JASMTO010000016.1:0-18550 GCA_041694215.1 bacterium
CTCTGCGCACCGAACTATAAACATTTATGTACTCGGTGCGCGGCTGGGTGGGGTATTTATTCAAAGCTTTCACTGCGGAGATTATATTTAAAATAAAGTCATATTAACATATCATTGTGCAGTTGTTTTCAGAAAAAATAACGGAAGAGCCAGTCCAGTCTGCCACGTTTAACAAAGTACATACCGCTATATCTCATAATCTCCCTTACAGTCTGCCTCATTTCCGGTGTATAGCAATGAATATGACAGTCTTTGCATTTGGGTTTGGGATCAAGGGGGCATTTCTCATATTTTTTCAATGCATATTCAAGAACGTTCTTGCATTCCGGGCAGTATTTATCGGGATACACACCATGATGTTTTTTGCAGTATACGTGTATGAATTTTTTTAAAATTTCTGCATCTTTTTTTATACGTTTGTCTTTATTTTTCATTCTACTGCGCATCCTACATAAGCTTGTTTTTTTACTAATACTTTTTTCCTGCTGCCATAACATTTTCCGGATCAAAGGAATGACAAGGGGTGACACCGTAAGTCATTTCACATTTGGGACATGTCATTTCAAAAGTCTCATACATAAATGTATTTCCACATTCGCACTTATACTCAAATGGCATTGGAACATATTGACTATAAAATCCCATCAACCTGATTTTATTAACAACGTCCTGCCCGTTTTTAAAATTTCCACTGCAACCTGTATGCATATTATCCTCCTGTTTGCTACTTACTTAATTTACTACATCCAGTGTTTCACCGTCTCTAAGCCTGTTTCTGTACTCCATCAGTTTGTTATCAATCTCCCGAAGTGTTGGCAACAGCTTCCTTTCTGCATCATCCACTTCAATAACCTTGCTGATTCCGCCATTTTTTATTACAAGCCTTTTATCCCCCAGCAGAGCCAATATGGGATCATGTGTAGCCATTAGTACAATTTTTTCTTTTTTTACCAGTATATTTAAGGCTTTCTGCCTGTCTATCCCGGCATTTTCGATTTCATCAATCAAAACAATGGGGGATTTGCTTAAAACTGCAGTGTCTGCAATCATCAAAGCCCTTGACTGCCCACCACTGAGGGAAGTTATCTGGGTATCCCTCTCAAAAGGCTCCCCTGCCAGCTCATTGGCCAGATTAAAAACTTCATCTACTTTAATATCCGGATTTTCCACAAGCCTGCTTTCGGCATGCATCTTCACAAATTCTTCAACACTAAGATCCATCACAAAGTTCATATTCTGACTTAACTGAGCCACAAGTTTGTGTTCAATGGAAAACCGCCATTTTTTATCCGGTTTTTTCCCGTTAATATGAATCGATCTGCCGGTGGGGGTGTCCTTCTGGGCCACCCATTCTATATCAGCCAGTAAGCGACTTTTTCCGGAGCCTGTAGGACCCACGATGCAAACCACTTCTCCCTTATTGATATCAAGTTTGATACTCTCTGGATTTCCAAATTTATCTTTACCGCCATATATTGTTATACTGTTAATATCCTCCTGCTCTTTCCTATCCTCCATTGATTCAAGAAGATCAGTGAGTGATTCTATCAGTGCACCTTTTTCCAGACCGTTTTCTTCAAGAAAATCTTCTGACAGATATTCAATATATTCACAAAATGTCTTTTCCTGGAAATCTGTATAGTCCACAAGATTAAACGAGTCGAAGTAATCTGTTATGAAAGGATACTCTTCAAGGAGTTCTTTTATTTTAAGTTCTTCAATAATATTGCTCGCTGCTTTTTGCATTCTCTACTCCTATGACTCTATTTTTCTTACATTGCCCATCTGGTACTCCTCGCCGATCCTTGTCTCCCCCAGACAGTAGGAACAGAGTGCTGATGGCATAGAAAATCGCAATTTTCTGCCTTTAAGTGTTTCATGCTCCTTTGTTTCATATAAAAATCCTGCAAGTTCAAAAGCTCCCTGTCCACTCACTCCGTTTACATTTATTATCATGGCCTTAGGGTTTACATTCTTTACTCTGGAAGCAAAAACCTCTCTTTCAGCCTGGGATACAATATCCCCTTTTGTGATAACTACAACATCAGCAGATTTGAGCATAGGGCCTATCTTTTTAGGTGTGTTTACCCCGCTGAGATTATCAATAACACATATGGCCATAATATCTTTAATATGTGGACTGCATCTATTACACAATCCGGCGCTCTCACTGATCAAGATATCCAGATCAAGATTTTTCCCCCATTCAAAACATGCTTCAACATTACTTACAAAATAGTGGTCAGGGCATAGTGATCCAGAAAGCCCTTTTTTAACAGCGATACCTTTTTTTTCATATAGTTTGTCATCATCTGTTGCCAGACAGTCAAATTTCACCACGCCAACTTTCATCCCTCGTTCTTTAAATGCATCGATCACTTTTAATATGACAGATGTTTTTCCGGAGGAAGGAGGACCGGACACCGTAAGAAATTTCATGCCAACACCTCCGAAGCGGATGACTCAAAGATGTCGTTAACTATTCCAATCAGTGTATCTATGTCGTTGTTATAGATATATTCCCATCCCAGCCATTTGAAAGGAGCTTGGGAGGGGAGATTATTTTTTACATTATTATTCAATGAAGGAAATAAACCCCTGTGGGACAATATTTCACCTACTTCCCTACCGCTGAGAAAATCCGCAATCTCTTTTAAATTTTCACGTTTATCCCTCTTTGTAAGCATAAATATAGGTGATATAATTGCACCGTCCAAAGGCCACACTATCTTCATAGTCTTGGAACCGCTCAGCATTTTGGTAAAAAAATAAGGCATAATCGTCACAATCGGTTTTTCTTCAAATCTTTTGCCGGCATTTTTAACCATTTGTGAGGGATGCATAGATCTCATCAGGCACCCACCGAGTTTCTCCACACCTACTCTACCGTAATCTTTATAAATATTAAGCAAAATACCGTTAAACAGGTCGAAATCCCCCACAGGAAGAGCAACCCTTTGACGGTATTTATCATCAAGAATATCTTCCCAGGATTGGGGGGCTGGCAAATCACCCAACTCTTCCAAATTCACCATAAAAACAGCCGGCACAACACCAATAATAGAGTAATGCCCTTTTTTATCAATGATATCCAGGTTCTTAAAATCATCATTTATTTCGAAAGTCGTTAAATCTTCAAAGACATTCCGCTCTTTAAATTTTCCGATTGAATCTTTACCGAAAAATGCCTCAAAACCTGCTGAGAAAAAGACATCGGGCAGTTCTTTTTCATCTTTTACCGCTAAAATATCCTTTAAAAATTCTGCGCCGAGGGAAGCTGCCTCCAGTGAATAATTTACTTTTAGACCATTTTTTTGCTGATAATTTTGTAAAAAATTATCAAATTTTTCCATAAGCGGGACACGTACCGGGCAAGGTAATAATCCGCTAACATAGATGTCCGCTTTATCCTTTTGCATCTCTTCTTTAAGTGTAATATCTACATTGTTTTCACTTTCAGATATTTTCTCTTCCAGCATGTTTATATACGCTTGCAAGTCATATCTTCTTGATTTCAGGGCTGAGCCAAGCGTTAATATTTTTCCTGCCTTTTCAAGTTTATCTTTATCCCTAAACTGAGGAAAACCATTGTTTGTAAAAATTTCCAAGGTTTCAGGATACTGCTCCACTATACTTCTTATTGTCATTTTAGAATTCAATTTGTTCATCTGTACCTCCTATTGCTAACGATAATGGGAAATATACAGTAAAAGAGTAAAAAGAAATTGATTTAAATCAAAAAAGGGAATTTTTTAAAATACTTTTATTTTGTCAGTAAATGTGGAGTTTTAATAGGGCAGGTGGAGTACCTATTCAAAGCTCTTTTTGTCATTTGGGTTTTGGGTGATGGGTTTTGGGTGATAGTGAGTTTTACGTGTTACGTTTGACGTCTTACGTTTCACGTTGAACGTTTCACGTCCCGTTAAACCCGCCCTTTCGGGCTAACTGCCTACGGCAGTGTTTAACAGGACAAGTCTTACGTTGAACATTGAACTAAGTAAGAGGGGGCATTTTTATTATATCAACTATATCTGCATATTACCCAAATAAATGCAACTTGGTATTAGACCTATCTCTTAACACTCTATACTATTTCACCCAACGCATTCCTGCGTTTTTGATTACTTATCGCAATTAAGTTTAAATGTGGACACCACGTTTTTAAGTTTGTCCGCCAAATTTTTCAAACGCTCTGCCTGTTCATGGTTTTCCGCCGCAATAGACGAATTTTCCTGTGCGATAGAGGCTATATCCCCCATACTACCTGAAATCTCTTCACTGGTGGCACTTTGCTGTTCCACAGATGTTGCTATGGAATTCATTCTGTCAGCGATATCCATAACACCATCTATTATTTCTTTTAGACTTGCCTGGAGATTGCCCACCATCATCGAGCCCTCCTCAGCAAGTTTAACACCTTCATCCATATCCTTGACAGATTCATTCACTTCCTTCTGAATCCCTGAAATCATAGAATCTATTTCACCTGTGGCTTTTGCTGTACGCTCAGCAAGTTTTCTTACTTCATCTGCCACAACAGCAAATCCTCTGCCATGTTCTCCAGCTCTGGCGGCTTCTATCGCAGCATTTAAAGCCAACAGGTTAGTCTGGTCAGCAATATCAGAAATGACCTGCAGTATTTCACCTATCTGTTTTGAAGATTCCCCGAGACCTCTTACACTCTCACCGGTGTTAATCACGGATTTAGAAAGGTTCTGAATACCATTTACAGTTTCTTCAAGAATTTTTCCGCCTGTATCTGCAGATTCTTTTACCGTATTTACTTCATTGGTGACTTCTTCCACATTCTGGGAAATTTCTCTTATAGTTGCGCTCATTTCGTGAACTGCTGTTTCCACCTGGGTTACCCTCTCAGCCTGGCTTTCCGCACCAGTACTCATCTGATTACTGGAAGTGGAAAGGGATTCTGCAGAAATGCTCACATCGGATGTGGCAGCGTTCACTTCACAAAGAGCCCTGTTCATCTGATCCACCATCTCATTTACATGAGAAATGATTCTTCCTATTTCGTCATTATTTTTAGCCAGCAACTTATTAGTCAGATCACCATCTGTAATTTTTGAAAAAAGCTCTTCTAGTTCATTCACTGGATTTATTACGCTATTTTTAAAAATTAGCCTTATTATAATAAGAAGTATTATCATTATAACCACAGTCAACACAAAATAACCCATCTGAACTTTACTAACAGCTTTGCCAAACAACTCCGAAGTGTATGTGCCGCCGGCTATAATCCATTTTTTATTAGGATAGTTGTCATAAGCTACAATTTTAGGTTTGCCTTCCCACTCATAGTCAACTACTCCCGATTTATTTTTCAACATTTCCTTTGCAAAATCGTACGTCCCCAGATTACTCTTTTCTGTCTTTTTATCCGGATGCACTATAACGTTCCCTTCATAGTCCATTACATAGAAATATCCACTCTCACCTATCGTGGAATTTTTTACTTGCTTCTTAAAATCCTCAATAAGCTGGGTTCTCACCATATTGGCTTTTTGCAGTAACTCATCCTCCTGCATTGTCACAACCAGAATCCAGTCCACAAGAGGGATGTACCTATATGCTGCATATACCGTGGGATTTGATGGATCTGTCACTCTTTCATAGCTCATCATGCCGTTCATCTCTGAAAGAATCTGTTTTATATGTGGTTCATCAGATAAATCCTTGCCCTGAGAATATTTATGTACAGCCAATTTACCTTCCATATCCAGGGCATACGCATATCCTGTTTTACCTACTTTGTGTCTTAATATGGCGTTCGAAAGCTTCATCCTAATCATAGGTAAATCAGCGCCGGAGGCGGCGTAGGCTTCCTGAAGCATTGAAAGCTGCTCAGCCAGTTCGCCCACATCGTGTTCAAGGTCAGCTAAAGCTTCCTTCTTCAGCTCTTCATATAGATTTCTCGAGGTTCTTTCGGCATTATCCAGCATATTTTTTAATATTCCGATCTGGGCTTGTAATTGGGTATCTGCTATTTCTTCTGCATTGGTTTTTATTGCACGAATGACAAAAACCCCTGAAATAGCAAAACCTATAACAAGGAATATAAAAACATAAATAAGAAGCTTTGTTCTGATCTGCATATTCTTAAACATGACTTACCTCCGTATATATAAAGAAATAACTATTTCTTCTTTAGTAAAGGAAAACCTAATTCTTGTCTGATTGCCACATATTTTTCTGCACACATTTTTGCAAGCTGCCTGACTCTTGTAATATACCCCGTTCTTTCCGTAACGGAAATGGCATTTCTGGCATCAAGGAGGTTAAACGTGTGGCTGCATTTCAGACAATAGTCATAAGCCGGCAAAACAAGATCTTTCTCAATAAGCTGTTTACATTCATTTTCATACATCTGGAACAATTTAAACAGCATATCTGTATCAGCATATTCAAAATTGTATTTAGAAAACTCCACTTCGCTTCTATGATAAACATCACCGTAAGTAATATTCTCATTCCATGCAAGGTCAAAAACAGAATCAACCTTTTGCAGATACATTGCAATTCTTTCAATCCCGTAGGTGATCTCTCCGGAAACCGGTTTTAAATCTATCCCTCCGGCCTGCTGAAAATATGTAAACTGAGTGATTTCCATACCATCCAGCCAAACTTCCCAACCAAGCCCCCATGCTCCCAACGTTGGAGATTCCCAGTCATCTTCTACAAACCGGATGTCATGTTCCAGCGGTTTTATCCCTAAATATTCCAGGCTCTCAAGATATAAGTCCTGTATATTCTCAGGAGAAGGCTTTAGCAATACTTGAAACTGATAGTAGTGTTGCATACGATTAGGGTTTTCTCCGTATCTACCGTCTGTTGGGCGCCTGCTGGGTTCCACATAGGCGGAATTCCACGGTTCAGGCCCCAAACATCTCAGGAATGTGGCGGGATTAAATGTTCCGGCGCCAACTTCAATATCGTAAGGCTGATAAATAATACATCCTTTTTTTGCCCAGTATTCCTGCAGTTTAAGTATTACATCCTGAAAATACATAGACACTCCTTTTCAAATAGGTAACATATGATGATATTATGAAATTTAATGTTTATTTCTTTTGGCTTCAGCCTTTAATGGCAAGGCATGCAACTTGATAAACCCGGTTGCATCTGTCTGATTGTAAGCACCCAAGTCATCATCCATTGATACCACAAGTTTATCATAAAGGGAATACTCGGATTCTCTGGATACAGGTGTGATATTGCCCTTATACAATTCCACTGCAACTTTACCGGTAACAAATTCTTGGGATTTGTTTACAAATGCTTTAAGACACTCAAGCTCATCCGAATACCAGTACCCTGAATAAACCAGTTGGGAAAATCTTGGCATAAGCGAATCTTTCAGATTTATTACGCCGCCGCTGAGGGTTAACGATTCCAGATCCCTGTGAGCAGCCATGAGTATTGTTCCTCCGGGTGTTTCATACACTCCCCTTGATTTCATCCCAACATATCTGCTTTCCACTATATCTATTCTGCCAATACCGTTACGGCCTCCAATTTCGTTGAGATTTGATAACATTTCTACTGCTCCCATAGCTTGCCCGTTAAGTTTTACAGCTTCACCTTTATGAAACTCAATTTCCACAATCTCAGGTGTATCCGGAGCATCTTCCGGACTCACAGTAAGCTCAAACATTTCCTTTGGCGGTCTTTTGGCCGGATCTTCCAGTATCCCCGCCTCAAAGCTTATATGCATTAAATTTTCATCAGAACTCCACGGTTGTTCAGCTGTTGCTTTAACAGGGATACTATGCTCAGCGGCAAAATCCATTGCCTCTTTTCTTCCCTTTATTGTATTGAAAAACTCAGGCTCTCTCCATGGTACTATTACTTTTAATTCCGGAGCCAATGCAGCAGCCGACAGTTCGAACCGCACTTGATCATTTCCTTTGCCGGTGGCCCCGTGGGAAATATAGTTTGCGCCCACTTTGCGGGCAACTTCCACCATCCCTTTGGTAATTACCGGACGAGCAAGTGATGTACCCAAAAGATATCTGCCCTCATATACGGCGTTAAACTTAATAGATGTATAAACAAATTCTTTCACAAATTCTTCTTTTAGGTCAACGACATGAAAATCTACAGCACCTGAGGCATAAGCCTTCTCTTTTATAGCATCAAAATCATCTCTTTGTCCTAAATCGGCCACATATGCGACAACATCATAACCCTTTAACTCAAGCCATTTCAGTATTACAGATGTATCAAGTCCACCAGAATATGCCAGCACAACCTTTTCTCTATCACCCATAAAAACCTCCACATTTATAAAAATAGTTAGAAAAAATCTATACTCCAATAATTGCCAACATTCAATATTAAATTAATTGATATTAATCTGTAATTTATATAACATTCGTGTAAATTATATTAAAAATACCTTTATTGTGAAAATTTGTAAAATTTAGTGTAATATGATAACGTTCACTTATAAGAAAGGAGAGTGCTTTGGATAACAATAGTTTGTACAGACAGATTCCGAAAGTGGATGACTTATTACATTTTTTTGACTCGCAGCAATACAAAAGGGATATTCTGAAATTCTCTATAAACAAAACTCTTGCTGCAGTAAGGGAAGATATTGCCAGCGGAGATCTAAGACATGTAGATAAACACCAGCTTATTGAGCAAATACAACAGTATTACGCAAAATTTTTAAAAGGAACTCTTGAAAAAGTTATTAATGCAACAGGGATCGTCCTCCACACCAATTTGGGCAGAGCACCTTTGCCAGAGGATATTTTAAAAAATATATCAGGAATTATAACTGGATACTCGAATCTGGAATATGATCTTAAAAAGGGGAGCCGAGGGGACAGATACCATCATTTGAGTGAATATCTGGAGTTTTTGACTGGAGCTGAAAGTGCTGTTATCCTGAACAACAATGCAGCGGCAGTGTTTCTGATATTGAATACCTTTGCCAAGGACAAGGAATGTATCGTATCCCGTGGAGAATTGGTTGAAATAGGCGGCAGTTTCCGAATACCGGAGGTTATGGCCAACAGCGGAGCATATTTAAAAGAGGTGGGCACGACAAATAAAACAAAAATCTCTGACTACGAAAATGCCATCAGTGATAAAACATCAATGATTATGAAGGTTCACAAAAGCAATTATGTAATAAAAGGTTTTACCGAAGAGCCATCACTTGCAGAAATTACCCAAAAGGCAAAAGAGAAAAAAATACTTTCCTATTATGATTTAGGCAGCGGAAGTCTGACAGAGAGATTTAATACCCTTTGTGATGAAAGAAATGTAAGAGACATTATGGCAAGCGGTTTTGACCTTATTAGCTTCAGCGGAGACAAACTTTTAGGTGGCGCCCAGGCAGGTATAGTCCTGGGGAAAAAGCATCTTATAGACAAACTAAAAAAGAACCAACTCATGAGAATGCTTCGTGTGGATAAAATAACACTTGCTGTATTGCAGGAAATACTCAGGATGTATGTTATGGGTAATGAGAGAGACATCGCAGCAATAGATTTGTTGAATACAGATAGTATATTGCTTGAAGAAAAGGCAGAAAAACTAAAAAAAGTAATGGAATCAAAAATTCCCAAAAGCAAAATAGTGGTAGAAGATGTTATTGCATACACCGGCGGTGGCAGCTGCCCAATGAAAGAAATCAGATCAAAAGCCATCGTAGTAAAGGCTGTAGAAAAAAATATCTCAGAAGTGGAAAACAATTTACGTCGATACAGGATTCCTGTAATATGCAGAGTAAGTGAAGATAAACTGTATTTTGATGTAAGGACAATCTTTGAAAGTCAATTTTACGAGCTTGCGGAGGGTGTGGATTGGGCTTTGAAAACATCGTAATAGGAACAGCAGGGCACATTGATCACGGCAAATCAGCCTTAGTAAAAGAAATCACAGGCACAGACCCTGACAGATTTAAGGAGGAAAAACAAAGGGGCATTACCCTCGATTTAGGCTTTGCAAATTACACGTACAAAAATAGAAATTTTTCTTTTGTGGATGTACCTGGCCATGAAAAACTTGTGAAGAATATGATTGCTGGCGCCACTGGTATAGATATGGTGCTTTTTACTATAGATGCCGGGGAAGGGATCAAACCGCAAACAGTGGAGCATGCAGATATAATCTCATTTTTAAACATACAGACAGTTGTTGTGGCAGTTACAAAAACAGATCTTGTGGAAAAAACAGTTCTTGAAAAACGTAAGGAAGAAATACAGAAAATTTTCGGTAAATATAATTTCAATAATATTAGTATTGTTTACACAAGTATATTTGACGACCAATCTATAGACAACTTGAAAGAAATAATTTATCAGGAAAGTTTAAAGGTAAAAAAATATAATATCACAGACAGTTTTCTAATGAGAATTGACAGGGCGTTCACATTAAAAGGGGTAGGAACGGTAATTACAGGGACATCCGTAGCAGGTTCAGTGAAAAAGAATGACACCATCGAAATTCTACCTCAAAACATTAAATGTAAAATAAAAAGTATACAAATTCATTCAAAAGACCAGGATTTAGCGGAAAAGGGTAGTAGGGTGGCACTGAATCTGGGAGGGATAAAAAAGAGTGAGGTGGAAAGGGGGAATATTGCGGCAGAACCAGATGTTTATGAATCCACAAAAAATTTTTACGCACTTCTCAGTGTTTTTGACAATGCAAACACACAATTCCACCTTAAACACAATAGAACATACAATCTGTTCATCGGAACATTTTCAACACAGGCAAAAATTATCTTTTTGGATAAACAACACATTAAGCAGGGTGAATCAGGATTCTGTAAGGTAGTTATGCAGGGGGAATACACGCCGCTATTTAAAGAAAAATTTTTTATCAGAAGCTCCACCCCCCAACGAACGGTAGCCGGCGGGAGTGTACTTTCAATTTGCAACTTTGATCTGAATAAAGAAAATATGTTAAAATATTTGGAGTATTTATCATCAGAGAACTTTCATGAAGCCTTCCTTCTACTGAGCAGATACTTAAACAAAGTGCAAACGTTACCAGCTCCTGCTCAGATGACATCCCTTAAAGAGTCAAAAACAAACGATTTGTTGAATGAATTTTTTCTTTTGGATGGAAACAAAATATGTTCAAAAGACTTTATTAAAACGATAGTAAAAGAAGCTACGGATAAGCTGGTTGTAGAAAAAAAACTGAATTTAGGGGATTATACAAATAAACTTGAGCCTTCAGATAGTTTTAAAGATTATTTAAAAAATGAAATTATTGCCTTTGCAGAAACAAAAGGTTTCACATTTGAAAATAATGTCTTTTTCATAAAACAAAAAACGGAACATGAGATTGTCGCAGAAAAAATTTACACTGCAATGGGTGAAGATACATCGTTAAGTAATGTAGCTAACATTGCCGGGGCGTTATCTATTGATGAAAAAACTGCAAAAAATGCCCTTTTGATTCTTCAGAACAATGATAAAATAAAAAAACTTGATGAAAAAAATTATATACGTAAAGATGTACTTGATAACTTTATAAATACAGCTGCAGAAAAAGCTAAAAATGACGGTTATATCGATCTCAACATGGCCAAGAAGATAATTAATGCTCCCAGAAAAATACTCATCCCCCTTTTAGAACAACTGGACAAGTCAGGAAAATTTACAAACATAAACAACAAGAGATATCTTAAAAACCGAGGAGGGCAAACTGGCAGATTTGCAAAAAGTTAAGCTGTACATTGCATTAAAAACAATCAAAGGCATCTCTGATAGTACAATCATTGGCGCTGTGAAAAAATGTGGGAGTATTGAGAAGATACTTAATACTCAAAAGGAAGAATTAAAATCTATCGGTTTAAAAATCCATCAAATAGAAGCATTGAAACGCTGGGATGTGGATAAATCGTTTGTTGAATCTGAAATAAAAAAGATAAAAAAGTACAAGATTGATGTAATCCTTTATGAGGAATCACGGTATCCTGAGCTGCTAAAGGAAATCAGCCAACCTCCATGTTATCTGTATGCTTATGGGAATACAGAGGTTTTGGCAAAGCCTTCAATCGCGATTGTGGGAGCCAGAAGATCCAGTGATGCAGCCAGAGAATTCACCAGGAAACTGGCTGGAAACCTTGCCGAAGTGGGCTTTAATATTGTAAGCGGATTTGCAGCTGGCATAGATATAAATGCTCACCTAGGTGCGATAAAAAGCGGAACAACTACTGCTGTCTTTGGCAACGGACTTTTAAAATTATATCCCAGTACAAACAAACGGTACATTAACGACATAATCAAAAACGGGTGCCTGATTTCGGAATTTCCTCTTGATGAAGAACCTTTGGCTACAAATTTTCCGCAGCGTAATAGAATAATCAGCGGTCTTTCACTTGGCGTTGTTGTTGTGGAAGCTTCGCCAAAAAGTGGATCTCTGATAACTGCCAGATATGCAATTCAGGAGAATAGGGACGTTTTTGCTGTGCCCACTTGGCCTGAAAATTACAACAGTGAAACAAACAAGTTAATTAAGCAAGGGGCAAAACTTACTGAAAATTATATGGATGTCGTTGAAGAGTTTGCTTCATTTGTAAATTTTTCAAAAATGGTTGACAATAAAGACGATGCCTATAATATTAATTTTGACTCAAGTGAGGAGAGAGATATTTATAATATTCTAAAACTGCAGTCTATGTCCATTGATGAAATCTGTATGAAATCTGGCATAGAGGCATCTTCTGTACTCACTTTACTTTCGGAAATGGAAATAAAAGGCATTATCCGGAGCGATGTGGACGGAAAATATTCCATAAGGAGGAATTAAAATGGATAAAATAGTAATAGCACTCAATCTTATTATAGATTATATAGATACCGATGAAATTGTAAGCGAAAAGGACATAACTGATTATCTCCAAAATACCGGTTTTGATGATTACGAAATAAGACAGGCATTGTCTATATTAAATTTCGGTGTTTATGAAAATCCAGATGGAGTTAGATTCTTTACCGCTTTTGAAAGGAATAAAATTAGTGAAAAAGCGATTCAGTATCTACAAAAACTGAATTTAGCAGGTGTACTTGACTTTATTACACTTGAGGAGATTATAGACAAATCAATGGATGCTACTGAGCAAAAAATTGATGTGGAAAATATCAAACAGATTACACTATACACTCTTCTTGAAAAGAAATCCTATATCTCCAAAAATGACTATGAATTCCACGAGGAAGATTATTTTATTCAGTAGCAAGCTCATTTTGCCTGTAAGCAAATATGTATTCTTTTCTTTTATTTTTCGCAAAATTGTCAAATGTACAAATTTAAACGTGGAGGGAGTGCATGCCCGAAAATACTGGTGCCAAAAAAAATGTTGTTATAGTTGAATCCCCCGCCAAAGCCAAAACAATTGAGCGGTATCTTGGCAAAAATTTTAAAGTTATGGCCAGTGTTGGTCATGTGCGGGATCTGCCTAAAAACGAGATTGGAGTGGATATAGAAAATAGCTTCGAACCCAAGTACAAAACGATTAAAGGGAAAAAAAAGATTATAGATGCTTTGAAGCAAGAAACAAAGAATGCAGACAAGATTTATCTGGCAACCGACCCTGATCGGGAAGGTGAAGCGATAGCCTGGCATATAGCTGAAGCTTTAAAGGTAAAAGATAGTAATACATATCGTGTTTTGTTTAATGAAATTACAAAGCAGGGGGTAAAAACAGGTATAGAGAAACCGGGGAAAATCAACATGAATAGGGTTAATGCCCAGCAGTCCCGGCGTATTCTGGACAGACTAGTGGGGTATATGGTGAGCCCACTGCTGTGGAAACCTCTCAAGTACGGGCTTTCCGCCGGCCGTGTGCAATCGGTTGCCCTCAGGCTGATATGTGAGAGGGAAAATGAAATCGAACGTTTCGTCCCTAAAGAATACTGGACAATTGATGGCTTTTTCAGCAAATCAGAAATGGAAAAAGACGAAAGTTCCATAATAAAAGCACGTCTTGAAAAAAAGAACGGTAAAAAGATAAATATAAATAACGAAAATGAAACCCGAGAAATCCTTAGTTATCTGAAAAAAAATAAAGCTGTTGTTGCTGATGTTACCAAAAAAGAGGTAAAGCAAAACCCTGCTGTTCCCTTTATTACCTCAACACTTCAGCAGGATGCTAACAGGAAACTTGGATTTACTGCCAAGAAAACGATGATAATCGCTCAACAGCTGTATGAGGGTATTAATCTCGGCAAAGAAGGCCCGGTGGGGTTAATAACCTACATGAGGACTGACTCCACAAGGGTTTCAGATGAATCGGTGAATCAAGCAAAGACTTACATCAAGAAAAACTTTGGGGAAAAATTTCTGGGAGGAGGCATCCAGAACAAATCCAGAAAGAAAAAAGCAAACATCCAGGACGCACATGAGGCAATCAGACCTACTAATGTGGAAAAAACCCCGGATAATATCAGAAATTTTTTAAATAATGATCAGTATAAACTGTACAAACTTATTTGGGACAGATTTGTAGCTAGCCAAATGGCTCCAGCTGTTTTCGATCAAAGTATCATAACTATATCCGTGGGAGAATATGATTTTGTAACAAAAGGGAAAATCCTAAAATTCCCCGGTTTTACGAAGCTGTATGTGGAATCCAAAGATGAAAGTGGCAACGATGAGGATTCCATAATTTACGATGTAGGAAAAGGTGAAAACCTTACAACGGTTAAATATGAAGAAAAACAGCACTTTACCACCCCTCCGCCTAGATATACGGAAGCAAGGCTTGTAAAAACACTCGAACAGAAGGGGATCGGAAGACCTAGCACATATGCTTCCATAATATCCACTATACTGGAACGCAATTATGTCATCCTTGAAGAAAAAAAGTTCAAACCCACAGAACTGGGGCGTATAGTAAATCAGCTGCTTATAACAAATTTCACGAACCTGTTTAATGTGGAATTTACTGCAGAGATGGAAAAGGAGCTGGATCAGGTGGAATCTGGTTCTAAGGAATGGATAGCTTTATTGGATGAATTTTACAAAAATTTCAGG
Source organism: bacterium (assembly GCA_041694215.1). Classification (GTDB taxonomy): domain Bacteria; phylum Chrysiogenota; class Deferribacteres; order Deferribacterales; family Flexistipitaceae; genus Flexistipes. The sequence continues at coordinate 15,025 of JASMTO010000016.1, forward strand.
AAAGAACTGGAGAAAGCAGAGGATAAATTTGAAGCTGATTTGAAAATTGGTGAAAAATGTCCGGACTGTGGTGAAGATCTTGTAATAAAACATGGCCGCAATGGTTCATTTATAGCCTGTTCTGGATATCCGGAATGTAGATTTTCATGTAATTTTGAAAGGGATGAAAACGGCAAAATTGTTTTAACGGATAAAGACAACGCACCGTCAACCGGAATAAAATGCGAAAAATGCGGTGCAGAAATGGTAATAAAACGCAGCAGATATGGCGAAATATTGGCTTGCTCTGCTTACCCGGAATGCAAAAATATCAAGAATTTTATAAAACTTTCCAATGGCTCTCTGCGTATCATAGAAACTGGTGAAACATTGGGTAGCAAATGCCCTAAATGCGGTGCGGATTTGGTTGTGAAAAGCGGAAAAAACGGTATATTTGCCGCCTGCAGCGCTTACCCCAAATGCAACTACACAGCTAGCATAAAAGTGGATGATGAAGGTAATCTCCAGCCTTTAATCTTAAAAACTGAGAACGTTAACTGTGAAAAATGTGGTGCTGAAATGGTACTAAAAAGGAGCAGAAGGGGCTCTTTTTTTGCATGTCCCAACTATCCTGATTGTAAAAACACCAAAGCTGCTGTTGCCACCGATGATGGCAGGGTTATTGTAAAAAAATCCAAAAAGGAAACATCCGGAAAGGTATGAATAAAACAGAGGTAACAATTATTGGAGGAGGCTTATCGGGGAGTGAGGCTGCATACCAGTTGGCAGATGCCGGTTTTCATGTGACACTGTATGAGATGCGCCCCCACAAAATGACCCCAGCTCACAAAACGCCGTTTCTTGCCGAACTTGTTTGTTCAAACTCGCTGAAATCTGAAGCCTTAAACTCTGCAAGCGGTCTTCTAAAACAAGAGCTTAAATATCTTCGAAGCATAGTTATCCAAACGGCGGAGAAACACAAGGTTCCTGCTGGCAATTCACTGGCAGTGGACAGAGAAAAATTTGCAAACACACTTACCGACATTATATCAAACCATAAAAATATAAACGTTATAAGGGAGGAAATAACAGCAATCCCCCAACAGCGCCCTCTCATCATTGCAACAGGTCCCCTTACTTCAGATAAATTTTCTGAAGCGTTAAAACAATTAACCCCTGAAGGGCTATTTTTTTACGATGCTATTGCACCTGTTGTCAGCGTTGATTCGATAGATTTTAATCACTGTTTTTTCAAAAGTAGATACGATAAAGGATCTCCAGATTTCCTAAATTGTCCTATGACAGAAGACGAATTTACAATATTTTATAACGAGCTCATGAAAGCTGAAAAAGTGGAACCAGAGGATTTTGAAGACAGATCTGTTTTTGAAGCATGTATGCCCATAGAAGAGATGGCAAAAAGAGGTGAGAAAACGCTTACATTTGGCCCATTAAAACCTGTGGGGCTGGAGCATCCGGAGACAGGCAGGAGATATTATGCTGTTTTGCAGCTGAGAAAGGAGAACAGTGAAGGTACATCCTATAACCTGGTGGGTTGCCAGACAAAAATGAAATTTTATGAGCAAAAACGGGTTTTCAGGTTGATTCCAGCTCTTAGAAATGCTGAATTCCTTAAATACGGAACTATGCATAGAAACACATACATCAATTCACCGAAATATTTAGACATCAATTATAGATTAAAAGATCAAGATATATACTTTGCCGGGCAGATCACCGGTGTTGAAGGCTACATAGAATCTGTTGCCAGCGGGATAACTGCTGCGTTGGATATAATACATAGATATTACACCGGAAAATCTTTAAAATTACCCGAAACAACAGCTCTTTTTGCGTTACAGCATTATACAAAAAATTACGAAGGTGCATTTGTGCCATCTAATTTTCATTTTGGATTGCTGCCTCCATTAAATAAAAAGATAAAGGACAAGCAATTAAAAAAAGAATATATGAGCAGAAGGGCTTTGGAAGATCTGGAGCAACTTATTAAAGAACTGCCATGGAAATAAGTAGAGCTGCTGACAAATTTCTTGATTTTTTGATGAATGAAAAAAATTCCAGCAAACACACCCTGAGCTCCTACAGCAGGGACCTAAACGATTTTATCGAGTACTTGGAGCAAGAAGATATGCCGGTGGAAGATATAGACTTTTTTCTTCTAAGGGGTTTTGTGGCTGCCTGTTATGAGAAAGGGTTGTCTTCAACCACCATTGAAAGAAAAATTGCCACTTTGAAATCGTTCTATAAATTCTTAGTTATGCGCAAAATAGTTGAGAACAATACAGCAAAACCGCTAAAATTCCCAAAAAAAGAACAGAAATCATTCAGGGTATTTAATATCGATGATCTTCTAAATCTCTTGGAAGCACCAGATAAAAGCACTCCGCGGGGATTGAGGGATTGTCTTATATTAGAAATGTTGTATGCTACAGGCATGCGGGTTTCAGAACTTGCATCAGTCGAACTTACCGATATTGATTTCAATGGAAGGCGCCTCAGAGTCATGGGAAAAGGGAAGAAAGAGCGGATTATCCCTTTGTCCGATTTCCATATAGATTTGATACGAAAATACAATACAGTAAAAGATAAGATACCCAAAAACAGGGAGATTCAGACCAATAAACTGCTCATTAACAAACTGGGGACAGCTCTTACAGACAGAAGCATAAGGCGAATCGTGGATAAATATCTAAAAATCTGCGGACTGCCCGCTACCTTCAGTCCCCATGATTTCAGGCACTCCTTTGCCACCCATATGCTGGAAAATGGCGCTGATTTAAGAACAATTCAAGAATTGCTTGGTCACAGCAGCCTATCAACCACACAAAAATATACCCATTTAAATCTTGCAGAGATATTAAAGATTTACGATAAAACCCACCCCAAAGCAAAGTAAATATGCTCTTATACTTGCCATTTGTTATGATTTTCTTACGGTAAAATTTTCTGTGTGATTTACCAGTTTAAAAAACAGGTGATTGACTTTTCTCAAATTTATCTGCCTTGGGGTGGAGGCTACCAGATGACCTTTTACGGCTATACAAAAGTCTCTAACTGGCATCATCAGCTGGCTTGGGTAGAACCCTTTCTAACCCTGGCAGATATGACAGAAAACGTGCATAGCAAGAGCTCCCAGCTCTCGTATGGTTTGTTGGAATCTATATAGCTCATGGAAACGTTTTATTTTAGCAAATCTAACAACTTTCCTTTATTATCCTCAAAAAGAATAGCTTCCGTAGCCTTATCCAGTTTGTCTAAATCGGTAACAGATTTTATAAAATCTTTTTCAGATTCGGTGATACCGTATTTCTTGCTTATAAGCTTGATAAGAGTCTCTTGTTTACTGGCGATTTTGCCTTTCAACTCGCCCCTCTGCTCGCCCCTTTGCTCACCTTGCTGGATCCATCTCTCTGCTAATGTTGGCATCTTATCACCTCCTACTGCTTCCTTTACTACTTCCATAAACTCTTCTTCGTTTATATCCTTCTTGTTTACTATATAATCAAATATCAATATCCAGCCATTC
>JASMTO010000017.1:0-8754 GCA_041694215.1 bacterium
GTAAAACTGCCTCAGCGATTTCCTGTGATAATTTATCCCAAGTAATTCAAATAAACCCGATCTCTCCCTTAACCATTCATACGTGCTAAGCTCACTGCCAGGATTAAGCATTCGGCCTATTATTAAAGCCCTGGATATTTCTATCTCCGATTCTGTAAAACCAAGGGATCTCAGTATACCCCCTATTCCGAGTTCTTTAAATGATTCATTGCAAATATACTCTCCGCCTATACTCCGGGGCTCTGATACTTCTACACTGGATACATCCACCTGCTCGTATTCCGGCTTAGACAATTCTGTCTCAGGCTGCTTAGAAGATGATGCTATAATATTTAGTTTCGCTTTCTTTGCATATGCACGGGCAAGCTCCTCTATTTCTTTATCAGGCTTAAATACTGGTTCCTCATAACCGTCAAGTAATTGTTCTATACGGTTTGCAAGTTCTTTTAACTGCATGGCAGGGATATGGGACAGATCACCCATATCCATAATGATACGTTGCCTGGGGCCTTTATCAATGCGGTAGGATTCCACCAGTTTATGGGTTGTATATTTTTTACCGGTTTTTTTATTAGTGGTTACATACGCTCTTATAAACATGAAAGTATTATAGCAGAAGTGTATGCCTTGTCAATACAAAATATTTTGTTAGGTCACTACAATTGAGAAACCAGTTACTTTTTACAGTATTGATTAATCTGCAATGCATTTATCAATAAGTTAGCTTATATCTGTTTAGTTATACTGAACTCAGCACCCATTTTAAAACACCGTGTTGGCAAACTTGGGTTAGGAGTTGCAAGCCACCTTTAAGTTGTTGTAGATTAAGGTTTGATAAGAACAAAAATCACAACCAAAAAGGTGACTTGCAATGAATAAATTAAACTACAAAATAGAAAGAAGCAATGATAAAATCACCCCATTCGGTGGAATTTCTTTGTTAATCCCACTGTTAGAATAAAAAAAATGGACAGGCAAATAATGCATTGACATATCAGTTTTAAGTACTAAGATTTAAGCGTTAAGTTTAGGGTGTTTGAGTGTAAACGTGGTAGCAATAACTGGTTGAAAATGTTGATTGTGTTGAGAAAGTTGAAGGGGCATCCAGTGGGATGAGGGGCAACGTTGTGATGTTCAATAAGGAGGTTTAAATGGCAAGGACAAGGCGTTTTAAGGTAAAAGGTGAAGTTGCAAATTATCATGTAATTTCAAGGACAGTTGGCGGCGCCGGTTACTTCTATCGTGAAGTAATCCATAAAAAATGGAGGGAAAAATGAGAAATTTTATTTTATCGATTTTTTTGATTATTATAATAACCTTTGGCATGGCTGGCTGTACTGTGAAAGTACACCCTATACTAAATTCGAGCTTAGGTATTGACGCTTTTGAAAATATGGAAAAAATAGATCCCCAGGATGTTTCTATCGCATTATATATAGATCCCAAATTGAGAAATTTAAAGGTAAATCAAAATCTCAAGAAAGGAGAATATTCTTTTGAAATTGGTAATGCCTTTTCAGCAAAATTAATCAAAGCTATTTCATATAAATTTAAAACTATAGTTCTAATTGATACTCCAAATTATACAGGAGGTGATCCATTAGATGGTTTAATGCGCGTTGGCCTTCAAGATGTCGATGTAAATATGGGCGTTAAGTCAGGTTTTTCTACTGTTTCTACAGAAAGCTATACACGCTTATCTATCCGTGCTGAAATTTGTGACATAAAAGAGAACAAGACCGTATGGGTTGGCACAACACAGGCAAAAGAAATTGGTGCACATGAAGAAATGTGGCAAATGACATATCAGGAAGCTGGGCGTGGATTTGCTGCCTCAATAGACAAGGCAATAGATATAGCAATTGGTTCACTTATTCATCAAATGAGTAAATCACAGAACTTGAATCTTTATATCGACAAATGGGAGAAATGATTATGGGAAGTATTATGAAATATAAAAACAATATCATTATGATTTTTTTAATTTTTTTTTGGGGTGGCTGTGCAGCCCCACTTAAAACCGATACGGTAACTTTTCTACCGCCATCATCCTATACAAACTTTCAGGATATAAATGGACTGCAAATAGCAGTTGTACCAATTGTATCGAAGACGAAATCAGAAGAAATATTTGGTACAGACTTGAAGACAGCTAATATCTTGCCAATCCATATCGTAGTTCAGAATATTGGAAATAATGAATTTGAAATAAATTGCCAACAGATATTTGGGATAACACCAAATGGGGAATATACTGTGGCCTATAATCTTAACAGGGCAGCTGAGCATGTTCGTAGTTCATCTATTGGAACTACAGCTGTTACTGGGGCTGTGGCTGGAGCTGCAGTAGGTGCTGCCACTGGAGCTGCAATTGGTGCAGGAGTCGGGCATGCGAGTGGCGACTCGTCAACTGGTGCGCAGTCTGGAGCTGTCATAGGTGGAACTATGGGTGCAACATCTGGGGCAGCCGCTGGCCTATCCGATTCTTTCACAATACAATTTAAAAAAGAATTAGCAAACTTGGCTTTTGAGGATGAAGTTGTATTCCCTGGAGACATCAAGCAAGGATTTGTCTATATGAAATGGAAAAATTATAATAAAATAAGGGTCAAAATTTTCGACATTACATCCAACAAAAATGTAATACGAGAATTTGATATATCAGTTATCCGTTGAATGTTCAATCAAATTACCTAACAAGACAAATTCAGCGGACGCATAAAACCGCGCCGCTGGTTTGCGTTGTTAGATTTGATTTGTGAGGAGAAATTAAATAATGGATATAAGTGTTTTTGCTTTCCGAAAAGAAAAAGAGACACCCATAACAAGTTTTTTGTCAAGTAGATATTCCTTCACTATATGCATTTGTATGCATTTTTTTTAATCTATTTACTAAACTATCATATTTGTAAATTAAGCATCTTTTCTGCGCCTGTGTTTTCAAAAATTGTGTCAGCATAATGTTCGCTGCACCAGACACCCATCAGGATTTAGGTATCACCAATATTCCGGGATACCCGTTTCGCATTCCGCGAGCCAGAAAAACGTAGGAGGAAAAAAGGGGAAAGGGCAGGTAAATAATGCTTGGTAACTTCTGAAAGTGACAGAGAGTCATCAGAGTTAAGCATTTCAAATAAAGGGTTGTCCTCTCTTCCGGAGTAAATCCCGTATTGGACGTTGTTTCTTTGGATAAATGTAACCCTCAGGTAAAATGTTCAGTCTTAAAAGATGAGCAAGCCAATATGCGCCATCATTGTCATCACTGTGCTTTAAACCCTCGTATTTTTTAACAGCGGACGGATTTGCCAGATGTGTTTTGAAATCATTGTCCATCAAGAGATCTATAAGCCAGTACCAGTTGAAAGTAGATTCAACAACGACACCTTTAAGCTCATTTTTATACGGCTTTAATGTCGAGATAATTAAATCAGGATCATTGTCCAGCTTCTTTTTGAGAATACGTTTGTCATTCTCATCAATAATTGCTAAATAATTATTGCTTGAATGCAAGTCAAAACCTCCGTATAGTGCCATATGGTACCTCCTTTAACTTTTATGTTTGGTTTCTTACCAATAGCATAGCACTTTATGTGCATAAGTGAAGGAGGTACCTACTTTATCTCAACTTGTTAATGATTATCAGGTTAATAATGCAGGTAAATAATGCATTTCATGCTAAGGCGTGAACGTAAGAGTAAAGGCAGGTTGATATTATTATTTCTAAAATTCTAAAAAATTATTGACAAAAAGTATTAACACCCCATGATAATACTAAAGTATTATTTATGAGGTTGATTTATGGGTAAGGTAAAAGAAACAACCAGTATCAAAGTTGACAAAGAAGTGAAAAATGAGGCTAAGATGGTTTTTGCCCAATTGGGTATGAGTATGGGAGAAGCTGTTAATATCTTTCTAACGCAGGTAGCTCTGACAAAATCAATTCCTTTTGAAATTAAAATCCCCAATGAAGAAACTCAACAGACTATGGAAGAGGTACTAAACAGTCAAAATATAGCCCCTTTGGACTATAAAGAATTGTCGGAAGAACAAACTCATTCTAAAAGCTGATTAATGAAATTGCTCAGACACAAAAAATTTATAAAAGATTTTAAAAAGTTAAAGCTAACGGATTCTCAATTTGAAAAATTGATAAAATATTTGCACCTGTTACAGGAAGAAAAAAAATTGCCAGAGGAAGCTAAAGATCATGAATTGCTCGGAAAATGGAAAAATTTTAGGGAGTTTCATGTAGGTGGTGATTTGATAGTTATTTATTATGTAAATAAAGATGAAATCATTTTAACAAGAATAGGGACTCACAGTCAGTTGTTTGAATAATTTCTTTTCTAAAAAAGATAACAAGGGGGCAGTCAAATAATACATTTTTCACAGATACACTTGTGATAGGCTCGAAAGGTTTTATAGAGATTGCGCATAGGAAGTTTGAAGATGAGATAAGCAAGAAGGAACGCAAGGCACATAAAGTACCGATAGGCTTAGGCAGGATATATTCAATTCAGCGGTTGAACAGTATCTTAGAATAGTGGCGAAACCTTTTTTCTTGCAAACATAGCTTTTTCCGAGTATTTATAGCATATGAAAGACAAGCACGATCAGTTCTTTAAACACGTGTTTAACGATCCCGAAAATAACAGATCATTTATAAAAGACTACCTGCCAGCAAAAGTAAATAAAGAGTTGGATTTATCCTCTGTTCAGGTGCATGATCCTGGCTCAAATAGCGAAGAAGAAACAGAGTATATCAGTGACATAGTAGTATCCTGCAAAACCAAAAACGGCAAGCCTGCAGACCTGTATTTTTTATTTGAGCACAAGTCATACAAAGACAAACACATTTATCTTCAACTACTCCGATACTTATATGAAGCCTGGTCAACGGATTATCGCAGGAAGAGAGAATATCGGGTGGTTATTCCTGTGGTATTTTACCATGGTAAGAGTGAGTGGAATTTACCTGTGCATTTTATAGATAACTTTGATTTAAGTGAGAATTTGAAAGCATTTATGCTTGATTTCAGTTATTTGTTATTTGATACAAGCAAGTGGGATTCTGACATAAACAATCCAGAGACAGATAACATCTATTTGCTTTGTGCTATGATGTTGATGAAAATGGCATATCACAATGACTTTGAGGGAGTGAAAAGTATTTTGCAATTAATGGATGAAAAAGGGTTGTTGGCAGACCGGCAAAGAGTTATATTTATTTTCAAATATATAGTATATACACAGGAAGTAGACAAGGAATCATTTATAGATTTGTTAAAGGAGTATGATGAGGGAGGTGACATAATGCCTGTTGCAGATTCGATAAGAGAAGAAGGCATTCAGATAGGTGAGCAGAGGGGCATTCAGATAGGCGAGCTGAAGGGCGAAATTAAAAGGCTTCAGGAGACTCTTATCAAGCAAATGCACCTTAAATACGGCATCACCGATGCTGAAAAAGACTTTATAAAATCAGTCACCGATTTAGATAAACTGGATAAGGCTACTGAAGCTATTCTGTCTGAGGATAATAAAGAAAAACTCTTGAGCTTACTGAAATAAATCTGAGACTTTCCCGTCTCCACTTATTAAATGTAGACTCCCTAAGAAGAGACATGTATAGGCACCTGCAAAAAAAAGACAGGTCAATAATGGAATTTAGTCTCTTTTTCACACTTCGTAAGCATCCTGATGTTTTTTAACCAGGTTCCCGCGCTTTTTTAGAGGTGCCAAAAACCCCGAATTGGAATAACTGACCTGATTTCCAGCAAGCTCGGAACAGAAAGGTTTGCGATTAAATTATGCAAACCTTTTGAAGGGATTACGACTCCACTGTAGCTTTGCTCCAGCGTTATACGTAAGATGTATAAACTAAGAAATTTTTTGAATATTTTGCATTTATCGGAGTATTTCGAACAACATATCGACCGTTTCTGGACAGTGTACCGGGTTTATGGGATAGATCGGTTGACTAAGCACTTGAACCTAATTATTTAGCTTTTTTTTACTATTCATCAGGTCTGAATATTTTAATCTGCAAATTTTTCAACGGTTTGTAATGCTTATCATTACCGGTTATAAGAGGTAAACCATATACAATGGCGGTTGATGCTATTAACGAATCAGCAATTTCCACTGAGTTGCTTAAATAAAATTCTTCAATAAAAAATACAGCTTTAGCTGAAATTTCTTCAGTTATATAAATTATTTCAGTGCCCCAGCTATGCAGACTTTTTCTGAAAAGATTAAGCTCATTTTTGTTTCTCATCCCCTGAACCAGTTCCATATAAGTTACTGCAGAAATAAAAAAATTATCCAGGTTTTCTATTAAATCGTATGCTCGGGTGTTTCCTCTCAAATACCATATGATTACATCGGTATCCACAAGCATTAAAATCTGCCTTTTCTTAAATTTCTAACATAGCTTTCAACATTTTTCACTTTATCGTTATCTTTCCAAATTCCAAAAAGTTCATTTCCATTTTTTGTTTGTTTTGTTTTTTCAAATTCAACCAGTTTAGCACAGGGCTTCCCCCTGTATGTAATAATAACTTCTTCACCTCTTTTTACTGTCTCCAAAAGCTCTTTTGAGTAAAACCTCAAATCTTTAGCCGTAGCTTTCATCGTTTTGACCTCATAAAGTTTATACTTAAAAGTATAAACTAACTCAATGCGTTGTCAATCCATGTTTAATGTATTTTTATATATTTATGATATATATAATAGTAAATCAAAAAGCCATTTTAAGGTTTTTTGACAAATCACTGTCAGCTACCTTTTTGTAAGTGCTTTGACTTTTATCATAATTGTATACGGCAATTTTCTTATAATCGCCATAAGCCATCCCAAAACCAAAAGCTACAGGTACCGGTATACTCATAAAAAAATGATACTTTCTGATACTCTTGCCAATAAGTTCGCCGGCTTCATCCACAAGAGAATAAATCTCAGCTACAGTTTTAATCCAGTCATCTTCATTTAAATCAATATTGCCTTGATTATTTTCTAAACATATAAACAGCAGACCGCACTTTAAATGTGATTTAATGTATTTTTGTGCATCATTTTTAGGATTATGGCTTGCAAGATAGATAACAATGGCTGCATCTTCTGACTCCGTTCCCGTATACTCGACACTATATTTTATCTTTTCGTACTTTTTTGTTTTGCTCTTTAACAGCCGGGCAGATTTTTTCGAAAAATCCATAACTCTAAAAATATCGCCATCCTGGTAGTGGTAAATTGTGATTTTATTTTTAGCTCCGAATACAATTCCAGATAAAAATGCGAAAGCAGATAGACTTCCTAAAAAATGAATATTCACATAATATGGCAGTTGATATAATTTATTTATCTTTTCATAAAATTCCAGGAGTAACTTATCCCAAACTTCTATAATATTTTCTAGCATCCCCTCTGTATGTGTAAAAACGAGCGAATTATCACCGCCAAGTATTCCAACCCAAATTTTATAATCGTTAACAATTTCATTATCCGAAATTCTCTCAAGGTTTTTTTCTAACTCTGACTTTTTTTTCCCGAAAAGCTGTATAAAAGGAATATGAATGGTTTCAGCACTCAGTTTTGTCAATTCATTTAGATTATCCATCGAATCAGGGGAAACAAAAAAGAATCCTTTTTCTTCGGAGATTTTTCTTTTTGCAGGTAAATTTTCTACTTTTGCAATGTTTCCGTTTTCTTTAACTTCGCCTGAGAAAGCAAAATGTTTAAGTTTATCTTCTTTCAACAAAGCAGAAGCAGCTGCTGCAAGAGAAAAAGACCTGCCTGCAAAATAATTGTCAAACATAATAAAGAAATTACGTTTTAATGCCTTTGAAACGGATACGAGTGCATCTTTTACATGATTATTTTCGTTTGGGAATGTCAATATACTGCTTTCTAACTCTGCGTCGAAAAAAATCAGTTCCTGCAGTTCTGATTCATTCTCATTATTGTGAGAAGTAACTGGAAAATATGCTTTTTTGATTTTTGCATTTTTCAGAGCATAACAGTCATTTTCAGTGATTTGCAAATGCTCACATAAATATTCTACGTTAAATAAATGCTCGTAAGTAAATACGGACTGAAGAAAATTCGATTTTAAACTGCGGTATTCGGAAAATTCAGTTTTTGAAAATAATGAATAACAGTATGGGAGAGAATCTTGTTTTATGCTACCATCTTTTATACACTGCTCAATAATTTTGTAATTTCGACCTTTTTGAATATTGTCAAATATCGTTTTCATCGATGACTCTGATATTTTCTGACAAATAATCAACATTTATAAAGTCAAAGGGCACTTCAATCTCAATTTGCGACTTTTCTATATAAAAGTAAAAAGTATTTCCAAAAAATTCCATTTTAGCAAATCGCTTTGATAATAGTTTATCGCTTATCGTTATCGTTAATGTTTTATCATCCGGATCAAAATTTAGGATAAAATTTTCACCTATTGCACTATGTCTTGCATCAAAAGCTGCATTTGGCAGATCAGCATTTTTCAGCATAAAAGATAATCGCTCTTTAAGATCGTTCAGGGTAATAATTTCTTGTTCATTCTTTCTAATATCTTCTTCCATGGCAATAAACTGCCCGAAACAATAGTCAGCAACTTCCTTTAACTCCAGTATTCTGAATTGATTTTCCAGATAACTATAATCATCAATGGGAATCTTACGGCCGGTGAATTTTTCTTCTAAATAATCATTTACCATATATTCATAGAGAGCATCTGCATATTCCTCA
>JASMTO010000018.1:0-3156 GCA_041694215.1 bacterium
CTTTTTTGGAAATATTTAGCAAGTTTCCCGGCAGTGGTCGTTTTCCCTGAACCCTGCAAACCCACAAGCATTATAACCGTAGGAGGTTTGGGATTTAACGATATTTTTGCAGAAGATGAATCTTCGCCCCCCAAGATGTATGTCAATTCATCATTGACTATTTTAATAAACACCTGATCAGGGGATAAGCTTTTTAGTACGTCCTCGCCCAGTGCTTTTTCCTGGACAGCTGAAATAAATTTTTTTACAACTTTATAATTAACATCAGCCTCAAGCATAGCCATTTTAACCTGCTTGATGGCCTCTTTTATATTATCTTCAGTAATCCTGGCTTCACCCCGTATTCTTTTAAATACAGATTGAAGCTTATCATTGAGCGCAGTAAACATTTACAATTCCCATCCCATTACGCTTTACGTATTCTGCTGATTTTTCCGGACATACCAGAAGTGAGAAATATAAAGCATGATTATTTTTTAGTCAACAACTAATTGCTGTTTTTTAAGCTGCTTTATACAATAGCGATAAATCTCCAGTGCATTAAATATTCGTTTAACATCTTTATATGTATTCTCCAGAGATTTGGAATTATCAACTATAAAATCAGCATATGTAATTTTTTCATTTATACTCATCTGTGAGGATATAATTTTTTCGGCATACTCTATACTAATGTTATCTCTTGCCGTTAACCTTTTAATCTGCTGATCCAACTCTGCATAAACAACAATTACCCCATCGAACCTTTTATACGTTTTCTTCTCAACAATTAAAGCAGCGTGGGTTATGATAATTGCTTTATCATCTTTGCCTTTAATACTGCTTACAATCCTTTTTTCATATGCCAATATCTCAGGGTGTACAATTTCTTCAAGTTTTTTGCGCATTGAACTGTCAGAAAAAACTATCTTTTTTAACTTTTCTCTGTCAATAGAGCCGTCTTGCCTAAGGATTTCTTTCCCAAAAAAACTCACCACATCACTATAAGCCTTTTGCCCCGGCTTCATCACTTCTCTACTTATCTCATCAGCATCAATGGTGTAGGCCCCAAGTTGGGCATACATATTTGCCACACTACTTTTACCGGAGGCAATACCGCCAGTTAAACCTAAATACAATTTATCCCTCCCCCAACTGCTTCTAACATCCGTATATCTTTCGCAAAACATTCACTTTTTCGTTAAAAGGCAGGCTTGAGATGAGTACGCATATTTCATCCGGGGCAAAATCCCTGCATACATTAGGCCTTTCTTCATATATCCCGCAACGTCCTTCTTTAGTGAGATACTTACATCTTTCACCTGAAGGCTTATTAAGCGTGGATATACTAAATGCAACGCAGCAGGCCCCACACGCAAGACAACTAATTTTATTACTGTTTGTGGACATAGTTCCTTAACACCCCAATATGTTCAATATCAACCTCCACAATATCTCCCGGACTTAATTCCCCTACCCCTGCAGGGGTACCTGTGGCAATGATATCTCCGGGCAACAACGTCATAACATGTGAAATAAAGCTGATCAACGTTGCAGTATCAAATATCATATCCTTTGTATTGCCCTTTTGTTTAATATCGCCATTTACCCTGCAAATGATATTCAAATTTCCAGGCGTTAGATTTGTCTCAATCCATGGACCCACCGGAGCAAAACTGTCAAAAGATTTAGCACGTGTGAATTTGTTCTCTTTTTTCTGGATATCACGAGCAGTGACATCATTAAAGCATGTATAACCTAATACATAATCCAAAGCCTCTGCAGTACTTACGCGTCTGCATTTTTTACATACAACAGCACCGAGTTCAGCTTCAAAATCAACCCTTTCAGATACCTCAGGATAAATAATAACCGACTCATGGGAATTTAGCGCAGTAGACGGCTTGAGAAAAAGCATGGGTTCATCAGGGACACTGTTTCCCAACTCTTTTGCATGATCTGAATAATTTCTGCCCACACAAACAATTTTAGAAGGTAAAATAGGCGGCAAAATCTGCACTTCATCGAGATTATAAATTTCATCGGTCACCGTATATTCATGAAAAACTGACCCAAAAATCCTTTTAATAACACCATCTTCAAAAATACCTTTTTTCTCGATATTCCCCGTTTTAAAACGCAACAGTTTCATGTTTCCCCCTTGATACTTTGGACAAATGTCTTTATCTCATCAAAATCCTTCAAATAGCCAAAAGCAAGACGAAAATGAACCTCTTTTAAAATTCTGGCCACTTCAGGGCCTTCCTTTACCCCCATATTTATAATATCCGTACCTTTTACTTTTTCCATTGCAGATGGATCCATCTCTTGCTGTATTTTTCTTATCCTCAAAATAACATCATGCAATAATCGTATATTAAACGTTTTAACCTTATTATCAGACAAACTCAATAGTATTATATCATCAATATACGCTCTGTTTTCAAAAACATATTTTTGAAGTTTTAACCGCCGGATACCATTGACAGCAAATATGGTTAACCTGAGGTGATGCCTTATCAAAAAACCTATTTCCTTTACATATTTATTTGGATAGCCAAGTCTCTTCATTATCTGTCTTCCAACCTTCTCACCAATTATATCATGATTCACAAAATTTCTCCCGTTACTAGCCTCCCATGCCCCTTTTTTCCCACAATCATGCAAAAGTGCTGCCGTTATTAAAACAAACCGTTTTTCTTTACTCATATCAAGCTCATTGACTATTCTAAACATCTCTTTGGTAACACTAATACTGTGATCCAGTATATTTTCTTTGTGAAATCTCGCAGGTTGTTTGATATGTTGTGTTTCCACAATCTCAGGGAATAAAAATTTTCCCACCGATTCAGGCTGTTTTTTTCCTGAGTAAAAAAAACTTCTAAGAGCATTTTTTAGGTATTTGCCTGTAAACATTTTGTATAATTCCTGAAAAATCCTCTCTTTTGCTGTATTGATAATGTTAGGAGCATAATGAGCAATAAGTGCAACAGTGGAACTATCCAGTGCAAAACCGAGTTCCGAAACAAAGCGGAACGCTCGCAGCATTCTCAAGGGATCATCCTTGAATACATCATCATATACATGCTTAATTTTCCTAAGCAAAAGATCAGATTTATCTCCCAGAACCTCCCCTGCTAAATTCATGGCTAAGTTATTTATAGTAAAATCCCTTTT
>JASMTO010000019.1:0-35903 GCA_041694215.1 bacterium
AAATAGAATTTGACAAATGAAAACCACGAAATATTTTAATTATACGAGGAAAAGAGCTGATAGAGCAAAAATTAAGATTGAGTGGATAGAGTACGTTATTAATAATCCGGAGAAATCTGAAATCCAATCTGATGGCAGGGTCCGCAAATGGGCAATAATTCCTGAAGTCAACAAATATTTGAGAGTTATAATTTTGGAAGATGGTGAAACAGTACATAATGCCTTTT
The DNA here is from genome assembly GCA_041694215.1 of bacterium. Lineage (GTDB taxonomy): Bacteria > Chrysiogenota > Deferribacteres > Deferribacterales > Flexistipitaceae > Flexistipes. The sequence continues at coordinate 228 of JASMTO010000019.1, forward strand.
TTGATAGAAATTACAAGGAGAGTAAAAAATGAAAGTTAAATATTTTAATGATACGGATACTGCTCTCATAGAATTTGCTGATCGTGAAATTTTTGAAACAAGGGAAATCAGCGAAAATATATACATTGATGTTGATGCTGAAGGAAATATAGTTAGCATGACAATAGAACATGCTAAATCTAATGCAGCCCTTTGGGAATTTTCATATGAAGAAATGAATAGACAAACCGCTTAAGAAAAGTACCCCCTCTTGGTTTCCCCCAGGTTTAGTTCAATGTTCAACGTTCAAGGTTCATCGTTGAGACCTCTCCACTTCGGTCGAGGTGACAGTTTTCTGTAGAAAGTAACCCTCTCAATCTCCCCCTAAGCCAGGAGGGAGAAGGGTATGAAAAATATTTCTTGATGAAAAAGAAAAAAAGTGGTATATTTTCTTTATGATAAAGAAAGAAGTGTTGAAACGTATTTTAAGAGACTTTCATTTGCAGGAATTATACAGTGTCCTGCAAAGAGATATTGAAATCCCTATAGAATCCGGCAAAATAGTTACACTTGTAGGTGTAAGGCGCTGCGGTAAGACTTCTATTTTATATGATATTATAAATAAAATCTCATCTTCAGCCGATAAGACAAAAGTTATTTTTATAAATTTTGAAGATGAAAGATTAGACTTTTCAGCTGAAGATCTTGAACTTATTTTATCAGCATATTCTGAGCTGAAAGAAAAAGGGGACAGGTAAATTATACTTGAATTATACTTGTTTTTTAACAACTTATTAAACAACTTTCCTTATTTAATATACGATGACAGTCTTTATAAATTTTGAAGATGAAAGATTAGACTTTTCAGCTGAAGATCTTGAACTTATTTTATCAGCATATTCTGAGCTGAAAGAAAAAGGGGACAGGTAAATTATACTTATTTTATCAGCATATTCTGAGCTGAAAGAAAAAGGGGACAGGTAAATTATACTTGAATTATACTTGTTTTTTAACAACTTATTAAACAACTTTCCTTACTTTTTTAATATACGATGACAGTCTTGTGGATGAGACCTCTCGACTACGCCTGCCCTGTTAAATATCAGCTTCGCTGATTGCCTACGGCATTTAACAGGGCGAGAGGTGACAGTTTTTTGTCCTCTCGACCGCTGTTTGACAAAGTACCCCCTCTTACTCTCCCCCTAAATTAGGGGGAGAAACCAGTCCCTTCCCCTAAAACTTTTTGTATTTCCAGTCTAAAAGTCTGGTGCTCGACAAAGTCAATCAACTTGTGTACACAATAATAATGGGGAGAATCCAGATTTAAACTTGTTGAAATTTCACTTTATGTATTATATGTATTGTACTTTGATAGGATGATGAGCAAAGGAGAAGCAAAATGCTTATAAGATGGTTGTGTGTGTTTTTTTTCCTTTTCATTACAGGTTATTCTTTTGCTGAAAACAGGGTTTTTATTGTGGTAAGTATTGATCCAGCTGCGTTTGTAGTAGAAACTGTTGCTGGTGATAAGGTGGATGTTGTTACTATGGTACCCAGCGATTCCAACCCGCATATTTATGAGCCTTCTATCCGACTAATGAGAAGATTTTCCAACAGTGATTACTTTTTTTCCATTGGCGGAGAATTTGAAGAGATCTGGCTTGATCGTCTGATAAATCTGAATAAAAATATGAAAGTTATTGATATCAGTAAAAATATCCCTGTAAAACAGCATGCTGATGAGCATGATCCGCATGTGTGGCTTTCTCCTGCAAATATGCTGCAAATGGGCAAAAATACATACGATGCTCTTACTGATATTTTTCCTCAGTATGAAAAGTATTTCCGGAGTAATCTTAGTTTATTGGAAGAAAAAATTGATGACATACAGAATAATATTAAGAATGTAATCAATAAGTGCCGTTATAACTATATTCTTACTACACATCCCGTTCTCGGATATTTTGCCGAGGAATTTGGACTAATACAGCTATCTTTAGAAAGGCATGGTCAAGAACCCTCAGCAAGACATCTAACTGATATTATTAAAAAAGTCCAAATGCATAATATTCGATTTATTTTTACTCAACCGCAAGTTTCCCAGCAGTATGCAAAAATGATATCTACTGAGACAGAAATAGCAATTGAGTCAATTGATCCTTTAGATAAAGACTGGTTTGGGGTGCAGGAAAAAATTTACTCTGTTTTGAGTGATTATTGTGGCCAGTAATATAAATATTATAGACATAAAAAATTTGTATTTTTCATATGATCACGAATGTGTTCTGGAAAATATAAATCTAAAAGTGCATAAGGGTGACTTTCTTGCTATATTAGGACCTAATGGCGGAGGTAAAACGACACTTCTAAAAATTATTTTAGGGCTCATTAAACCTGACCGTGGAAAAATTAGCGTTTTCGGGACAAATCCAGGAAAAGAAAACAGTAAAATTGGTTATGTACCACAATATTCTTATATTAATAGGAATTTTCCTCTTTCTGTTTTGGAAACAGTGTTAATGGGGATTCAAAAAAAGATTTTTTTTAGTTTTAATTATACTAAGGATGACGTTAAGTTAGCAAAAGATGTGTTGGCAAGGGTTGATATGCAAGAGTATTGCAGCAAACAGATACATAATTTGTCAGGAGGGCAAAGGCAACGTGTAATGCTTGCCAGAGCCATGGTTTCTGATCCGGAATTAATTATTCTGGATGAACCTACGTCTAATGTTGATCCTTATGGTACGTTTTGTTTTTTTTCTTTCCTGGAGGAGCTAAACAAGGAGAAGACAATAATAATCGTAAGTCATAATGTTAATATAATAGCTACAAAGGTTAACAGTGTTGCCTGTGTGAATAAGTTTTTATATTACAACTCAGAGCCGGTACTTACGAAAAATATGCTGGAAATCCTGTACGGCATGCATGATGAGCATTCCTGTTCACTTGGCAAATATTTTACTGATGATTTTAAATATATGGCAAAATCTGAGAGCAAAAGTGATGATTGAAATATTGCAGATGGGATTTATAAAAAACGCTGTTGTTGCGATTACTTTTGGAAGTATTCTGTGCGGAATAATAGGCAGTTATGTTGTGGTGAATAGGATAACTTTTTTAGCCGGTGGGGTTGCCCATGCTAGTTTTGGGGGTGTAGGGCTTGCGTTTTTTCTAAATACCCCTGTATTGTTAACAACATTTATTTTTTCTTTGGTTGCTTCAGCAATAATAGGTTTGTTAACGATCAAGGATAATGACAAAATGGATACTGTAGTGGGGATTCTGTGGTCATCGGGTATGGCATTAGGCATTATTTTGCTGGACTTAACCCCTGGTTACAAAGGTAATCTAATGGGATACCTTTTCGGAAGTATCCTGAGTGTTTCCAATGGTGATTTACTTTTTATGGCGATTTCCACGTTGGTAGTGATCCTGTCGGTCATCGTTTTTTATAGAAATCTTATGATTATGTCTTTTGATAGAGAGTTTGCTGCGGTAAAAGGGATCCCTGTTGGTTTTTTCCATGTGTTGGTGCTGATTCTTATCGGGTTTGCACTTGTCATTCTTATCAGGGTCTCCGGTTTAATACTTGTTATTGCATTGTTAAGTATCCCCCCTGCAATATCTTCCAAGTTTACAAAATCCTTTTTCTCCATGATTATTTTTTCTATTGTTATAAACCTGGTGCTTGGTTTTTCCGGTCTATATTTTTCCTATTACTTCAACATATCTTCAGGGGCATCAATAATAATGCTTTTATCCATACTTTATTGCATAGTTGTGTTGAGTGAGAAAACGTACAAATATTTTAAAAAGTACAATGAAAATAGCCTTGATAAATCCTGAAATACCACAAAACACAGGTAATATTGCAAGACTTACTGCTGGGATTGGTGCCGAATTGATGCTTGTGGGCACCATTGGATTCTCAATTACGGATAAATATCTTAAAAGGGCAGGGCTTGATTACTGGGACAATGTTAAGCTAAAAGTTGTTCCTGATATTGAAGAATTTGAAAATATGTTTGACAAATTCGAATATGTGGCGTTTGTTTCCAAATTTGGACATAAACGCTATACGGAAATACCTTTGGTTTCCTACGGTGAAATACTACTTGTTTTTGGTAGTGAAACGAAAGGCTTGCCTGATGATTTCCACAAAAAATACGTTGATTTTTTTTACAGGATACCGATGAATGGAAAAGTCAGGAGTCTTAATCTTGCAACTTAGAGTATAATTTTAGTAGGCAAAAACAACAAAAAAAGCAAAAAGATGCCCGAAGGCATCTTTAAGATACATGAATCATCCAATATAATAGTATTTGACTAGAACACTAGAAAGATTGGGTGATTGCATGTATAAACTAAGTTTAAATGAAAATGAGGCAAACTTCAAGAATTTAGAGAGAATTATTTATGAATTTGTATGCCGACAGGCATGTGAAATGATAATAGAAATACTTAAAGAACTAGATGGAAAACTAATGAAAGAAAGAGATAAGAAGAAATATAGAAATAAAGGCTTTAAGAAAACAACAATAAAAACAATAATGGGAGAAATTGAATATAATCGTAGAATATATGAATATGAAACAGAAGAAGGGAAAAAGGGATATAAATTTTTATTAGATGAATATCTAAATATGGATACAGTAGGACATATATCAACTAATCTAGTGGAGAAAATTATAGATCTAGCAGTAGATGAATCATATAGAAAAACAGCAGATAAAGTAAGTAGTATGACAAATCAAAGTATAAGCCATACAGGAGCTTGGAATATAGTACAAACTGTGGGAGAAAAAATAGCCGAAAAAGAAAAAAAGGAGATAAAGCTAAATAAAGAGGGAAAATTAGAAGGAAAAAAAGAAACGAAGGTATTGTTTGAGGAAATGGATGGAATATGGATTAATATGCAAGGAAAAGATAGAAAGAGTAAAAAGAAAGGTAGAAAAGAGCTAAAACTAGGGATATTCTATGAAGGCTGGGAAAAAAAGCATGAGAAAAAGGATAGATATACAGTAAAAAACAAAAAAGCTTATGCAAGCTTTGGTGGGAGTAAAGATTTTGGTGAAATAAGAGAAGCAAAAATAGCTAAAGAATATAAGGTGGATGAAATACAAACAAAAATAGTAAATGGAGATGGTGCAGGGTGGATAAAAGAAATAGTAAGAGAAGATAACTCACACTTTCAATTAGATATCTTTCATAGAAACCAGGCAGTAATTAGAAATGTAGAAGATAAAAGTAAAGCAAAGAAAATAATAAAAAAATTAAGTAATGGGAAAATAGATGAAGGTCTTGAGATAATAACAGAGCTAATGATAGAAAATAACGAAAATGAAGATAGGATGAAAAAATTAGAAAGCCTATATAATTACATAGTAAATAATAGAGAAGGAATAGTGGTATATAAAGTTAGACCAGATATAAATATGCCAGAGCCTCCAAAGGGGATAAAATATAGGAATCTAGGGACGATGGAGCATAATATATGCGACATACTAGCAAGAAGAATGAAGGGAAATAAAACAAGCTGGAGTAAAAAAGGAGCAAGTAACTTAGCGAAAATATTAGCTGAAAAGGCAAGTAAAGAATTAACATATACAATTAATACATTACTTAATAAGGGAATAAAAAAAGAAAAGCTTGATGAAATAATAGAAGATATAGTATTACCAGCATCTAAGGTAAATAAGAAACCTAAAAAAAGTAATATATATAAGCACAAAAGATCTAGTATACCATTTACGAACAGCGCAGTTACAAATGGCAGAAAAGCTATACAGAAAATGCTAGAGAATAAATGTGCTAGTCAGCTGAAACTAAGTTTCTAAGCGTAGCTTCTTTACAAATAAAACAATATACGGGATACCTATGCCCTAACGGGCTAGGAGAAATATATAAATCTTAAAAAAACACCAATAAAAATATTTTACCCTAACGGGTATTAAACATATATATTATAGGTATCAAAAACAGCTACTATTGGATGATTAAATTTAAAAAAGAAGAATTGCCAACTAACACTTGACAGAAACATCTTGCAAACAGTGTGGCAATTGTTGCCTATGATTATTTAAGAAGAAACGATTTTTGTTCTTTAACATAAGTGGTCATGTTTTTTTATACCACATCAAAATCAAAGATTTTGTTTTTGAGAACAACTTCAACTTTTATGTAAAAACCATCTGAGAATGTTTTGATACCAAGTAGCATTTATTTGGGTAATATGCAGATATTGTTGATATAATAAAAATACCCCCCCTCTCTTACTTAGCCCAACGTTCAACGTTGAGATTCCTCGACTCCACTTCGTTTCGCTCGGAATGACAAGAATTTATGTCATTTCGATGAGCCACCGACAGGTGGCGAAGAGAAATCTCAATTGTTATTTGGCAAGAGACCTCTTTTCGTATAACAACCGTCTTGTGAAAATTAACAGAATGTTATACATACTACCAGTCTTAAAGATAAACATACATTTTTACGTTTGTTACTTTTTTGACTGCAACTTGGTATGAAGTCTTTAATTTTGTAAGTATAAACGATAGGAGAGTTATCCAATAATCTTAATATTGTCATTTTCAATATCAATTAATCTTTTTTCAAGCTCATCCATGTTCTTTTTATATGCCTTCCATTCAATATAATCATCCCATTTTTCAAAATTCTCTTTTTCATTTTTTAATTGCATTTCAAATTTTTCCAACGACTTCCTGTATTTATTTTCAAAAAGTTTCAGCTTTTCTTTTGTCAGATTCAATTCGTAAAGAACCTCCGCTTTAAAATAGTCTTTGACTTTATTTTGTGACAATTTTATCATTTTATTTCTCATGTCATAATTCGTTAATATTATTATACTGTAATTATGTCTTAATTCAATTCCGATTTTTGGAGAGGGGGAAAGTGGTGTATTAGTGATAAGTGCTAAGTAGAGGTATTTGGAGGTGATATATTTATGTATCAATATAAACTTGACTTTATTAATAACGATTTGTTAAGCGTGCTTGAAAAAATGGGACTAGATGTTATTGAAGATAGCTTTGATGGTAAGACCACTTTTGATGTGTATACTCATGAAAATCTGGATGGTTTATTGGAACAGTATGAGATCCCTTTTTCTAAAAACCGTGTTGAAGATTCAGGCTGGGAGCATTACTGGAAACAATTTTTAAAGCCTTCTGTGCTGGTGGATGGGATAAGCTGTTATTATGATGAAAATGACAAGATTCCCTCGACCAAATCTATCAAACTTATCCCGGCTCTGGCTTTCGGTACAGGGACACACCCCACCACGAGACTTGCGGCAAAGCTCATCAAAAATATCGCTAATGGCAAAACGTTCCTTGATGTGGGATGTGGCAGCGGGATACTATCTATCCTTGCGTTACTTTCCGGTGCAACAGGTTATTACGCTTTTGATAGTGATAAAATGGCTGTGTTTAACGCCAAAAGTAACTTGGAGCTCAACAATGTATCACCCAGTTATTTGTGGTGTGGTGATGCTGACTCTATCCGGTCAGGTTTTTATGCAGATATTGTTTGTGCTAATATTATTTCCTCTGTACTGTTAAAGATTAATACAAAATTGTTGGAGTTTGCCGGAACATACATTATATTATCTGGTATCCAGGATGATGAAATGGAGTATTTTAAAAATAACTTTGATTTTTCTAACTTTTATATTGAGTGTGAAGTCCATGAAAATGGATGGGGGGCTTTAAGATTATGCAGGTGACAGCTTTTATAGGGGATGTGCATGGTTGTGTAAAAAGCCTCGAATCCCTTTTGAATAGGTTGTTAAAACATTATTCAATACAACAATTTGTTTTTGTGGGTGATTTGATAGACAGGGGTAATTACTGTAAGGAAGTACTTCAGCTGGTAACAGAGTTGAAAAATGATTTTACTGTGGAAGTAATGCTGGGTAATCACGAAGATATGATGTTGGATTTTGCCAATGGCATTTGCAATTATGAAAAAAATGATTGGCTTAATAATGGAGGCAGAGAAACCATTATTTCAATATCAGGTGAAAGGCTTTATAACCGTTTCTTGATGGGTGAGGATGTGTTTCGTGCGTTTAGTGATGATTTGAAACAATTTGAGAGTATCTTAAATGATCTTAAGCTTTACGAAATTGTTACGTTTAAAGATCAAAAAATATTGGTAAGTCATGCAGGGATATCAGATTTTTCAAAGCCGCCGGAAAAGCAGCTTGAAGGGATTGATGAATCCCTTCGAAAAATAAAATATCCTTTCATATGGGACAGAGAAATTATACATAAAAATGAACGATATTTTGATTATGTAATTATCTACGGCCATACCCCTGTACATAAAATTATTACTGCTAAAGATAAAATAGCCCCATTATTCAAAAAGGACGAAAGTGGTAATATCACTATTATAAATGTTGACACCGGTTGTGTTTATGGTGAGGGTCTGTCAGCAGTGCTTACAGAGAATGGGGTTGATTTTGAATGGGAAACAGTGAAATGCAAAAAATAAAGAGATTCTACTACAATGGAGAGTTTACAGACTGTCTTCGTATTGAAGGGAATGTTTATAACCATATTAAGAATGTTTTTAGGTGCAATGTCGGTGAGAGGATTTTGCTGGCTAATGAGAAAAATTTTGGTATTTATGAATTGGAGAATTTTGATAAAAAATGTATCAGTGGAAAGCTTCAAGAAATCTTGCCCCACAAGGTTCCTGATTATGAGATTATTATTTATATTTCCGTAATAAAAAATCGCTATATGGACTATATGCTGGAGAAACTTGGTGAGATCGGCGTAACGAAAATAATCCCTGTATATACTGCTAATTCCACAGCTTCTGTCACTGCCAAAACATTCAACAGATACAAAGAGCATGTATACAGCGGTGCTCTGCAGGCGGAGCATAATTTTCTTCCCGCACTTCTTCCTGTTGTACATATTGAGGATGTGGCTGCTATAGCCGTTAAAAATTTCCTTTTATCAGCGCGGGGGAAAAATAGAGGTGTTCCTAAATTATATGAGAGAAGTGTTTCCCTTTTTTTAGGCCCTGAAGGTGGACTTACTGAAAAAGAGACAGCGTTATTAGAAGAAAAAGGATTTGAATCAATTACCCCTATAGAATCTATATTAAAGGCTGAGACTGCAGCGATTGTTTTTTCAGGTATGGTTAGAATATTGATGGAAAATTTATGAACAAAGATTTTTTTAGCCCACAGGATGAATATTTTATGGATAAAGCTATTGAAATGGCCAGAAAAGCATTTAAGATTGGGGATGTGCCTGTTGGTGCCGTTGTCGTATTCGAAGGGGAGATTATTGGCAAAGGTTTTAATAAGAAAGAATTTTCCGGTGACGCATCTGCCCATGCAGAAATGCTGGCTATGCAGGAGGCTTGCAAAAGGATTGGAGATTGGAGGTTGTTGGGATGTAAACTCTATTCAACTGCAGAGCCCTGTTTGATGTGTGCGGGGGCTATTTTGCACTTCAGGCTGGAGGAGGTTATTTTTGGGGTAAGGGAATACAAATTTGGAGGTGTATGTAGCAAAGCAAACCTTTTTGATCTTGACGGTCTTAACCATTACGTAAAATATCGTGAAGGTCTTAAATCAGAGGAAATAGCTGCTTTGATGCAGGAATTTTTCAGAAATATCAGATTAAAGACATAAAGCCTAATATACATAGTGATATGAACTTTTATTATTCTTGATCAGTCTACTATGATAATTAGCAAAAATAAGGAGGAAATGAATGTTCAAAAAAATACCTTTTATAAGAAAATGTGCTCTGATAATACTCACTATTTTATTTATAACAAGCATAGCGGTAAGTGCGAAGGCATCTGATAACAAAAACGGCTATCAATCTATAAAAAGTACAGTTGAGGAAAATTTTAGAGCGAATCTCCAAAAAAGGGGGATGAGTAATATCTCTATTAGTGCTGAAATTTTATCAGAAATGGAAACGCCAAGAGGGTTTTACTTTGTCAAAGTAAATATTAACGATAAGGATAACAATAAAAAGGCTACCGATTATATTATTACCGACGGAGAATACTTGTTGCCGGATATTATCGACATATCTAAAGGAGAAAGTATAAAAAGTTCGTTAACTTTTCGTTATGATGTTTATGACATTAATACCAAAGGATTAACCTTACTTTATGGTAAAAAATCTGCCGACAATGTTATTGTTGAAGTTAGTGACTTTCAATGCCCATACTGCAGAAAGGCGTATGAATACCTTAAAGAAAAAATAAAAAACATGGATAATGTAGCTGTATACAAAGTTCATTTACCATTAAAAATACACAGTAAGGCTCTCATTTATGCTAAAATTTTTGAAGCGGGTAAAATGTTAGGATATGATTTTGCTGATGAGCTTTTTAGTGGTGAGTTTAACAAAATGGATAACGATGCAATATTAGAAAATTTTGCTAAAAAGACGAACGATCCTGAAAAATTCAAATCACTTGTTAATTCTGACAGGGTTCAGGAAAAACTTGACATAAGCAAGAAGTTAGTTGAAGATCTGGGGGTAAGCTCTACACCAATACTGTTTTTTAATGGTCGCAAAGTGGAAGGGTTTAACACTAAGCTTATGGACAAAGGTGTGGCTCTTTTTAACTAAATGCTTTAATACTTAGATATATTAAACTTGAAAAATTAGGAGTGCTTTATGTCGGTACAACCTTTAGAGTTTGAACAGCCAATTGCGGATTTAGAAAAGAAAATAGAAGAGCTGAAAAACATGTCTTCGTTGTCTGATCAGGATATGAAAGATGAGCTTCAAAGCCTCGAAAAGAAACTTGAAAAGGTAAAAACCAATATTTACAAATCACTTACTCCAGCACAAAAGGTTTTGGTAGCAAGACATCCAAGTCGGCCTTATTTTATGGACTATATTAAGATGCTTTTTACTGATTTTGTGGAGTTGCACGGTGATAGAAACTTCAGGGATGATCCTGCTATTATTGCTGGCATGGCTAAGTTTGATAATGAGCCTGTTGTTGTGGTAGGACACCAAAAAGGCAGAAATACTAAGGAGAATATTTATAGAAATTTTGGCATGGCGCATCCGGAAGGGTATAGGAAAGCATTAAGGATTTTTGAAATGGCTGAAAAATATCAACGGCCTATTTTTACGTTTGTTGATACACCGGGGGCCTATCCCGGGATAGGTGCGGAAGAAAGAGGGCAGGCTGAGGCAATTGCAAGAAACCTTCGTGAGATGGCAGGATTAACGGTTCCCTTTATTACGCTTATTTCCGGTGAAGGTGGGAGTGGAGGCGCTCTTGGTATAGCAATGGGCAACCGTGTACTTATGTTGGAACACTCTATATATGCCGTAATCAGCCCGGAGGGTTGCGCATCAATATTATGGAAAGATGCCAGTTATTCCGGCAAGGCTGCCGAAGCTTTGAAACTTACAGCACAGGATTTGTACAAACTCAAAGTTATAGACGAAATAGTACTGGAGCCTCTCGGAGGAGCCCACAGGGATTATATAAAAACGGCAGAGAATGTAAAAGAGGCATTGAAAAAACATTTGAACGAGTTGAAACAATTGTCACCTGAAAGGCTGTATGAGTACAGGTGTGAAAAATATATGGCAATGGGGGTTTTTGCTGAGCAGTAAACGGGAAATTATACAGCTGCCGGTGGATGTATCCAATAAAATTGCTGCCGGTGAAGTGATTGACCGTCCGTATAATGTAGTGAAAGAGCTTCTTGAAAATGCTGCAGATGCCGGTGCTGAGAATATTACCGTTGAGATTATAGATGGCGGTATAAGTTTGATAAGAATAACAGATGATGGGAAAGGCATTTTGCCCGATGATTTACCGAATACCGTTGACCGCTTTGCCACCAGTAAAATAAACAGTATAGATGATATATACTGTCTTAATACGTTCGGTTTTCGCGGTGAAGCACTGGCAGCTGTGAGCTCTGTCAGTGATTTTTGTATAAAATCCAAAAGAAAAAATCATGATTGTTTTTCTCTATCCGTTTATTTTGGCAGTGATAAAGAAATTAAACCGGCTGCGGGTACCGAGGGAACAGTTGTTACAGTCAAGAATCTTTTCGAAAACATCCCTGCCCGAAGGAAATTTTTAAAAACACCCGCTGCTGAACAGCGTGAGATTGTTAAGTTTATTAAACAATTTTCTTTGGTTAATTATCATATTTCCATAAGTTTTACAGCTAATGAGAAGAGAACATTGTTCTTCCCAAAAGGTGCAGGGATGCTTTCAAGGGCAAATGAGGTGTTTGGGGAGAATAATCTGTTGCACTTTAAAAATACGTACAATGATTTAAATATTGAAGCTGTTATTTCAACACCAGAAATCCAAAAACTAAAGAAAGATAATCTTGTCGTTGGTGTAAACGGACGTGTTATTAAGGATAATATGCTTATCCAGTGTATTGTAAAAGCGTACAAGCGACTTCTCCCCGAAGGAAGATACCCTATGGGGTGTGTATCCCTTTACTTGAATTCTTCGGATTTGGATGTAAATGTTCATCCTGCTAAACTCTTTGTCAAATTTATGAATTCCGGAGAAATTTTTTCTTTTGTATACGACAGTATTACTTCTAAGCTGGGGGAATTGTCAGCTGCTCCTGGAAATAATAATTTTGAACATGAAAGCTTAGGTAAAAGTGAAGAAATAAAGCATAATTCATTTGTAAATAAAGATAATTTTTCTTATAATAGAGCAAATTATAATCATGATGAATTTAAAATGTCCAGTGTTTACGATATCTTGGATAATCAAACATACGGCGTCTTGGAGAATAATAGTGAAAATGTATCTGAAGATGGATCTTACTTTAGAGTTGTGGGGCAGCTTTTTAACACGATAATTATCTGTGAATTTGATGATTTTTACTACATGATTGATCAACATATTGCCCATGAAAGGGTATTGTACGAAAAATACAAAAGTGAGTCTTTTGAAATGGAAATATCCTCTATTAATTTAACAGAACCTCTTTCTGTAAATCTCAGTAAAGATGAATGTGAATTACTTCTTTCAAACAAAGATATTTTTGCGGAATTTGGATATGATATAGAAGATTTCGGCTGGACAAGTGTGAAGGTGAACAGAATACCGTCTGAAATCATTAACAAAGATATAAAACAGGAAATTGTGAGTATTCTGCAGGAAATAGATTTTTTGACAAAAACAGGTGTGAAGGATTCCACACTTGTGGTTATGTCCTGCAAATCTGCCATTAAAGCAGGTGAGAAACTAAGTGAATTTGAGATGAGACACCTTGTCCATGAATTGCTAAAAACCAAAAATCCTTTTACCTGCCCCCATGGAAGGCCTATAATCTTTAAACAAAGCAAGGAGGAGCTTTTCAGGAAGTTTCATCGATGAACAAAGTACCTATTATCACAGGAATCACAGCAACAGGAAAAACAGATTTTGTAAAAAAACTCTGTTTTTTAGCTGAAGAAAAAACGTTATCAAGAAAAATTGAGATAGTTAATGCCGATGCTTTTCAGGTGTATAAGTATTTGGATATAGGAACTGCCAAGCCACCTAAAGAAATTTTAAGAAGCATTCCCCACTATCTTATAGATATTTTATATCCTGATGAAGAGTATTCTGCAGGTAAATTCTTTAATTTTGCCGAAAAAATTATATCTGATATTTATAACAGGGGAAATTTCCCCATTGTTGTCGGTGGTACAGGGATGTATGTTGAGGTATTGACTAAGGGTATTTTTGAGGGGCCTGCCAAAAATGAGCAGTTGCGCTTAACATATACAGATATTGTGGAACAATATGGACTGTATAAATTATATGAAATGCTTAAGGCTAAGGATCCTGAGTATGCATCTAATGTATCCCCAAATGATAAAAACAGGATAATTCGTGCATTGGAAGTTTGTGAATTAACCGGTATGCCTTTTAAACAGTGTCACGAAAAATTTCACAGGGAACCTGCTTATAAATACGATGTTTATGTGTTCACCGGAGATAGAAAAACAATATATGAAAAAATTAATGGCCGTGTGGATAAAATGTTTGATAACGGGTGGGCTGAGGAAGTAAAAAAACTGTTGGATATGGGTTATGGCATGCATCTTGGCTCTTTTGATGCAATTGGCTACAGACAGGTGGCTTCATTTTTAAATGGTGAATGTACATACGATAATGCTGTTCGTGAAATAAAGAAAAAAACAAGAAATTTTGCTAAAAGGCAGATTACTTGGTTCAGACATATGAAAGATATCGAATATATCGATGCTTTTGATAAAAATGCTCTTGCGGATTTACATCAAAAACTTCTTTCCAGGCTGAACTGAGAATCTACACGATTGTTGCTTGATGTTTTTGGGCTATTAAGCTATAATTTTTTCCTATTGAAAATTGTTGTAAATAATATAATAATACGATTATTAACATTTTAATAATCTCTTAATTTTAGAATATAGTAACCATAGCGAGGGGATATAATGGGCAAAAAAGTGAATATCCAAGATGTTTTTCTTAACTATGTAAGAAAAAAGAGAATTGCTGTTTCTGTTTATTTAACCAATGGTGTAAAAATTGATGGAGTTATCAAAGGTTTTGATAATTTTGTCATTATACTGAAAGATGATGCCCAGAAAATGATTTATAAACATGCTATTTCGACAATTATTCCAAGTATCGAAATTGATGATTTAGAAATAGAATAATAAAGCGGATTTGAGTATGGTTTATGGCGGTGGTTTGCGCGAACCGCTTAAAGTGGTATTGTATAATGCTATATTATATAATACCACATATATTAATGACCCGGATATGTTATTAAAACCTCTGTTCGGCCTACCTGTCGTTAAATCGGAGATTTTTCCTTTTTCGCATACACAATATTATGTGAATGAGATGGGAAGTAGTCTGAGTAAATATTTTGCAGGCTATTCTTTTCAAATATATCCGGATGAGATCTTGAGGTATAAACTTATAACTGTTGATCTGGAAAGATCTTTTATGGTGGATGGCAAAAGGATTATCAATATTGATCCTGGCTATGTTGCATTGGAAAAGGTGGTCGCTGCAAGCACTAAAAATTTTTCTCATAGAATATATTTAGGATCCAACATATATGCTGATTTACAACTTTATCGCAAAAAAGGGGTTTTTAGAAGTCTTCCTTGGACATTTTATGATTATAAACAGCCGTTTGTCTTAAATTTTTTTGACGAACTAAGAAATAATTTGTTATAGTTTAAAATCAAAACTATAAGGTGAGATGTGAAAGATTTTGAAAAATTTGTGGATACTCTTTCAACAATGATTGTAGAAATGCTCATGGAGCTTAAAAGAAACAATAAGTCATTGGATAAAAACACGTTAAGGAATTACATAAAAAATAATGAAAATTTTATAAGTCTGTTAACTGTAGAGGAATACAGAAAGTGCAATGAAAATCTGAAATCCTACATCCTTGATAAAATTAAGCATTTGAATAATTTCCATAAAAATGAAGAGTTGAATAAGATTGAAAACGAGCTTATTCATGCCAACGAGTATTGCGAAATTGTAGATAAAACTATAGATTTCATTAGTGTGAATATTGCAGATTTTGAAAAAGTATCTTTCCTCTTTTCTAAAATCAAATTAATATTGGAAAAGGTAATTAATCGTGTGACATATATTTCTCATCAGATTTTTGATTTACTAGATGAAAGCATTGATCTTATGAATTCTGATACTTATGTGGATAAAAAAATTCTTGATGAGTTAAATAGTATGACATCTCTTGTCAACAATAAAGATGAAATAGATAATATTTTACAAGAAATTACCGGGGATTTAGACAAACTTATAGGTAGAATTGAAGAAAAACTTCTTAAAAAAGATAAAACCCTTGAAAAGATAAGGATGAATAAAAATAGCCTTGACAGTGAATTTAGTGAATACAAAAATCAAGCAAACGAACTTGACAAGTTAAAAGCAGAATTGAATAAGTTTAGAGTAGAGACGATTACAGATTTTTTAACAGGCCTTTACAACAAAAAATATCTTGAGAATAAACTTAAGGAGCATTTGGATTTAAACAAACGATATGGTAAAATATTCTCTGTTATCTTTTTGGATATAGATGATTTTAAATATGTTAATGATACATACGGTCACCTGGTGGGTGATTACGTTTTGAAATATTTTTCGGATATTATAAAGAAAAATTTAAGAAAAGTTGACTATGCTTTCCGTTTTGGCGGAGAAGAATTTCTTATTTTACTACCGGAAACGGGTAAAAGTAAAGCTTCTAACGTTGCGGAGCGAATAAGGCAGAATGTAAGCAAGACAACATTCAAATACAAAAACCACAAAATAAAAATAACAGTAAGCATGGGAGTGGCAGAGGTTAGCAGTGATACACAAAATGCTGAAAATGTATTAGATTGGGCGGATAAAAATCTCATAAAAGCAAAACAAACAGGTAAGAACAGGATTGTTAGTGACTGATAACTTTTTTCTTTTTCTGCAGGAATATCAAAACAAAGCAGAGCTTGATAATGATGATGTCAAAAAGCTTGAAAGCTTTTTGACACTTGATGAAGATTTGTCCGGTTATCTGGATTTATATAAAAAACATAATATTCTTGATGATATTACAGCTGATTTGTATTTAAGACGGGCAACAGACAACCAGGTTAAATCCCTGTTGGAAGGCTATATTCCTGTAAAATATGAAGATTATCCTTTGATAGTGTTTCTTATTTTAAAGAATTATCGATCCCATGTAAAAGAGTTATATCATTTACTTAGAAAATTTAATGAAGATTTTTTCAAAAATATAGTCCAAAGCCCTTATTTTCAGGGGAGATATTTAACTTATCTTACAAAGATTATGAAAAATAATGTATTTTTTGTTTCAGCATTAATTGCTGTCAGGGACATTGAACCTGATATTCTGGAAATATTGGTAGCTTCTTCGGATCCAGAGGTTTTGTTCAGGATTTCTAATTTAAAGCATAAGCTTATAAAAGATAAATCATTAATTAAGCAGGCGCTTTCAAATCCATATACTCCTGATGATGCAATTGTATTGTTAAAACAGCTGCTGTATGAAATCAATCTGGAACATGAAGCTGAGAATTATGAATCCGACAGGAACAATCATGAGAAAGCAAAGAAAAACGAGAATGTTAAAATTGCGGTGGAAGGGAAGGTTGAGTCTGAAGTCAAAGAGTTAGAAGATAATTTGTATAAAAAGGTTTTGGCAATGAAGCCTGTTGAAAAAATTAAGCTTGCTTTGAAAGGGAATAAATCTGCTCGATCCCTTTTAATTAAAGATCCAAATAAACAAGTGTCTTTGTCTGTTTTGAAAAACCCCAGGATTACTGAAGAGGAGATTGAAACACTGGTGAAAAACAAAACCACACCTGAACACCTGATAAGGGAACTAACCAGAAACAGAAATTTTATGAAAAACTACAACATATTAAAAAGTATTTTAATGCATCCAAAAACTCCTTTGGAAATAAGTATGAAGTATGTTAATAACTTATATATGAAAGATATTGAAATACTTTCAAAATCCAGAGAGATTCCAGCAGCATTAAAAAATCAGGCCACAAGGCTTTATTTAACCAAGAGTGGCAAAAGATGAAATCCAACATATTGTATTTTGGGCTGGTTTTTGCTCTCGTCTTGTATCTGATTTTTGGTAACAGAGGTCTTATTGAATATAACAATCTTCTGGATATAAGGAAAAAGTATGCTGAAAAAGTTGATAATCTTAGCAAAAAAATCAATGAGCTTGAACATGAGCTTTATCTGTTAAAAAAAGATAAACAGTTTTTGGAAACGATTATTCGTAAAGAACTTAATCTGAAGAAACCTGAAGAAGACTTATATATTTTAAAGGATAATGATGAAGAAATATACCGTCAGCGAGATAACAAAAGCGATCAAGAATCTGATTGAGCATACATTTACTAATCCTGTCATGGTTACCGGAGAAATATCAAACTTGTCCAAGTCCCCGACAGGACATTGTTACTTTATTCTAAAAGATAATTCCTCACAAATTAAATCTGTCTTTTTCAAACGTTACAACCTGGCTAATAATGGGTATGTGATTCAAAATGGGGACAAAGTCACCGTTTATGGAGATATTTCTGTATACGAAGCCGGTGGATCATATCAGATAATTGTAAAAAAAATAGAATATGACTCTGAAGGTGAATTTTATAAAAAATTTGCTGAGACCAAAAAAAAGTTAGAGCGGGAAGGGCTGCTTGATGAAAATCTTAAAAGAAGTGTTCCTACTTTTGTGAAAAGAATAGCTGTTATCACATCACCCACAGGTGCGGCTATAAAGGATTTTATCAGTACTGCCAAAAAAAATACTGCAAAATTCCATATAGACTTATGGCCTGTTATGGTACAAGGGAATGCTGCAGCTTCTGATATAGAAAAAAATGTTTTGCAGGCAGGTAAAAGAAGTGACTTGTACGATGTACTGGTTTTGATGAGAGGCGGAGGATCACTGGAAGATTTGGCTGTTTTTAATGAAGAGAATGTTGCACGGGTTTTACGTGCGGTTGATGTGCCTACAATTTCAGCAATAGGTCATCAGAGGGATACCACCATATGTGATTATACCGCTGATTTGGCTGTGGCCACTCCAACAGCAGCTGCTGTATATCTTTCTAGTGGCTACCTTCAATATGATAAAAAGCTAAATGATTTACAAAAAAGACTGGAAAAGGACATGTCGTATACATTAACCACTGCTATGCAAAAATTAGATAATTATCTTATATCTATGAATAAAAATTCACCTCATGCAAAACTGAGACTGTATAAAAGCGAAATTGCACGTTTTTTGGATAAAATTAGTGGAATTATGAAAAGAAAGGTTGCTGACAGTGGTAGACGCATGGATATGGTAGATGCCTCACTTAGGCCTGTAAATATTATCAACAGTGTAAAACAGCGCAGAGAGAAACTGGAATATCTTGAGAATTACCTGTTGAGAAGTATGAAAAATAAAATACATTATGAAGATGGGAAGCTAAGGGAATTAACCGGTAAACTGGAAGCCATGGGTCCAGACAAAATAGTTTCCCGTGGCTATGCGGTAGTTTATGCAAACGGTCAACTAGCTCCGTCAATAAATTTTGTGAAACTTGATGATGAGCTTGAAATTCACATGAAGGGTGGTTATATTAACGCTTTTGTTACAGGAAAAAAACATACGGGGGAACGTCATGGATAGAATACCGATTACAAAAGAGGGCTTTGAAAAGATAAAAGAAGAGCTTGAGAGACTTAAAACAAAAGATAGGAAAGATGTGGTTGAAGCTATAAAAGAAGCAAGATCACATGGTGATTTAAGTGAAAATGCAGAATATGATGCTGCTAAGGAACGCCAGGGGATGCTTGAGGCTAAAATAAATGAGCTTGAATCCAAAATGTCTAAATTTGAGATTATTGATACCAGTACATTAAAAGGGGATAAAGTGGTTTTTGGTGCCACGGTTAAAATTGAAAATGTAGACACTGATGAGGTCAAGACATACAGGATAGTAGGTCCGGACGAATCTGATATTACTAAAGGAGATATCTCTGTACTTTCTCCATTGGCAAGGGCACTTGTGGGTAAAAAAGTTGGGGAAGAAGCTGTTGTTAATGCACCTGGCGGAGAGACTGAGTATGAAATAATTGAAATTACGTTTGAGTAACGGTGGCGATGTCCGGGCATAAGATACTAATTATTGATGATGAAAAATCTTTCAGGGAACTACTTGAAATTCTTTTTGCTGATGAAGGTTATCATGTGTTTACAGCATCTAACGTTTCAGGGGCGTGTGAAGTCATAAAACATGAAAAAATTGATATTGCTGTTTGTGATTTGGTCCTGGGAAATGAAGATGGTATGGATATTGTAAGGTGGTGTAAACAACACACTCATAACATCCCTTTTATACTTATGACGGCATATGCCAGCAGTTCCACTGCACTGGAGTCAGTAAAACTTGGTGTGGTGGATTATGTAACAAAACCATTTGATATGGATAATCTTGTTAAAATGGTTCGCGATGTTATTTCCTCCCACAAGGAAAAGGATGATGAGTGTTATCCGGAGCTGGATGAAATAAAAGGGAAAAGCGATGTAATTAAAAAAATAAAGAAATATATTATTGATGTGGCCAAAACAGATTCCACTGTACTCATTACAGGTGAGTCTGGTACGGGCAAGGAGTTGGTGGCGAGAGCAATTCATCGCTTGAGTAGAAGGTCTTTTAATGCTTTTAAAGCTATTAACTGCAGCGCTATTCCTTATGATTTACTAGAGTCCGAATTGTTCGGATATAAAAAAGGCGCTTTTACTGGGGCGACTTATGACAAAAAAGGGATTTTTGAGCTTGCAGACGGTGGTTCCATTTTTTTGGATGAAATAGGTGATATGCCGCTTTTTTTGCAGTCGAAACTGTTGCGTGTAATTCAGGAAAAAATAGTGCAGCCATTAGGTGCTGGCAAAGAAATCAAAACAGATTTTAGACTAATAACGGCAACTAATAAGAATCTTGCCAATCAAATAAAGCAGGGAAACTTCCGCAGAGACCTTTATTACCGTTTGAATGTTGTTAACATACATATTCCTCCTTTAAGAGAAAGACGTGAAGATATTGACGAGTTAACCAAGCACTTTTTGAGGAAATATAGTATATTGATGGATAAAAACATATCCCAGATTTCTTTTGCGGTAAATGAAGCATTAAAAAATTATCCCTTCAAAGGTAATGTGAGAGAGCTTGAAAACCTTATTGAAAGGGCTGTTGCAATGGAAAAAACAAACAAGTTGCTTCCTTCAAGTTTTCCCAGATATTTTTTTGAATTGGAGGACAATTACGGAGAACAGGATGATTTCATTTTAGAAAATCCTGTGGATTTGGATAAAATTGTGGAAAAAATTGAAAAAAAATATATACTGGCTGCATTAAAAAAAACTAATGGCAATCAAAGCAAAGCTGCAGAGTTGCTGAATTTATCGGGTAGAGCCTTTAGATATAAGATGGGGAAATATAATGTCAAATGACATCATGCAAAGGCTGCCAAATCAATTAACTGTTCTTAGAGTTATGCTTGTCCCGGTTTTTCTGATTCTGATTTTTTTTGATAACAGTGTAACAAATGTCCTATCAGCAATTGTTTTTGTTGTTGCTTCTCTAACTGATTTTATCGATGGGTATTTGGCTCGCAAATATCGTGTGGTTTCTGATTTTGGTAAAATACTTGATCCTATTGCAGATAAGATACTTGTGGCGGCAGCCCTTATTTCTCTCATACAGATTGATAGACTCAACGCTGTGGTTGTTATTATTTTACTGAGCAGAGAGTTTGCAGTGGGGGCTTTGAGGGATTTTGCATCAAGCAAAGGTATCATTATCCCCGCCGGATTTTTTGGTAAAATCAAAACAGCCTTTCAAATGACTGCACTCACACTTCTTATATATAAAAATGAATTATTTGGGGTGAATGTTTTTTTAATAGGCAAAATACTTATATATCTTTCGGTAATAATTTCATTATATTCTGGTTTTGTTTATTACAGAAACTTTTTTAGGAAGAAAGCCAATGTCTGATTTCCTGAAAAAGTTAATAAGTGCTAAGGCATGTTGATAGATTTTAGGTCATAGGTTATAGGTTATAGGTTATAGGTTATAGTAGTGCTAAGTGTTATGTGTTAAGTGTTAGTTAGCACGGGTCGTTAAAGGATAGTGAAGCAAAGTGGGGTTGAGAAATCTCGAGCTGAGTGAACAATATAGTAAATAAATATGTGAATAGCTTAACAATAAGGATAAAGCAGTTGGGATCAATAAAGAGCTATGCAAAGCGTGCTTTTGTTGTTAGATTTGCAAGGATTATGCAATTAAATTAGTGAAGTTTTTTATACAGGATTTTTGCCATTATGATTTTTTATCTGTTTCTTTTTGTAATTTCATATTTATTGGGTGCCATACCGTTTTCATACCTGCTTGTAAAATTGGTAAAAGGTGTTGATTTGCGGGAAGTGGGAAGCGGGAATGTAGGAGCCACTAATGCAGGGCGTGTCCTGGGTAAGTGGGGGTTTGTTGTTGCTTTTTGCTGTGATATGATGAAAGCTTTTATCCCTCTTTATCTGTTCCGCCAAGTGTTAGTTATTAATGACAATATTGTTCTTTTTTGTGCTTTTTTTATTATTTTGGGGCATACATATACTGTTTTTTTAAAATTTAGAGGTGGTAAAGGTGTGGCCACAGGCGTGGGTGTCTTTATAGCGCTAAGTCCTTACAGTCTTTTCTGGGCACTTCTTGTTTTTTTTATTATTATTGCTATTTTTCGCATTGTTTCCCTTGGTTCTATGATTTCAGCAATTGTACTAATGATCTCAGTATGGCTGAATACTGACTGGTTTGCTCTGCAGGTTTTCACAACAATTGTTGCTGTTTTTATTATTTATAGACATAAATCAAATATTGTAAGAATTGTTCAAGGCAAAGAGCATAAAATAGGAGAGAGAATTGGCTAATCCTCATGAACTGATGTTAGAATGTGTTAACTTGGCTTTGGCTGGCAAGGGTTATACAGGTACTAATCCTGTTGTTGGAGCAATGGTTGTTAAAAATGGAGAGGTTATAGGTAAGGGTTTCCATAAAATGTTTGGTGGGCCACATGCTGAGATTGAAGCCATCAATGACTGCATCCAAGATATAAGTGGATCTGACTTATATGTGACACTTGAGCCCTGCTCTCATTATGGAAAAACCCCTCCCTGTGTGGAAACTATTGTTAAAAGGGGGATAAAGCGGGTTTTTATCGGAGTGGCCGATCCTAATCCCTTAAATGCTGGTAACGGAATAAAATATTTACAGGATCATGGCGTTGAAGTTTATCTAGGTTTTGCAGAACAGGCATGTGCAGAGATTATAGAAGATTTTACCAAGTATATTTTAGAGAATAAACCGTTTTATTCTTTGAAAATAGCCCAAAGTTTGGACGGGAAAATAGCCACTTCTACAGGCTCTTCAAAGTGGATTACCGATAAAACTTCAAGACATTACGGACACTACTTCAGGAGTATTTCCGACGGCATTTTGGTGGGAAGTGGCACTGTAGCTGCTGATAATCCTAAGCTCACTGCACGTTTTATGGGTATGCAGAGGTATCCTTACAAAATTATACTTGATTCATCCTTAAATATTTCAGAACAAGCTGCTGTTTTTGCTGACAAACCTGAAAAATGTATTATTTTTACATTAGAAAATGCTTTCTCGGTAAATAAAGGTAAAGCAGATGTTTTAATGTCAAAAGAGGTTGATATCATCCCTGTAAAGAGTGATAAATACGGATTAAACCTGGATGATATTTCCTCAGCGTTGATTGGAAAAAATATCCTGAATATACTTGTGGAAGGCGGAAGGAGGATACATGCTTCCTTTATTAACAAGAAGTTGGCTGATAAGTGTTATTTTTTTGTTTCTGGGAAAATTATAGGTGAAGAAGGTGTTGATTCTATTGGGAAGCTCAATATTGAAAAGATAGAAGATTCTGTCCATTTGCTTGATTTGAGTGTCCAAAAACTTAAAAATGATTTTCTTTTTACCGGGAAAATAAATGATTATACGAGACATATATTAAAACTTACTGAAAAGTTGAGGAATCGATGTTCACAGGGATAGTGGAAAAGGTAGGAGTAGTGCGCAGAATTGATAAGCGTGGTTCATTTGCCATTTTAACCATTAATTGTAGTGATGTTGTAGAAGATATTAAAACAGGTGATTCTGTGGCTGTGAACGGTGTTTGTCTTACCGCCACCAAAGTGGGGCATGACTTTTTTACCGCCGATATTTCGTATGAAACGCTTCAGAAATCTTCTCTAATGTATTTAAAGCCTAATGATTGTGTAAATCTGGAGCGGGCACTGACGCTATCATCCAGGCTTGGGGGCCACCTTGTTCTAGGGCATGTTGATTGTATGGGGAAAATAACAGAAATAAGAAAAGAGTCATCTGCATACAGACTGAGCATAAATTATCCTGAAGATATTAAAAAATATATTGTCTCCAAAGGATCTGTTGCTGTGGATGGAATAAGCTTAACCGTTGCAGATACCTCTGAGAGTAAAGAATTTACTGTTGCTGTGATACCCCATACTTTTGAAAGTACTGTCTTAAAGTATAGGTATCCTGGAGATTTTGTAAATATTGAAGTAGATATGATAGCGCGTTATATAGAGAACTTGTTGAAAAATGAAAAAAAAACGGATAGATTAATATCCGGGATTTTAAAGATGCAGCAAATGGAGGATTTTATATAATGAAAAAAGAAGTAAGGGCAACTGTGGAAGAGGCAATAGAAGATATCAAAAATGGTAAAATGATTATTTTAGTGGATGATGAAGACAGGGAGAATGAAGGGGATTTGATGATAGCTGCGGATTTTGTTACCCCTGAGGCTATAAATTTTATGGCAAAATACGGACGAGGTCTTATTTGCCTTAGTCTTACCAGCCAGCGATGTGATGAACTGAATTTACCTTTGATGGTGGATGAGGAGGGCAATTCTGCCAAGTTTGGTACAGCTTTTACAGTTTCCATAGAGGCTAAAGAAGGTGTTACAACAGGTATTTCAGCTTTTGACAGGGCTCAAACAATCAAAGTAGCTTCAGATCCTAACAAAACTGCTGAGGATATCGTGCGACCTGGGCATGTGTTTCCGTTGAGAGCAAAAGATGGAGGCGTTCTTGTGAGAGCAGGGCAAACGGAAGGCTCTATGGATTTAACCAAACTGGCGGGACTGACACCTGCTGCTGTTATATGTGAAATTATGAATGATGATGGGACAATGGCAAGAATGCCGGAGCTGGAAACATTTGCCCAAGAACATGGACTCAAAATTCTCACAATTGCGGATCTTATCTCTTACCGCGTAGAAAAGGAGAATATTATAGAAAAAATCGCTGATGCGCATTTGCCAACACTTTTTGGTGATTTTGAAATTGAGGGTTTTGTGAACAAGGCGGATAAACAGGAAGCAGTTGCTCTTGTGAAGGGTAATATATCCAGCGATGAGCCTGTACTGGTAAGGGTTCATTCCCAATGTTTAACAGGTGATGTTTTTGGTTCTTTGAGATGCGACTGCAGGGATCAACTTCACTGTGCCATGAAAATGATCGAAAAAGAAGGCAGGGGTGTTTTGTTGTATATGTTTCAGGAAGGCAGAGGAATTGGTCTGTTGAACAAAATAAAGGCCTATAAGCTCCAGGAAGGTGGAATGGATACTGTGGATGCAAATCGACATCTTGGTTTTGAGGATGACCTTCGGGACTACGGTTTTGGAGCCCAAATATTGCGACATCTAGGTATTAAAAAGCTAAGATTACTAACAAACAACATGAAAAAATTAAAATGCCTTTCCGGCTATGGGTTGGAAGTTGTTGAAAGAGTCCCTATTGTATGTGAAGTAAGACCTGAAAACGAAAAATATTTAAAAACAAAGAAAGAAAAAATGGGACATATCTTTTAGTAACAGGAAATTTAATAAAACATTTGGGGTTTGATAATGAGCGTGAAGGTATACGAAGGTGTTTATGACGGAAGTGGCCTAAAGGTAGCTATTGTTGCTACGAGATTTAATGATTTTATTGTGAAGAGTTTGGTATCAGGAGCTACTGACGCTCTTTTAAGACACAATGTGGACAGTAATGATATTGAGGTTTATAAAGTCCCGGGTGCATTTGAAATGCCTATGGTGTGTAATAAATTGGCCGAATCTGGAAAATTTGACGCTGTAATAGCTGTTGGGGCTGTCATTAGAGGTTCCACCCCGCATTTTGACTATGTTTCTGCAGAAGTGGCAAAAGGAGTGGCAAAATCCGCTTATGATACAGGAGTCCCAGTAATTTTTGGTGTACTTACTACGGATACTATTGAACAGGCTATCGAAAGGGCTGGGACGAAAAATGGTAATAAAGGTGCAGAAGCTGCTATGGCTGCTCTTGAAACAGTAAATCTGCTAAGAAAGTGTGAACTATAATTTCATGAAGTCAAAAAGAACATTATCCAGGGAATATGCGGTGCAGATGATGTATCATTCTTCTATTGCAGATGTTGGTATATCAGAAGTACTCAGGATATTTTGGCTGGAAAAAGAGGCACCGGATGCTGTAAAAGAGTTTGCAGAAGAGCTATTTACGAAAGCTTTTAAAAAGAAAAATTTTAATGACGAACTTGTAAAAAAATATCTTAAGAAAGGCTGGACTTTTGAACGGTTGGGTGAAATAGAAAAATCGGTATTCAGGGTTGGTATAGCTGAGCTTTTTGATGGTGATGCACCAGTTTACGCGATTTTGGATGATTATGTGAGTATTGCCAGTAAATATATGGATGAAAAATCAGCATCTCTTGTGAACGGAATATTAGATACAATAAAAGGTGAGTTTAAAATTGACAGATCAGGTGATTAAAGATGTGAGTATCCCATTTCCGCCGATAAACCAAGACTCTGGTTCGGATAACGGTAAGAACTATACCGAACTGAAAATTTTTCCAACTTTTGTGGATTATGATTTTCGTAATATAAGGCCTAGAGGTTGTAGCAGCCGCATAGATTTTTTTTCTTTTGGAAAATTGACAGAGTCTGTAGAAAAAACAAGTCATTTGAATTCCATTTTGTATATCAAAAAACAAGAATTTATGTTTAAATACGGATTTTTTTTAATAGATTTTATTTATACAAGTAAAAATATCAGTCCTTTCATTGATAATGTAAAAAATCTTAAGTTTGAAAAACTGTATATCGAAAAATCACCATATTTCCCCATTGACCATATTGTGTCAGAACTTCCCTATGTAGATATTTTTTTGATGGAGTTTATTTGATAATGTATTCCCCACTTGATAATATAAAAATTAAATTTAAAATCGATATTGATAATGTTTTATATCTTAACAGTATTATGGATTCCTATGAGGGTGTGGGGATTGTACGAACACTAGATAGTAGTAAAGGGTATGTAGCAGTTTATACCTCAGGTTCCATGTATAAATATGCTTTGAATGTCCTTGATAATCTTAGGAAAGAAGGGTTAAATATTAAGGATTTGGAAGTTGAGAAAACTTCTGATGTGGATTATTACTAAAGAAAATAGTTGGAGAGAAAATGAATTTGAACATTAGTGCTGAAAAATATATGATTTTCGAGATTAATAAAAATGTGACCAAAGATAATAGACCGTATCTAAGGGTTGTTTTAACCGATAAAGAAGGTGGACAGCATAACGGTATAATGTTTGACAGCAACAAGTTGGAATTTGATCCTGAAAAAGGGGATGTGGTCGCAGTTGATGCTGTTGTTCAGAACTACAATGGACAAATACAGCTCAAAATCAGCAATATGAAGAAACTCGAAGATGAAAGCCGTATAGATTTCCTTCCCAAAACAAAATATAATATTCAGGATATGGTAACGGAAATAAAAACCATTCTTGATAATGAAATAAAAGACCATAAAGTTAAAAAACTTGTGAATCTTTTTTTTGGTGATACTAAGACACTGAAACTTTTTAAATATATGCCTGCGGCTAAAAATATACATCATGCATATGTTGGCGGTTTGCTGGAGCATACATTGTCGGTAGTAAAATTGGCTGTAAAAATGGCTGACTATTACTCTTCATATGTTAACAGAGATCTTTTGCTTGTGGGTGCATTATTTCATGATGTGGGAAAAATATTTGAGCTTAATGCGGAAAAGGGCTTTGACTATACAGATCCGGGAAAGCTTATGGGCCATTTACTCCTTGGGATAGAATTGGTGAACGGGTATATTGCTGAAATTGAAGGATTTTCAGATGAATATAAATATCTCATCGGTCATATGATTGCAAGCCACCATGGTTTACTGGAGTTTGGCTCTCCCAAAAAGCCAAAGACGATAGAAGCACTTATTCTCCATTATATAGATGATATGGATGCTAAAATTAACACATTTACTACTATCTTTGACAAAGAAGATGTTAATTCTGGCTGGAGTTCATACGATAGGCTTCTCGAAAGACAGATTTATAAACATTTTTAATAGCTATTATTTTTTATTTTTTTATTTAGTGTTTATACTTTTATAAAATATTGGAGGGAAATTATGGATAGTACACTGAATGTGAAGAATACACTTATTGGGATTCAAATGCTCTTTGTAGCTTTTGGAGCGTTGGTACTGGTACCCCTTTTAACCGGGCTAGATCCTTCCATAGCACTTTTCAGTGCTGGCGCCGGAACGTTGATATTTCAATTTATTACAAAATCCAAAGTGCCTGTTTTTTTAGCCAGTTCTTTTGCTTTTATTGCTCCAATCCAATTTGGAATGAAAAATTTTGGAGTGGGGGAAACATTAGGAGGGCTTGTTTTTGCGGGTCTTGCTTATTTTATTTTTAGTTATATGGTGAAAAAGGGAGGGGTTGAAGCGATAGATAGATATCTTCCTACAGTGGTTACCGCTCCCGTTATAATGACAATAGGTTTAAACCTTGCTCCTGTTGCGGTAAATATGGCCAAAAGCTTTGATAGCTCAGGCCATTATGACCCGAAAGCTGTGCTTTTATCTGTTTTTACACTTATTATGGCAATACTTGTTGTTATGTATGGCAGAAGAATTTTTAGTCTTATTCCTATATTAATGGGAATTATTTTGGGATATATTTTTGCGGTAATCCTCGGGGTTGTGGATTTCACTCCTATTAAGAATGCCGCTTGGTTTTCCGTTCCCTGGCTTGTGGCCTTGGATGAGGGCAGCTTTGCTATGCCGGTATTTGATTTGGCTGCGATTTTATATATTGTTCCGGTGGCTATTGCACCTGCAATTGAGCATGTAGGAGATGTTTTGGCTATTTCATCGGTTACAGGGAAAAATTATCTCAAAGATCCCGGTTTGCACAGAACACTTTTAGGAGATGGCGTTGCCACAGCTTTTGCTGGTTTTATCGGTGGTCCACCGAATACTACATATTCCGAAGTAACCGGAGCTGTGGCACTGACAAAAGCCACAGATATAATTTATATGCGTATAGCAGCAATAACGGCTATTATTCTGGCTTTTGTTGGGAAACTGGGGGCTGTGTTAAAAACGATACCGGTTCCGGTGATGGGCGGGATAATGATTCTTCTATTTGGAATGATTGCAGCTGTAGGAATAGGTTCGTTGGTCAGAAATAACGTTGATATGTCCAAGTCTAGGAATCTAATTATAGTTTCTGTGGTGTTAATTATAGGTATAGGTGATATGGTGATTAGTTATGGAAGAATAAGTCTGGGAGGGATCGGGCTTGCCGGAGTTGTTGGGGTTATTTTAAATCTTGTGTTGCCGGAGGGAAAATAATGAATTTTAAAAATTTCAATTTAATTAAACATCCCTTAATAGAGCATAAACTTACTTTCATCAGAGAAAAGCATACATCGAAAAAAGAATTTAAAGAATTGGTGGATGAGGTTGCAATGCTTATGGCCTATGAAATCACAAAAGACTTTTCTCTGAGACAGATTGAAATTTCCACTCCTATTTGTAAAACAAAATCTAATGTTGTTTCCGGAAAAAAGGTGGTACTTGTTCCTATATTAAGAGCAGGCCTGGGTATGGTTGATGGTATACTTAAATTGATACCTTCTGCTAGAGTAGGTCACATTGGTTTATATAGAGACGAAGATACCCTTCAGCCTGTATCTTATTATTTTAAAATTCCCTCTAGTTCTGAGGACAGGGAATTTATACTCATAGATCCTATGCTGGCAACAGGTGGATCCGCATCCGCTGCTGTAACGATGTTAAAAGACTCGGGAGTAAAAAATATAAAGTTTATGTGTTTAATTGCAGCACCTGAAGGAGTGGAAAAATTATGTGGATCTCATCCTGATATTAAGGTTTATGCAGCTGGCTTGGACGAAAAGCTTAATGAATTTGGTTATATTGTACCTGGGTTGGGGGATGCAGGAGATAGACTTTTTGGTACAAAGTAGCTTTTGCTTCTAAATATGGAGGCGGGCTATTTTATTACAATGCGAGGACTCCAAAGTTCAAATCTCCCTGATATTGGAGATATTTAAAATTTACTTGCTGTTGACATTTGATTAACTTGGTAATATTTATAACATCAAATAATTTTTACCGAGGTGTAATAATGAATCTTCAAAGAAAAGGAAAATACAATGTAGCAATTGCTGGAGCCACAGGCGCTGTTGGGGAGACGTTCTTGAAAATATTATCTGAAAGACATTTTCCCATTGATAACTTAAAGCTGCTAGCTTCTTCAAGAAGTGCCGGTAAGAAAATTATCTACGAAGGCAAAGAGTATGAAATAGAGGAAATGACTCATGATTCATTTAACGATGTTGATATAGCATTGTTTTCTGCAGGTGGTGACAGAAGCAAAGAATTTGCTCCTTCGGCTGCAAAAGCGGGAGCTGTAGTTATCGACAACAGTTCAGCTTTCAGAATGGATAATGACGTACCTTTGGTTGTGCCTGAAGTAAACCCTGATGATGCTTTTAAACATAACGGAATCATTGCCAATCCCAATTGCACTACAATTATAATGGTTGTTGCACTTAAACCCCTTCATGATTTTAGCAAAATCAAACGGGTCGTTGTATCTTCTTACCAGTCGGCTTCAGGTGCCGGAGCTCAGGGCATGTATGAACTTGAAGAACAAGCCAAAGCCTGGGCTAAAGGTGAAAAACTAAAAGTTGAAAATTTCCAATACCAGTTGTTATTTAACGTAATTCCTCATGTGGACAAGTTTATGGACAATGGTTACACCAAAGAGGAAATGAAAATGTATAACGAAACAAAGAAGATTATAGGTGACAACGATGTTCAGGTAAGTGCTACCTGTGTGAGAGTCCCTGTTTTAACAGCTCACTCTGAATCTGTTTTTGTTGAAACAGAAAATAAAATTACTGCTGAGAAAGCACGAGAACTCTTTGCTGGTGCAAAAGGGCTACAGGTTTTGGACAATCCCGATAAAAATGAATACCCCATGCCCCTTTATGCTGCTGGCAAGGATGACTGCTATGTTGGTAGAATAAGAGAGGATATTTCCTGCGAGAATGCACTCAGTTTCTGGGTATGCGGTGATCAGCTAAGAAAAGGTGCAGCACTTAATGCAATCCAAATTGCAGAGCTTCTCATTAAATAATATAAATAACACACATGCAGCGCCATTTGCCTAACTCTGCGCTGCATGTGTATCTAATATCCTTTTTTAATAATTACTTCATCTTGTATAAGGAGCAAACAATGATCATTATAACTGGAGCCGCGGGTTTTATTGGAAGCGTTATTTTGAGGCATTTTAACGATAAAGGGCATGATAACATTTTAGTGGTGGATAAACTGGGAGAAAAAAATAAATGGAAGAACCTGAACAATAAAAGATTTATAGATTTCTGCGATAAAGATGACTTTATTGTCAATCTTGATAGATTTAAAGGGATAGATGCAATCATTCATATGGGAGCCTGTACGGACACAGCAGAATTTAACCTGGATTATTTGATTAAAAATAATTATGAATACAGCAAGAATCTATTTGAATATTCAGCTCAGAATAATATCCCTTTTATCTATGCCAGCAGTGCAGCTACGTATGGAAGCGGGGAAAACGGCTACGACGATGAAATGACAAATATCTCCCTTCTGACTCCTCTTAATCCTTATGGGTTTTCAAAGCAGATTTTTGATCAGTGGCTACTTAGGCAGACCGACATCCCCCCTTTTTGGGCAGGCTTTAAGTTTTTCAATGTATACGGCCCGAATGAATATCATAAGGGTAGAATGGCAAGTGTTATTTTCCATACATTCAATCAAATCAACGAAACAGGAAAAGTGAAATTATTTAAATCGCACAGACCTGACTGTATGCATGGGGAACAAAAAAGGGATTTTGTATATGTTAAAGATGTTGCAAAAATAATCTATTTCTTTTACGAAAACAGGCCTGAAAAAGGAATATTTAATATAGGTACAGGCAAAGCCCGCACTTTCAACGATCTGGCTGAAAACGTAATAAAAAATTCTAAAATCAAAGCTTATATTGAATATATAGATATGCCGGAGGATATTCGTGATAAATATCAGTATTTCACCGAAGCTAAAATAAACAAACTCAGAAATGCTGGATATAACAAAGATTTTTACTCACTTGAGGAAGGAATCCGGGATTATGTAACAAATTTTTTGGCTCAAAATTATAAAATTTTGTAAATTTTTCTTTAAAAGACATAAAAATTTCCTTCTTATATATCATAATCCTTTTAATCTCATAGAGTTATAATCCTTGAAAAAAGTTATTGACATACTATTTTTTTTTTACGTATATAACGTCGAATTTTGATATTTTAGATAAAAAAATGTAAAATATATGAAAATTTAATATTTTTTTCAGAAAGGGGGCTAAAATGCAGGCTTTGGGAAAACACATTTTAGTAGAGTTTTACGGTTGTAATTCGGAGAAATTGAAGGACACAAATATGCTCCAACAGGAATTTGAAAACGCAGCAACCATGAGTGGAGCGACTGTAGTAGATAGTACATTTCATACGTTTAGCCCTTATGGAGTCAGCGGAGTAGTCGTAATAGCTGAGTCTCATTTGACAATTCATACGTGGCCGGAATATGGCTATGCTGCGGTTGATCTTTTTACGTGCGGTGATACAGTTGATCCCTGGACTGCTTTTGAGCATATAAAGGAAGTATTGCAATCCCAAAATACATCCACAATTGAAATGAAGCGCGGTCAGCTCAATGATATTGAAGGGCAATTAAGGCATAAGCCTGTATGTGCTTAGCTATATATGAGGTGAAAAATGATATTTAAAACCCCTACGAAACATTTTTTTGTTGCTGGTACATCTGAAGGCTATACCATGCTTAATGCCTTCGACGGTGCGCTTCTGGATGCCGGCATTGGAAATACAAATTTGGTTAAAATGAGCAGCATTGTGCCCCCTTACTGTCGTTTGGTGGATAGGATTGATTTGCCTCAGGGAGTTTTGGTTCCTGTGGCATACGCTTCGTTAGCACTGGCAGAACCTGGAGTTACTTTATCAGCTGCTGTAGCTGCAGCATATCCGGAAGATGAATCCCAGGCGGGACTCATTATGGAATACTCTGCGCCTGCCAGAAAGGACATAGTGGAAAAGCATGTTAGGACAATGGCAGAGAAAGGGCTTGAAAAACGCAACCTGAAAATTAAAGAAATTAAAAGCATTGCAATACAAACCACTGTAAAAAGCATTGGAGCGGCTTTTGCAGCAGTAGTTTTATGGGATTAAGACAACTATAAATTTGCACGGGAGTTATTGTATGGACCTATGGTTTACGGAGTTATATGAAAATGATTCAGGACTTACAATAAAAATTAAAGAAACTTTGTACAGCGGTAAAAGCTCATATCAAAAACTTGATATTTTACAAACAGAGCAGCTTGGGAAAATGATGGTCCTGGATGGTCTGATAATGTTAACAGAGGCCAATGAGTTCTCATACCATGAAATGATTGCACATGTTCCCATGATAGCGCATCCGAATCCTGAGAGGGTTCTTATAATCGGAGGAGGCGATGGTGGAACAGCCAGAGAGGTCCTGAAACATGATTGTGTAAAAGAATGCGTAATGGTTGAAATTGATGAGCTTGTTATCGAAAAATCAAAGGAATTTTTTCCGCAAATAGCTTCAGCATTTGGCAATCCAAAGTTAAACCTATTGGTGCAGGATGGTTTTAAATATATAGAAGATAATAAGAATGCATTTGATGTTATTATCATAGATTCCACTGATCCAATTGGTCCGGCTGAACCGTTATTTAGTTCCAGCTTTTATAAAAATGTAAATGAATGCCTAAAATATGACGGAATAATGTCTGCTCAATCGGAAAGTCCTTATCTTTACAAAAAGGTAATTAAACAGATGTATGCCAATATAAAAAGTGCATTCCCCATTGTTAAAATGTATACAGGATATGTGCCTTTT
Source organism: bacterium (assembly GCA_041694215.1). Lineage (GTDB taxonomy): Bacteria > Chrysiogenota > Deferribacteres > Deferribacterales > Flexistipitaceae > Flexistipes. The sequence goes on from JASMTO010000019.1 coordinate 34,233, forward strand.
TATCCTTCTGGTATGTGGAGTTTTGCATTTGCTTCCAAGAAATATCATCCATACTCGGAACCGAGAATTGATGTGATTGATAAAATAGAGAATTTACAATACTTTAATAAAGAAATTTACAGTGCTTGTTTTGCTTTACCGAATTTTTGTGAGAGAAATGCTTGATGAAAACGATTAGTAACTGTTTTATAGGATGCGACAAATCTTTTGAGAGTTCTGATTTAATTATTTTTGGTGCACCGTATGATGGCACGAGTAGTTTCCGTCCTGGATCAAGATTTGCTCCGGATAAAATAAGAGAAGTTTCATACGGACTTGAAACGTACAGTCCCGATTACAACATGGATATTGAAGATTTGAATATTAGCGATATAGGAAATATAGAATTTCCTTTCGGTGAAAAAGATATAGTTTTTAAGGAAATAAAAAAATGTGCAGCAAAGTGTTTGGGTATAAATAAAAAAATTTTATGCTTAGGCGGGGAGCATCTTGTAACTTTTCCCATTATAGAAGTGCTCAGCAAAATTTATGATAATGTGAAAGTAATACACTTGGATGCGCATGCAGATTTACGTGATACATACATAGGTGAAAAATTTTCCCATGCCACAGTAATAAACAATATTGCCAAAATTATCGGTCAGGAAAATATTTATCACTACGGTATTAGAAGTGGAACCAGGGAAGAATTTAGAAAAATTGCCAAATACAATAACCTTAATTTGGAACACTCTAAATTGTGTGAGAAAATTGGAGATAATCCAGTCTATCTTACAATTGATTTAGATATTCTTGATACATCTGTTTTTCCTGGCACTGGTACACCAGAACCTGGTGGACTTACTTTTAACGAATTATCAGAACTCCTGCTCTCTTTCAAAGGTTTTAATTTTGTCGGTGCTGATGTGGTGGAGCTGGCACCTGATTATGATTTTACAGGAGCATCAAGTATCGTAGCTGCCAAAGTTGTTAGAAATACCATCTGCACAGTGTTGAGTTAAAAACATTTCCAGCGGAGTTGATGGATTTATATCCCTGGAAACGAAATACAATGGTCTTATTGGTATTGCTTTGTTATCTATTGGAGTAAAGATTCTAAATTTTTCAAATTAACAAAATAAAAAAATTGAAAACACTATAAAAAAAGATAAAATCAAAATTTATATTTGAAATATTGTTGTTATTAGGTTATAAAAATTTAATATCGCTGAGGTACATGACATAATGATAAGAGGAGGAAATTGTGAACAAAAAAGAATTGATTGAAAAAATGTCTGACAAAGCTGGGCTTACAAAGACAGATGCAGAAAAAGCACTTAAAGCGTTTGAGGATTCAGTGGTTGATGCTCTCAAAAATGGTGATAAAGTTACCATTGTTGGTTTCGGTACTTTTTCTGTTAGTGAAAGAAAAGCCAGGAAGGGGAGAAATCCACAAACCGGAGAGGAAATTAATATTCCAGCCAAAAAAGCTCCTAAATTCGTACCTGGTAAACTTTTCAAAGATTCCGTGAAATAACTTTTTAAGGAGGCTTCCAGAAATGTAATAGTGGGAGCCTTTTTTGTTAACAAATAGTTAAAAATATACATTCTTTTCTGTGTTACTGTACCAAAAGCTTTGAATAAGTACCCCATCAAACCTCTCCTAAAATTAGGCGAGGAATCCAAATTCTG
>JASMTO010000020.1:0-5801 GCA_041694215.1 bacterium
TGTGAGCCTTTATGTGATAATAAACCGGGAGATTTTTGGGTATATATTATAAGTCCTTATGAAAAGCCTATCAGCACCAAAAAATATAATACCATAAATAAGCGTGCTGAAAAAGTATTCAAGCACAAAGTTCAGGATATTATATACGCAGTAAAATATGCCCCCTCAGAAAAGCTTGTGAAGGATAAAAGCCTGAAAGGTGTTTTAATTGGAACAAACTGGCCGGTATATTCCTCCATTGGAGAGTATTTTGAACCTAAAGAATATGAAGAAGCAGACATTTATATTCCCTATTCAGTAATTGAAAAATATGTTAAATACGAAATCTACTTTTCGGATTTGCTGTGCAACTCATTCATTTTTACCAAAAATAAAGAAAGTAAACGTAAAAATATAAAACTTTGTAAGAACAATTGATTTTTCGTATTTGTAAAAAAAAGTAATTTACTGTTGACACATCGTTAAAATAGGCTAAATTAGTGATATAGTATGCACTCAGGAGGAAGTTGTGACAAAGAAAGAGTATATAATAGGTGATATATTTAGAGTCATGGATTATGCCATGCAAATGGAGAAATATGTTGTGCTCACAAGAGCAATTGCGGATTCAGAACATTTTTTTCTCGTAAGTATTAAATCATTCGAGCCTTGGAGCGAAAGGGTTATATCTGCTAAAAACATATACGAAAAAACAAGCTTGTCCGATGATGAAATCCAGTACCTGGCCAACACTTCCCGTGTAGCACATGTTGGAAATATAAGTGAATTTAAAGATGACCTTCGCAAAATGTTGTTAGAAAAAGAAGAGCAAAATAACAGACAGTCAGCTTTAAGCAGGCTGTCTGCTTTTTAAAACGCCTGCACAGAATTTTTTAAATAAAATATAAATTTTATTAGCTCAGTTTTTTCAAAAAAAAAATTTTCAGTATTCTCACCATTGATTTACTAAAATTATATATCATGATATAATGTTTCCATGAAAATATTGATCGTCGAAGATGATACAATACTTGGTTTATCATTGTCTGAATATTTGAAAAACGAAAAAATGACCGTAACATTAATATCTGATGCCAGTGAAATAGACAAATTTTTCAATTATGAATATTTTGATGTAATACTTCTGGATTTGATGCTGAATGTTAGAAAAGGGGAAACAATATTATCATATATTAAGCAAAAAAATCCCAGTATTCCTGTAATTATCATAACAGCAAAAGGTGGAATAGAAACTAAGGAAGAATGCTTTAATAAGGGTGCTGATGATTATATTGTCAAACCTTTTGACCCAAAAGAACTTTTACTACGAATAAAATCTGTGGGCAAAAGGCACGGGTGTTTCAAGAAAATCATAAAAATAGGAAATGTTTGCATAGATATGGAGACCCAGACTTTAATAGCAGATGATAAAGAAATAAACCTCACTAAAAAAGAATGGGATATACTGTACATACTGTTAATCAACCGCAACAAAATAGTAACGTCCGAAAGAATTATTAACTATGTCTGGGGGGATAAACCTGTGGGTACTGAATCAATCCGGACATACATAAGACATATACGCAAATATTTACCGGAAGACAGTATAAAAACATATAAGGGACGAGGTTATATGCTTATCAGTGAATAGGTTAAGGAAAAGGTAGAGGTATAGATGAAGAAGTTCTTCCATGCGAGTTTTGAGCTAAAAATTTTTATTTTTATTATTGTTACCTTGGTTATTGGCCTTTCGATGCTTAATGCTATTTTTCTTTATTCATTCAAAGCAGAAATACAAAAGCGGATATTAGTGGAAATTGATCGTCATCAGCAGCTTAGTCAGTATACAACACCAAGTAAACCTTCATATCTCAAAATTTCTGAAAAAAACATATTTATTCCCGGATACGAATTGTATGATATCAGAGGACAATATAAATATTATATAAACAAAAGTTATATAAGACAGGAAGTCCGCAATAAATTGTTGCTGATGTTTTACTGGGATGCAGTCATAATTTTTTCCGTGTCTGTGCTGTATTATTTTACAGCATACAGACTTATTAAAAATCGTGAGCACTATTCACAATCATTTGAAATTATTCTTCTCGTATTAGGGCATAAATTAAAAAATTTTCTTGCAGGACAAAGAATAAATCTGGATATTGTATCTTCTCAAAATGGAAAAGCTAAAAATGCTGCAGAAAGACTTATTCTCAGCAATAAGATATTGACAGGCGAGTTGGACAATATCTTTGCCTTTGTGAAAAATTTTGGCAGCATTACCGAATTAAAAGTTTCAACCGCAAGCTTCAAAAAAAACAAAGTTCATCTCAGAGAGTTAATAGATACTATAGAAAAAGAATATCTAAAACCAAATAAAAACTTAAAAAGAAAAAGAATACGATATAATTTATATCTTCAAAACATAATTGCAAACTCAAATGATTTGAAATTTATATTGTATCTTTTGTTGGATAATGCTTTTAAATATTCTGAAAGTTTTGTTTATATTAGAGCGGGCGTTTACAGTAGAAAGAAATATTTGTTTATTGCTAACGATTTCGGTAATTCTGCTGAAAGCGGCCTTGGGGTGGGGCTATCCGTTGCAGAGCAGCTGTGCAGAAAAAACGGGATAAAACTGAGCTGGAATGCCGGCAAATATTTTACTGCTAAAATTATTTTCTAATTTTCACGATTTTTTTATGTTATAATAATATTATTATTTCAAGTTTCGCACTTGCACCAGTATAAGTCTTTGCGAGGAGTGACAACGACGAAGCAATCTCACCACTTTTTGCTTTGAGATTGCCACAACCCTGTTGTTACAGGGTTTTGCAATGACTAACGAAGTGCGAAAATTGGGATTATTATATTAATGCTACGATAATGTGGAGGAAGCTATGAGGCTAAAAACTTTTACTTTTATTATATTACTATTGTTTTTATTTGCGGGTTTAGCTTTTGCCGAAGATCTAACATGCGAGGAGCAATTCAAAGAATTAAAAACGATTATCTTCAATAGCACTGAGAATAAAGAGTCTACTTTATTGCACACAGAAGTTTTGTGTAAAGATGATGATTCTACCATTGTAAAGGTAAAGGGTCGTTTCCTTTATGGTAAAACGTTTAGACTTGAAATGGTCGTTGATCAGGATGTAGGGGAAAGATATGTTATTCCTTATGTTGAAAGTAATGTTAGATAAATATTGGGGGGTTTTATGAAAACGATAATTATTTTAACTTCCTTTTTTTTTATTTTAACGCAAAATATATGTTTCTCTGCTATGGGTGACGAGTATTATTCAATTCCTCCTTTTTTACAAAAAAATACGTATTCAAATTTATATCTGGTTTTGGATTATAGCGGAAGTATGGCTTACCCAGCTTATAACACAAATGAAGACAGTTATGATGTAAACGAAAAGTATTATGGTTATTATGATCAAAATAGTAATTACTCATGTACTGGGGATGTTTCTATATATTCTTATACCCCTCCTGGCTATGGATCCTCTTTTGCTGACTACATTCATTGCAACGGACATTGGCAAAAAGATTCCTCAGGCAGTTATTCCGGCAATGAATTAAATTTTCGTAACATGGCAAGGATAGACCTCCTTAGATATGTCTTAACAGGTGGTGGAGTATATCAGGATGATTACTGCCGCAGCATAAATACATGTTCTTCATATGATAATGAGAATGATTGTGAAAACAACAACCTTTGTTATTGGGAAAATTGGTGGTGGTGGACAAGTGGTTGTTATAATAGATATCATTGCAATGATTATACTGATGCGACTACTTGTAATTCAAATGATTTATGCACATGGAATTCTGAAAAAAGTATTATGACTGAGTATGGTGAACAAATTAAATATGAGGATATTTCAAATTATGACCCAGCAACACAAACAGCAAACGGTATTTTGCAGGAAATTAATGAAAGAAGTGTAAAACCGAGATTGGGATTGGTGATTTACAGCTCAGATGTCACATACAATATAGAGCCATCTTATGATTATAATAATATTATAGCTACAATTAACGATACTGTTGCAACAGGTGGTACATATACTTACGGTGGAATTCAAACTGCTAAAGAGTATTTTGAGAGTGACAATGCTTATTCCTTTGACATTAATGGGAATATGACTGATGTTAGTTGTGCGAAAAACTTTACACTGTTAATGTCTGACGGTGCATGGAATGAAGGTAATAGTAATGACAGTCCTTATGATGTTGATCCACAACACTTAATACATGATATGTGGAAAGGGGGCAATGCTGATTTAAAACTTTCCTTAAACGGAAATCAGAATGTGCAAACCTTTTCCATGGCAATGTTTTTGGACAGTGCATCAGATGGTTTTAAAGCTATGAAACATTTTGGGGTCTTTGGCGGTTATAAAGGGCAGGTGGTACCTTGTAATTATACTTCCGAATATCTTAACACTTCTTTAACGACAAATTTCCCCAACTCTTCATGTGAAGAATGGGATACTAACTCTGACGGATTGCCCGATAATTTCTTTTCCGGTGAAAATCCGGATAAATTCAGGACCTCTTTGGAAAAAGTGTTTGAAGAGATATTAAAAGAGGTAAGCTCAGGAACATCCGTGGCGATTCTTAACGATAAAAGAAAAGAAGGTTCCATTATGACTCAGGCTGTCTTTTACCCGGATTACCAAGGTGTTCCATGGATAGGCAAGCTTTTCGGGTATTGGTTTTTGAATTTTAAAGATCCTCAAGGGAATACTGTTCAGAATATTAGAGAGGATACATATGATCCTTATAAGCTTAATATATGCAATGATAACGGTACGCCCGGTGGAGACAGGATATTAGAGTTTGGTTATGATGATTTAACCAGCACACTTCAAGTCAGTCAATACAGAAGTGATTGCAGCGGCTATAGATATGATAATACTTCCTATAAAACACCCTATGATCAGCTTGAAGATATTAATTCACTTTACGAAGTATCTACTAAAATATACAATGATTATTCATCAAATTCTTACAATGACAGAACAATCTATACAACATGTGATGATGATAATTGTATATACACACAAAATCTTACAGAATTAAAAAACTATAGCACTGCTTCGGATTTTGGGACTGATTATGGCTGCTTGGGCAGCTTTGATAATTTAACTGATTTTGTGTACGGGAAGAATATACCGGGATGTGTTGACAGAACTGATGATGACGGAACTAAAAGAATTTTGGGCGATATTATATATTCTACTCCGAGAATTGCTAATTATGATAATATGAGCATTATTTATGTTGCAGCCAATGACGGTATGCTGCACGCCTTCAGAGCAGGTGAAGCAGTGAAGTATCACTCAAGTGATTATATTGCCGTCCAGCTGCAAAATGCCAAAAATGATAGTGGAATTAGTGACATTGGCAGAGAGGAATGGGCTTTTATTCCCAGAAATGCTCAACCATATCTGAGATACAGAGCCCAGCCTGATTTTAGACACCTTTATATTAATGATCTGACACCCTATATTTTTGATTACGGTGACAAGAAAATTCTTATCGGCGGCATGAGAATGGGTGGCGGAGTGAATTGTAATAATAATAATGCCACTTGCATAAGCCCACCAGTAGATACTGCGGATAATTCATCCGTATCAGGAGGTTTTTCATCCTATTATGCCCTTGACATAACCGATCCGTTAAGTCCTAAATATTTGTGGGAATTTACCGATGAATATCTTGGTTTTGCTTATTCAGGACCGGCAGTTATAAAAAGACCGGATGGACTTTATGTTATGTTTTTAAGCGGCATGAAGGGTTATGAT
>JASMTO010000021.1:0-3790 GCA_041694215.1 bacterium
AAAGAATACACAGAGGGTAAAAATATGCTCATAGGAGAAATAGGAAGAGAGCTTGGTTACTCGGAAGCTGCTAAGCGAGCTTCCGATCCGAAAACAAATTCAATTATGAGTTATGCAGCAAACCAATACGATAAAGTCAGGAGTGGGGAGATAACGCAAGAAGAAGCAGCTCAAAGTCTCAAAAATTTGGGTGCTGGAAGAGCTTCTGGAATAGTTGTTGCTGGCGACAGAGGGGATTATGCCGCAATAGCTGGTAGAAGTTCTGTTTCCGAATTAACGCATGATGATGGCTATGGGTTTTGGGATCAAACAAAAGACGTAGCTCAAGGTGCTTGGAATTATGTCCCAGAATCGATAAGAAATCCAGCAGAAAGTGCTTATAACACTTACATGAAAGAAACCGGGGATTTGTGGAATGACACTAAAGAGTATTGGGGTAATAAGTTAGGCTCTTGGTTTGATAATGGTAATGAAAAAGAATCTTATAATTTTACTACTAACGACAAGCAAACAATTAGTGATTTGCCAAAAGATTTTAATCCACCTTGGAGTAAATAATAAATCCCCCTAAAAAAAGGGGGATTTATGGACATTGCATTATAACAGACCGTCAATAAGTGCAATGATTAATAGAATACCGAGTGCTACAACAAGAGACTTAAGCATAAGTTTAACATAAGCACGCATCATACCCAGAGCAAACTCTTCTCCTTCTTCCATTGTTAAGCCGGTTTGCAACATATTATTCTTTTTACTTCTTTTGGGGGGAGCAATATCAATATACTTTTTCCCTCTGGGATCAATAAAAATGTCACTGTCTGTCTTTTTCTTTTCCATATTAATACCCTCTCTTATTTATTCCCACCCCTGTTATATAAATCAAGATAAAACGTCGCAAAAGTTTTTCAAGGATTTTTTACATATTTACAATATTAACTTGATTTTTTCCATATATGTAACATAATTTAAGATATAAGGAGAATGCTTATGTTAGCAAACGAAAAGGAAAATTTTTCTGATAATATTGACAAAGACAAAATAAACCGTGTAGCTCTAAAAACTTTTTTTAATATCTGCAAGCAATGGGGAATAAATAACCACAAAGACCAGATGATACTCCTCGGTCTATCTTCCGAATCCACTTTTTACAAATGGAAAAACAATTTAGACGGAAAACTAAATAAAGATACTTTGGAGAGGATTTCTTACATAATGGGGATATACAAAGCTTTACAAATATTACTCCCCTACTCTACTAAAAGCTGGATTAATACCAATAATCCGGTGTTTAGCAACTTCACTCCTTTAAGAGTTATGCTAAACGGCAACGTGGCAGACCTGTTCATTGTCAAAAACTACCTTGATGCAGAGCGAGGCAGTTTGTATGAATAAAACCCCGATTGTGCCGTTAGATTGGGAAAGAAGTTTCAGAATCATACCAACCTTGTTTCCGGAAAGAACTTTTTTTGATGAAGTATGTTCAGAGGATGAGCTTGAGTATGTTTATTATATAGAAAGTTTAACCAACAAGCGAATTGCCGATGAAATAGGCGATACAAGCAAAGTGCCAAAAGATGAGTGGGTACTTGGGAAAGGGTCGACTCCGATCATGGCCGCTTTCACTCATGTCAAAGCTTCCAAGTTTAATACTGACTATTTTGGTGCATACTATGCAAGCAAAGAGTTAAAAACAGCTATATACGAAACAGTTTATCATAGAGAAAGATTTTATAGTGACAACAAAGCTCCTGCCGGACATTACCACATGAGAGTCTATAATGCCCGTATAAAAGGAAGTAGCTTTCATGATATCCAAGACCAAAAAGTTTACGAGAAATATTATAATCCTGAAAGTTATCTCGATTGTCAAAAATTAGGTACGCAAGCTAAAAAGCAAAGCCGTGACGGTATAATATACAAAAGTATACGTTATACCTCCGGTACTAATGTGGCAGTATTGAAACCAAAGGCTATTATCCCTCCAGTTAAGATTCACAAAATTTTAAGCTATTATTGGGACGGGGGAAAAATCAGCACCGTAACTGATCTCGGAAAAGGCAAGAATTTATTGTCTTAAAATAATCAAACTACAATAAAATAAAAATAAAATTTCAAGTTTTAGCAAATACCACAAAAATGCGTAGAAGAACCCCTATACTGATTGGTAAAACAAACCAGTTTAGGAGGCAGTTTATGAAAAATAAGTTTTTTGTGGTATTTATCATTTTAGTAACACTTATTGCGGCACAGGTTAATTTTGCTTTCGCTAAGCAAAATTATTCAAAAGCAACACAGGGCATCGTAAAGTTTCTTAAACAGAAATCAGGCAACAAAGCTAAGATTAAGGTAATTAAAGAAATAGACATCCCGGAATCAGAGTTTTTCTATGTTCTGCTAAAATTCAGTGCAGCACAAAAATCTAAGGAACTATCTTTTATTACTAATGGTAAATACATTACCAACAATCTGATTGACCTTAAAACCGGCAAAAATCTTGCAAAATATTACGAAAGCAGAGCAAAAACCGTCGAAGTAGAAACTTCAAAAGATGAAATTTATTTTGGAAACCCAGAAACAGCTAAGGTAAAAATTGTCATCTTTTCAGATTTTGAATGTCCATACTGCCGTAAAATGAGCAATGAACTTGGTTCGTTTTTTAATAAGCATAAAGACGATATAGTGATTTATTACAAACACTTTCCTCTTTCATTTCATAAGAACGCTAAACTACTTGCCAAGATATACGAAGCCGGAAAAAAGTTAGGCTATGACTGGAATATGTATCAATACAACTACAGCAAAAAATCTTACGATGAAATCACAGCACTTTTTGAAAAGAAATTAAAAGATAAAGATGAAAGCAAGTTTTATAAATTACTTAACTCACCCGAAATAACAAAAAAAATAGAAAAACACACGAAACAGGCTGAAAATATAGGCGTTAGAGGCACTCCTTATGTCATCATTAACGGTCATCCTGTGAATGGCTATCAGAAAGGGGTTATTAAAAACCTAATCAAAGAAGAATTAGAGGGCTCAAATGTTTCTTAAAAACTATTATGTGAAACCTTTTATTGCAGAGTTTTTGCTTGCAATCGGAGTCTTGTTCTACGGGCAGTATTTAAAACTGCCCGGTTCTATAAGTACAGGGTTAGGGATAGGCATTTTATTGTTGTCTATTCATCGGTTTTATAAGCTGATGATGAGATCAGCAGAGGTTAAATCGCTGGCACTTTCTAAACCTGTTACTTACAGTGTCGCAAAAGCTAAAGGCAATAAAGATAAAACTTTTATCGGCAAAGGCTTTGTATGGCAAAACAAGCACGTTCAGAGGATGTATGAGCTGAGCCAGCAGGAAACGCTTACTAAATACTTTGATATGAGTAAAAGTGGTGGCAATCCTGCTATTCATGGGGTGGGATATTCTGATGAAAAAAGTATTTCTCTGCCTAACAAATCTCTCACTTTGCAAACTGCTGTTGTAGGCGGTACTGGTTCAGGAAAAACAAGATTGTTAGAATCACTTGCAACACAAGGGATACTTAGAAACGAGCCGGTTATTATATTCGATCCCAAAGGCGATAACGAGCTTGTTGACAGAATGTATGATGTATGCAGGCGTACTGGCAGAGAAGACGATTTCCAGTTTTTCTCACTCGCTCACCCTAAATACAGTTTGAGTTACAATCCAATGGATAACTTTGCAAAACCTACTGATCTTGCATCCCGGATGAGGTCGATAATGGAAGTGGGCAATGACCCTTTTTATGCTGACTTTGTTTGGAACGTT
>JASMTO010000022.1:0-5611 GCA_041694215.1 bacterium
AAAATATTTATGCTGTGAAAAAAATGGGAGGGGGCCAGAATTAAAACTGTTGTGCACCTTCACAATTTTTGTTATTAATCAAAATATAAAATATATTATTAACTTTTTATCCATACTGAGAGCCTTATGATTACAGAAAACCTGAAAAACACGTTAGAGCCATTAGGGATAAACTTTTCCCAAACACCTGAAGGAGGATCCTTCAAATGTTTTTTCCACTTCATGGGGAATACCGGCTTTTACCACATATTGGGGAAAAAGTGCGGATTCCTTATTTTAAAAGGTATTTTTAAAGATAACATCAGATTACTTAAAGGTAAAATACCACTTGATAATAAAATTATTTCAAAAATAGCTGATACATTCTCAAATATCGAAAAAAATATCGATTTTATGCCCATTTGCTCTTTTTCCGTGGCAGACAAAATATATTTACACGATATAGAAAAAGATTACACCTATGATTCCAGTATTCAATTTGACCAGAGAAAAGTCATTTCCTGCCTTTCTTCCGTGGAATTTTCCCTTTTTCAAAACAGTATGGCAAGTGATAAGACACTGTACAGCAAAGGGATGCTTACAGAAATGCTGCCGGAAACACTGTATCCTCTTTCAATCTCTATAATCAACAAAATACCTGATTTAATAAATCCGCTGTACTTGCATGCCGGATTTAAAACATACTCACCGTCAATAAGTATTATCGCAGGCAAACTTTTTGTAAATTTGAGTAATATGCGTTTCTTATATCGCACAATGGGTGGTGGTGAGGATATCATAAATTTGAATTATGCCCCTTCTGCATTTGCTAAAGAGTATAAGAAAAAGCTTAAACCTTTAGATATTAAACTCCTAAACATGAAAGCTGATGAAGTGGATGAATACCTGGATGAACTGGATAAAACACAGAATAAACTAAATTTTAACATTATCGCTGGAGAAGAATTTCAAGAATTATTGGCTCTTTTCACAATGGTGGGGCAAATGATTGCCCTCAAAATCAATGCAGCATTTATAAATATACACAACATTGTCAAGGATTTTGACTTTGCATCTTCCCTGATTTACAAAACAAGAAAAACAAATATCTTTGAATCACTTAACAACAAGGAAATCTATAGCTTTTTCGACATTTTTGCCCCAAAAAAGATATTTACAACTGATTTTAAATACCAAGCTACTGATACCAGTACGTTACTAAAAAATGCAGGCTTTTTTACCAACATTTTTAAAAAAGATAAACTACTGCAGGAATTAAAACTTATCCACAGATTTCTTGATAGAAGGGACAGGCTTTTTGAAATAGCCCAACATTATATGAAAAGTATTGATACAATATTTTCAGAAATTGCAGAAAATCTTGTGGCAAAAAATTATATAAAAAATAAAGAAGACTTACGTTATCTGGAAATTGATGAAGTAAAGAATATAAAGAATAACAGCTTTTACGGAAATATCCCCTTCACTTTGTATTTCAAAAAATCCCAACATGAAAGGTATAAAGCGCAGTTTGTCCCAAAATTGATTTTTGAAAAAGATATCGATAAAATCCCTGATATTTTTTATAATTTACTTAAAAAATATTCCGATAAAATGATACTTAAATGTGTTGCAGTAAATCCGGTAAAGGATTTATCTTTTAGCTATAATAATGGTGATGACTCTCCGGCTACCATCTCATCCCGAATTCACATGCCGGAGCTTGTTCATTCAAAAAATATTATAATATGTGATTATGCCCCCATAAATTCATACATTTTCGAGTACGCTGTAATAAGTGGTAAAAGCCTATATGTAGGCACAAACGGTGGCGACATATTTTTCAGAGATAAAGTTGTCCATCTGCAAGGTAATACCATCACAGTAACAAAGCCCTGATTAATAATTTTCAGCATCTAGTAGATTTAGCTATTTCAATCGCCTAATTGGCTCAGGATTTCATCATAAATCTGCAGATCCTTTTCACCAAATAGCACAAACCTTACTTTTTTGACATTTTTAAGATCCTTTGCTTTCTCGATAACAGTCTTTACTGCAATTTCCGTAGCCTCCCTGAAGGGATAGCCAAAAGCCCCAGTGGATATAGCCGGAAAGGCAATGGAGCTAATATTGTTACGGTCAGCAATATCTAATGCATTAACATAACATTTTTTTAGCAACTCATCCTCCGGTTTATCCACACCATAAACGGGTCCTAAACAGTGAATAACAAAAGAATTGGACAGGTTATACGCATCGGTAATTACAGCTTCCCCCGGTTTTATGGGTGCTAATGATTTACACTCCTCTGCAAGCTTGGGTCCTGCAGCCCGATGAATGGCTCCAGCTACTCCGCCACCTGGCATAAGCTGAGCATTAGCTGCATTTACCACAGCTTCAATGTCCGGCTGGCTTGTTATATCCCCCTGTAATGTCTCAAGCACAACACCATCAACCTCTTTTATCATATTCTCCCTCCAGTTTTTATATAAAAATAATTGTTTTTGTTTTTTTGTCAAATATGGAATCACCCCCAAAATTTGCATCAAGTTAAGTTTTACAAAAGGTTAGCTAAGATGGTATTGATTTCAATGTAATTTGCACAAATTACATTGAAAAGTATTTATGCTAAAAAAATGGGAGGGCGCCAATGTCAAATACGTTGCAAGATATAATAATTTATATTATCATATGTTTCATTATGAAAACGCTATATTTTGATATGATTTCCGGACTTGCAGGTGATATGACAGTCGCTGCTTTACTGCAGATTAGTGAAACCAGCCATGAAGAACTATCCGAACTATTCTCAGAATTTTTTCATGATAATGTTACCCTCTCTGTTGAAGAAACCTTCGTTAACGGCATCAAAGCCAACCGGCTTCTTATTGATTTCAGTGATAATATAAAAATACACAGGGATTTCGCTACAATCAGTGACATGATAACCTCTTCATCTTCACTGCCCGCCAGGGTTAAAAATGATGCTGTGGAAATATTCAGAATCATTGCTGAGGCAGAAGGAAAAATTCACGGCAAAGATATAAAAACTGTTCACTTTCATGAAGTGGGTGCTGTTGATTCCATCATCGATATAATATCCACATGCTATCTTATCAATAAAATCAACGCTGATAGCATAGAATTCTCCACCCCCCTTTTAGGTAGCGGCACCACACATTCCGCCCACGGAACAATTCCAATACCCTCACCGGCTACACTTGAGATTTTGAAAGGGTTACCCTGCAAAAGGACAAACCTCCCCTATGAACTAACCACTCCCACAGGAGCTGCAATCCTGCGCTACTATCAACAACATATTGAAAACGCTTTTGCAGGTACGATAGAGAAAACAGCTTATTCCACCGGGACACAGGTTTTTAAAGACTTTCCCAACCTTTTAAGAATCATTTTGTTATCCAATGAAGATCTGCAGACGCACAATGTTGATGAAATACAGACAAATATCGATGATATGCCTGGTGAACAAATGGCGTATGTAATGGAAGAGCTTTTTGCAAAAGGATGCCTGGATGCTTTTTTTGAGCCGGTATTTGGCAAGAAAAGCAGGCCTTCATACAAGCTAACAGTAATTTGCAAACCTGAGGACACGCACAAACTTTCGGAATTAATCTTGAAAGAGACAACAACCGGTGGTGTAAGGTACTCCCATCACAAGCGCAGAGTCCTGAATCGCTCCTTTGAAAAAAGGGTGTATAAAGGATATCCTGTCAATATTAAAAAATTCAGTGGGAATGGGATTTTTAAAATATATCCTGAATATAACGATGTCGCAGAAGTCTCCCGGAAAACAGGCGACCCCTTTGACCATGTCTACAGAGCAATTATTGCAAATAACAGCTAATTATTAATACGTGGTAAACTTGAAGACTTCCTTATCCTCAGCTTATAAAATATCACTCTATCTACACTTGCGAAGTGTAGGTGAACTCACTCACTCTGGGGAGTGTGTTGGTAGTAATGGACTAATCCAATCTATCAACAAGGTGTTTTCTATAACCAATTCATATAAAAATAAGCAAAATTTTTATAAATTTATAATAATGTTATTTATTAAAGACTTTCTTTTATACATGCAAAATATATCTTATTGTCTACTCTCTATTAGAGATAAAATTAGTTCTTGACAAAAAAATAGCAGAGTATTATTATAGTTGAACAAAAATATAAGGAGGCGCAATATGGGTTTTAACGAAAGCAAAATTGATATTAACAAAGTTTTTACTTTGCAACCAGCTCGACCTGTTACGTATTTTGGTGTTGGGGCGATTAATAAGATTGGAGACATCATAAAAACTTTGCGAAGCAAAGGGCAGGGAAAAATTTTAGTGGTTACAGATGACATCGCCTATAAAGCCTGCGGAGCATGGAATGTGGTAGAACCTGCTTTAAACAAAGAAGCTGAAAGTTTTGAACATTACAGTGGTGTACGCCCTAACCCAACTTATAACAACTGTGAAGAAGCTGCACGTTTGGGAGAAAAAATACAAGCTACTTCTGTCTTAGCGATTGGAGGTGGTTCCGCTATAGATACTGCCAAGACTGCAGCAGTATTGCTATATCACCCTGGCAAAAAAGCTGTTGACTTTTATGAAAAAGGAGAGCCAATTACTGGCGCTTTGCCTATTATAGCCATTAATACAGCTCATGGTACTGGCAGTGAAACAAATTCATTTGCTGTGGCTCAATCTGACAGACATGATAAACCAGCCATCACTACCCCACATATATACCCTACTTACTCCATCGATGATCCGCAAGTGACTTTGTCTCTACCACTTAATCAAACCATATCAACTAGTATTGATGCCATAAATCATGCTACAGAAGCTGCAACAACGATTACAACTACCCCTTACTCAATTATGTTATCCAGTGAAGCTATTCGCTTAGTGTCCAAATATTTACCTCAAGCAATTGTAGAACCTAAAAATCTTGTCCCGCGATATTGGTTGATGTATGCTTCTGCTATTGCTGGGATTTCATTTGATATTGGCCTATTACATATCACTCATTCCATGGAGCATGCTATGAGCGCAATTGATGAAAAAGTAGCTCATGGAGATGGACTCGGCATTCTACTGCCTGCTGTGGTTAAAGAAATATATCATGCAGTACCTGAGGTTCTAGCTCATATGTATCACCCTATAGTGCCTGAACTCAAAGGCCTTTCTGGTGAAGGGGACTATGCTGCTGAACGCATTAAGGAGTGGTTTTCCATGGTAGGGCAACCCACAAGCATGGGCAAATATTTTTCAGAAAAGGATGTACCTAAATTAGTAGAAATGACCAAAAAATCGAATTTAGGAAAACTTTTGCTACCCCTGTCTCCCGTCCCGGTCAACGACGAAGTCTTACACAGAATTTTTAAAGAATCCTTGTAAGATAAAGATGGCAGGTAGATACGATTAATTAATCGTATCTACTACATAATCTAACGCGGTATATAAGTCAGCCACACTTTACTTTTTATACTGCATTATTTTATGCTTTTTTGGCTTTGGTGTACTAACACTCTACTCTTCCATTATATTTCACTATTTAACTCATCAAGTCACACTGGAGGGAATAAAAGGTTATTCAAAATTGAGCTACACTTACGAAGTGTAGG
>JASMTO010000023.1:0-13023 GCA_041694215.1 bacterium
ACTTAAAAACTGCCGCTGAACTCGGCGTTATACGGATAAATGTGCCAATACGACAAAATATGATATATATAAATGCGAGTTATTATACCGGTGCCCAAAAACCTGACGTCCATGTCAGGTTTAGAGAAACAAAATATTGTAATGTTTAACAGAGGGACAATATGCAGAATTTACTTGAAGATTTAACCAAACTTTTTTCAAAAGAAGAAAAATACACCTCAGAAGGAAGAATACTAAAAAATGTCATTATTGAAGACGCTTTAAAGCTTGAACCGTTGTTAATAAAGCTTCTTCTTTCAGACAAAAAGATAAAAAAGCATTTCTTTCAAGATATTGAAGGCACATATATTTTTGATAAGATAAAATTCCAGAAATTTATCAGCAATAAACAATTCCTGCCCGATTCTTACACCGCTTTCAAGAATAAAATCGGACTCACCACAGCTGATGAATACATCACCGAAAAGAAAGATGTTGTTTTAAGCTGGCCGTATAAAGACTGCGTTCTGGAAGGCGGACAGGATAAAGAGGATGCAAAACGAGATGAAATTTTCTGGAATGAAACCCTTGCTCCTGATGAAATTGATAGACTCTTAAGCCCGAAGGTTTTAACTAACTGGAAAAAGTATGATAAAGATGGTGAGCAAAAAGTTGAGGAAGTTTCTGAAAATGATAATCTGATAATAAAAGGGAACAATCTTTTGGGGCTTTCTTCTATTTTAAAGAAGTATAGAGGAAAGGTTAAGCTGATTTATATTGATCCGCCGTATAATACTGAAAATGGTGGTTTTAATTATAATGATTCTTTTACTCATTCAACTTGGCTAACATTCATAAAGAATAGAATTGAAATAGCAAAACAGTTGCTTTCCAATGATGGAGTTCTAGTAATTAACTCAGATGAAATAGAACATTCATATTTAAAATGTCTCATTGATGAATTATTTGGTAGAGAAAATTTTAAAGGTGATTTTATTTGGCAAAAACGAAAAGGTGGCGGTAATGATAGTCATTTTATAGCATTAGATCATGATTATTTAACCGTACATGTAAAAAACAGCTTAAAATCTATTCATGAAAAATGGAGAATTCCATATGAAGGCAGTTATTTAGAACGTTATAAAGAAATTGATGAAAAAACTGGTGAAAGATTTTATTGGGACACTTTAGCAAGAGATGGTCTTCAAAATCCAATACCTGTAGAAATCGAGGCGCCAGATGGAGCAAAAATTAAACTTAATTCACAGAAATCAAAAAAATCAATAGAAGAAGGCTTAAAAGAAGGTTCTATAAGATTTACAGAGTCAAAAAATGGTTGGTCGCTTCACCACAAAGTCTTTATGCCTGAAGGTAAAGTTTCTCGCTCTATTCTTACTGAACTTGGAACAAATAAAACTGCTGGTGATGAATTAGTTTCACTATTTGGAAGTTCACCCTTTAAATACCCAAAACCAGAGGGCTTATTAAGATTTCTGATAAATCTATTTACTGTAGAGAAAGACCTGGTTTTAGATTTCTTTCTTGGTTCTGGCACAACAGCAGCAGTTGCCCATAAAATGAATAGAAGATATATTGGTGTTGAGCAAATAAATTCTGCTGAAAATATTATATGTGAAAGACTAAAAAAAGTAATAAATGGTGAAGAAGGCGGCATTTCTAAAGATGTAAACTGGCAAGGCGGTGGCTCCTTTATCTTCTGCGAACTTGCAAAAGCTAATCAGGAATATATTGATATGATAAATGAAGCTAAAGACGCAAAATCATTGCTCAAAATCTGGAAAAAAATGCAGGATAAAGCATTTATCTCCTACAAAGTGGACATCAAATCAATAAATGAGAATGTAGCTGATTTTAAAGAGCTTCCTCTTGAGGATCAGAAACGCTTTCTTATTGAAACGCTTGATAAAAATATGCTCTATGTACCCTATTCTGAAATAGATGATGCTGACTACAGTATCAACGACGAAGACAAGATGCTTAATCACAAATTCTACGGTGGTAAAGCATGAATAAGCAAACTTTAGAACGAAAAATAACAGCTTTTAAAGAACTGGGGCAGGCATTACCGGAAATACCTGAAAGTATAAAATCTAACCTAAATCCGACTTTTGAACTAAGACCATATCAGGAAGAAGCTTTTTCACGGTTTTTATTCTACTACAATAACCAGACTATCAGACAAAAGCCTTCTCAGATTTTATTTCACATGGCTACCGGAAGCGGTAAAACCCTGATAATGGCAGGGCTTATTTTGTATCTCTATGAACAGGGTTATCGCAACTTTCTGTTTTTTGTAAACAGTACAAATATTATCAATAAAACAAGGGAAAACTTCCTTAATCCGGCTTCAATTAAATATTTATTTTCTGAATTCCTCAGTTTTTCAAGTAAGCAGGTTACAGTTAAAGAAGTGGAAAATTTCCAAGCAGTCAATGAAGACGATATTAACATTGTCTTTACAACAATACAGGGGCTTCACTCAAGGCTAAATACTCCGAGAGAAAATTCTTTAACCTATGAAGATTTCTTTGATAAAAAAATCGTTCTAATATCCGATGAGGCTCATCATATCAATGCAGAAACAAAAAGAAAAAAGGACTTAAACAAGACCTTGTTTGAAGAAGTTATTTCATGGGAAGGGACAGTAAACAGGATTTTTCGGTCAAATGTTGAAAACCTTCTATTGGAATTCACGGCAACCGCTGATTTATCAAATGAAGATGTGGCAAATAAGTACTTCGATAAAATACTTTTCGACTACTCTCTAAAACAGTTCCGACTTGATGGATATTCAAAAGAAGTAAAAGTCCTGCAGGCGGACATAAACAATATTGACAGAGCATTACAAGCCTGTCTTTTAAGCCAGTTTAGAAGGAAAATATTTGAGAAAAACAGACTCCATATTAAACCTGTTGTGCTGCTTAAATCGAAAAAAATTGACGACAGTAAATCATTCTTTGACGAGTTTACAGACAAGATTAAAACACTTAAAATATCCGATGTTGAAAAACTCAATTCAGCTACTGCAGACAATTCAATTAAAGAAGTCTTTAGTTACATAAAAGATAATAATATCAACATACAAAGCCTTGTTGATGAGATAAAAGAGGATTTTTCAGAAGATAAATGTATTGTTGTAAATAGCAAATCCGAATCAGAAGAAAAGCAGATTGCAGTAAACACACTCGAAGACCCTGACAATGAATACAGGGCTATCTTTGTTGTTGATATGCTCAATGAAGGTTGGGATGTTCTCAACCTTTTTGATATTGTGCGCCTCTATAACACCCGAGACAAGAATACTAAAACAGGGCAAATTGGGAAAACGACAATATCAGAAGCCCAGCTAATAGGAAGAGGTGCCCGCTATTGTCCCTTTTCTCTTGATATAACAGAACCGAAATTCCAGAGAAAATATGATGAAGATATTGATAATGAGCTCCGTATCTGTGAAGAACTTTATTATCACAGTGCTTACAATCCCAAATATATCCATGAACTGAATGAAGCCTTACATGAAATGGGAATAAAACCGAAGGAATCGAGAGAAATCCAATTAGACCTAAAATTTGATTTCAAAGAAAGTGATTTTTATCATAATGGATTGGTTTTCTTAAATCAAAAAGTGGAAAATGACCGGAAGGACATCTTTTCATTACCGACAACCATTACAAAGCAAACACACAAAGTAAGATTACAAACCGGCTATGGAATTGCGACAACCATCTTTGAAAGTGAAGATTCTGGAAATAGAACCTATAAAATCAGAGATTTTGTAATTTCTGATTTTGATAATAGAATAGTTAGAAAAGCGCTTAGCAAACTGGATTTTTATCATTTCAATAATTTGAAGTCTTTTCTCCCCAATCTTGAATCAATAAGTGAGTTTATTACCTCAGAAGATTATCTCAGAAATGTTTCAATAGAAGTGGAAGGGCCTGATTCGGTTCTTAATTCACTAATTCCTGATGTTGAACTTCAAATCCTTTTAGAAGTTCTGGAAAAAGTAAGTCGTACGATTTCCAGTGAGAATGTGGAATTCAAAGGAACCAAGCTTTTTCAACCATATAATATTAAAAAGAAACTGAAAGACAAGCGACTAAATATATATGTTAACGATAGCGGCGATCAGGAATATGGTATCGGTCAGAATGAAACAAGAAACACTGATCTGAAAATGGATCTATCTGAAAAAGATTGGTACGTATTCAATGAGAATTATGGAACTTCTGAAGAAAAATTCCTCGTTCGTTATATCGATAAAATGTATGATAAGTTAAAAGATAAGTATGACACTGTTTATCTTGTAAGAAATGAAAAGCACTTTCAAATATATAACTTTCATGACGGTAGACCCTTTGAACCGGACTTCCTACTTTTTCTTGCAAAAAAAGAACAGGATATAAGCATTCAGTATCAAGTCTTCATAGAACCTAAGGGCGAACATCTAATCCAAACCGATAGATGGAAAGAAGATTTTCTCAAAGAACTAAAGGAAGAACATAAAATTGAAGTTCTCTGGAAGAACAAAGACTTTAATATTTGGGGAATGCCTTTTTACAATGAAAGAATTAAAAAGCAGGAATTTGATGAAAGCTTTAAAACTCTTGTTGAATAAGAACCGCCTCCGCACGTCCTGTGCTCCGGCGGTGGGGCGCGGGAGATATTGGTAAAGCAGAGAGTCGTATAACAACCGTATCAACTCGGACTGGCAATTCCGCTTCGCTCCATTGCCAGCCGGTTATGCGGAGCGTTAAGTGACAATAAACAGAATGGAAAAAGAAGTAGTTAATAAACTTGAAGTCGCAGAAAGACAATTGATTGAAGCCATATCCCTCTTTTTTGAAAAGAGAGATAAGGTGACCATTCACACTATTGTTGCCTCGACACATCAGGTGTTATTTGATGTTGCCAAAATATCTAATGTTGAAAGTGCACTAAAGAACACTTCAGCACTTTCGAAAAAAGAGATTAGAGAACATCTAAAAAGTATTAATTATCCCTATAATTTCTTTAAGCACGCTGACTGTGACGCAGATAGCAAAATCAATATTGGTCCACTGAGTCGCTTTACTCAGGATTTCATAATGGATGCTGTTTTAATGCTTCAAAATCTTAAAGGGACAATCCCAGTACATGCAAAAATATTTTGGTTTTGGTTTGTTTCTGAATACCCTGAAGAGTTTTCAAATCTTCCACCTGATGGTGAAATTGCCAAATTTCAAAAAGAAAATTTAGCAAGTTGGTCATTCGAAGATATTTCACAATTCATAAAATTCTGCGAAATAGCAGAAATTGGCAGCACTTAACAAGCACATACACCCGACCACACCCGCCGCTCGTTCCTCGCTATGGGCGTGGCGGGTGATGTAAGTGTTATAAAAACTTTGGTTGAATTTGTTGCCAGAGATAAAGTATCTGCCCTTGAAAAGAAATAAAGATAACTCAATAGAAAAATATTAAATCTATAATAAATTATAAATTTGGCCTTGAATTCTGAGAACGGTGCCATAAATTACTGGTAATTTCTACTTAATTAGATAAAAAACAACACTGGAGAAGTGTCCGAATCATTGAGATTAATCAACCTTTTTTACAGGTTGATTAACAGCGAAGCTGACCAAGCAGAATAATAATGAAAATAACCACAAATATGTATTTTGCGTTCACCTTCTACAAGGTGAATGCAAAATACGAATAACTCTCAATCACCTGTATTTGCAGGATCTAAAACCAATCAGAAACTTACAGAAAAAACAGAAAACCAGAAAATTCACGGTTATATCATTGCAAATTGCCACTTTATAGTGCGTCATTTTGTGATGCTTTCGGTTGCTGTGCCATTTATAACTGTGTCTGAAAATCCCCGCTTATCTCACGGATGCGTGAGTTTATAATAGATATTGGGCTTTCTGGCGGCCTCAAATGCCGGAGGATATCGCTAATATAAATTTTTTACAGCATATATCTATCATTAAACTCATCTGGGGAGATACCCGTCAGGATGCTAATCCTGACAATTTTAAGTTTTATTTGACCGTACCACTTTGTCAATAAAGTAGAAAGTGCTTTATTGATGAAAAATTTGGGGGATAATATACGGCAAAATATTGCCAAATGTTTAAATTTTCCCTTGAATTAATTATAACAAGGACCACTGTAGTTTTATTCAACCCATAATTGGGATTAAAGCAAACCTTGTAAGTATGTCCATATCAGGAGTGTTAGACTGTTCAAAAACAGATCTAATGAATAGTGTATCAGCCGATACACTGAGATAATCATTAAACCAAGCATATTATATGCTTCACACCCTATTCGCACAAACAATCTGCTTGTGTGTAATCCCGGAGAAATAGTTTCAGATAATACAAAGTATAAAAATTAAAAAAGAAGAACGCGGTGCGTATTTTCTGCAACTCAGAGAATATCCAACGGGGTGATGACCCCGTCTTGTAACACGAGAGGGGTCATTTATGCAAAAAGGATGGATCAAGAAACAAAAATCAGGTAGTATTGGATCCAGTGAGGAGTTGTTTGACAGTTTAATAGGGAGAGGTGATAAGAAGACACTTGCCGCCGACTCAAAAATTTTCCTCAAGTCAGGTGATGATGGTGATTTCAGATTGGTTGATATCACAGACCAATATCATGCTCTGATCAAAAAAGTTGATGAACTCGAAAAGAAACTGACCAAAGAGGGAAATGTTCTTCTGACTGTTTCGGAAGTTGCTGAGGTGTTCCGTTGTCATGAACAGCATGTACGGAACATGAAATCAAAGGGAAAATTCAGAGAAGGCAGACACTATATTAATTTCGGCGGTAAAGTATTATTTGTAAAAGAAAATCTGTGCAAAGATTTTGGCCTTCGGGTAGGAAACGGAGGCTAATATGGGTGTAGTAAAACGTGGCAATAAACTTTGGATAAATCTTACTTATCAAGGGCTGCAGTGTAAAGAACCCTTGAAGCTGGATGATACACCTGCCAACAGGGAAGAAGCTAAGCTAATGAACAGCCAGATTAAGAGACAGATTGTTGAAGACGCATTTGACTATGTTAAATGGTTTCCCAACTCAACCAACCTGAAAAAATTCGGCCTGAAGCCTGCAAAAGATAAGAAAAAAGACAAGAAAACGGGGAAACCGAAAAAGCAGTTAAAACTCTATAAACTGCTTGATACCTGGTATTCCTATATTCTAACTGTAGGCAATTATGAAAAATCCACTCTGAAAAGCTATAAAACATGCCTGAAAAGGCTGAAACTGACACTCCCCGATAAAGACATTGCAAAGCTGAAAAAATACGAAATAGAAGAAATGGTGTGTTCTTTACTTAATGACGGCATAACACCGAAAACGGTAAACAACACGCTGATCGTTCTCCGTGGTGCCCTTAATTATGCGTTTGACAGAGAATTGGTTGATGATAATATTTCAGGCAAAATAAAGAATCTGAGAGTGCCCAAGACAAAGGTGGATGTGTTTACAAAAGAAGAAGTCAAAAAAATTCTTGATTATATGTCCGAGAATTATCCTATCCAGCATGCATTCTTTGCCACAATGTTTATGACAGGAATGAGAACAGGCGAAGCTTTGGCCATGCAGTGGGATAATCTGAACCTTGATGAGGGTTGGTACTTTGTATCTGAAGCCATAACGGACGGAGTCTTAAAGGGACCCAAGAATGAAGAATCTGTAAGATATGTTCTTCTTCCCCGCACACTTACTGATGTATTAAGTGAATACAGAGAGAAATACAGCAGAAACGATACATTCGTTTTTACGAATCAGTACGGTGAACCTTATGCTACATCATATCATTTGGGGATAAAATACTGGAGACCTGTTCTTGAAAAGCTTGGTATCAGGTACAGGGTGATATATCAGGCTAGGCATACATTCGCCACATTGTCATTGTTAAACACAGCGGACATCAATTACGTTGCAAGACAGCTTGGTCATTCCAGTCATCAGATGATATTCAAGACATACGGCAGGATAATCAAACAGATCAACGGAGAGAAGAACGAACTGGACAAATTTATATACGCATAAAAAACCGTTTAGAACAATTTTAGAACAATGGATTTTGCCGAAAAATTAACTTGTTGATAATATGGAAGAAAGAAAACGGAGAGGGAGGGATTCGAACCCTCGGTACGCGTTAACGTACACACGATTTCCAATCGTGCTCCTTCGGCCAACTCGGACACCTCTCCTGAATTGACAAGAAAGTCTTATATCAACTTAGTAACAAATTGTAAAGAATAAAAATCCGGCATTGTATTAAATGTTGCAGGTGATTATAACCAACCTTTCTTTTTGAATATGAATATAGGCAGTATTGCAGAAATAAGCATCAGTCCTAAGGAAAACGGATAACCGAATAACCATTCAAGCTCCGGCATGAACTCAAAATTCATTCCGTAAATACTTGCGATAAGGGTAGGGGGGAGAAAGATAACAGAAACCACGGTGAAAATTTTCACCACTTTGTTTTGTTCTATTCCAAGGAGTCCAAGAAAAATATTGTGAATATAGTCAAGTCTGTCAAAATTATATTTTGTATACTCGATCAAAGAATTAACATCTTTTATCATTATTTTCAGGTTATTCAGTAAAGATTGGGGAACTTTTGGTGATTTTAACATGGAAGATATTATGCGTTGTTTATCGATTAGACTGTCTCTTATCATCATGTTCATATCTTCAAAACGTGAAATTATTTCTAAGATATCTTCGTTATCTGTTTCATCAGAGAAAAGCTGCTTTCTTAACGTAGTAACTGATCTGGACAAGTTCTCAATAATATCTGCATCGATATCTATTCGTGATTCAAGAATGTAACCAAAAACATCATATCCACTGATAAATAGGTTTGGTGCGGATAAAAGTTTCTTCTCGCAGTCATTGAATGTCTTGAATTCCCTGTATCTAATTGTAATAAGCATATGATCTTTTAAAATAAAACTGATACTTTCATTATATGAATGCTTGTCTTCTGAAATCATAAAAAAACTGTTTATCGTAATATCTTCTTCATCTTCCCAAAAACGGGAACTTACTTCAATTTCTTGAGATTCCTGACGGGTGGGAAACTCAAGATTATATTCATTTTCTATTATCTCAAAATCGTTCTTGGAAGGGAATGTTATATCTATCCACAGTATCTCTTCTTTGGCCGGAAGTGTTTCAAAAGAATCCTGCGTATACAGACTTATTCTGTCCTTTTTCTTAAGGTAAAATTTGATCATTTTTCCCTTCCAATATTTAATTAAACTATTCTTTATAACTAATTCCAGAGTCGTTAAAAGTCAATGAGTTTGTATTTTTTATATACGTATAATCTCAGAAATTATCCTTTTTTTATGATGTAATAAAATATTACCGCACTTGACATTTATATAAAATATGATAAGTTCAAATTTACATTAGAAAATATTCATGTTGAAAAATATTATATAGAAGTTATTGTTGATTTATAAAGACAAAATTTAAAATGGAGCTCATATGGACGACAAAGTAAAGATTAAAATCAAAAATGTTTCCAAAATTTTTGGAGATCATCCTGAAGAGGCTCTGGAATTACTGGATCAAGGTTATGATAAAGACACAATTATGGAAAAAACAAAACAGGCTGTGGGTGTGGCTAAAGCTTCATTTAATGTATATGAAGGTGAAATTGTTGTCGTTATGGGGCTTTCAGGTAGCGGAAAATCAACACTTGTAAGATGTATAAACAGGCTTATCGAGCCCACCGCTGGTGAAATTTATGTCGATGATATCAATGTGTTACAGCTTAATCATAAAGAATTAAGGGAATTCAGACAAAAGTATACAGGTATGGTCTTTCAACATTTTGCTTTATTTCCCCATTGGACAGTGTTGAGGAATACTGCATACGGTCTTGAAATCCAAGGAGTTGAAAAGGCTGAAAGGGAAGAAAAAGCAATGAAAGCGCTTGAAATGGTTGGACTAAAAGGCTGGGAAGACAATCTGCCCGAACAACTTTCAGGTGGTATGCAGCAAAGGGTTGGCCTTGCCAGGGCATTGGCTCTTGATCCGGAAGTGTTGCTTATGGATGAAGCTTTTAGTGCTCTTGATCCTTTGATCAGAAGTGATATGCAGGATGAACTTATTAATCTCCAAGAAAAAATGCAGAAAACTATTCTTTTTATAAGCCACGACCTTGACGAGGCTCTGAAACTTGGGGACAGAATTGTACTTATGAAAGATGGTAAAATTGTTCAAATTGGCACTCCGGAAGAGATTCTCACAAACCCTGCCAATGACTATGTCAGAAGATTTGTAGAAGATGTTGATTCCACAAAGGTGTTAACTGCCGAATCCGTCATGAAAAAATCGGAAGCAGTTGGCTATCTTAAAAGTGACGGACCAAAAGCCATTTTGAGAAAAATGCGGAGAAACAACATTGCTAGCCTTTTTGTGGTTGATAAAAATCATAAGGTGGTAGGAATAGTTAATGTTAGTGATGTGGCCAAGAACGTTAATAAAGGTATGGATTCTGTGCATGATATTGTGGATAACGATATAATAAAAGTAAAACTTGATACTCCTGCCCACGACCTTTTTGATCTTTTAAATGGGTCTAAATATCCACTCGCAGTAGTTGATGATGACGATCATTTGAAAGGGGTTGTTGTCAGAGGTTCACTTATCTCAATGTTGTCCAGAGAGGAGGTAATTGATGGGTAATATTCCGAGGATACCTTTAGGTGACTGGATAGAAGCATTCATAAATTTTCTAGTTGATAATTTGGCTGTACTTACGCAGGCTTTTTCAACTGTAACAGAACAGGGTCTGGATTGGCTGGAATCAGCTTTTCTATTTGTGCCCCCATGGCTATTTATTATCATTGTGGCTGCACTTGCTTATTGGGCGACAAAAAAGATAGGGGTTACCCTTTTTGCATTGATAGGGTTATTGTTGATTTGGAATATGGATTTATGGAGAGCGTCTGTAAGCACTATATCACTTGTTATTGTTGCCACACTATTTTCTATAGTAATTGGAATACCTGTGGGTATTTTGGCAGCTCTTTACCAAAAGGTATTTAGGATAGTTACGCCAATTCTGGATTTTATGCAGACACTACCTGCTTTTGTTTATCTTATTCCTGCTATCTCATTTTTTGGTCTGGGTAAAGTTCCTGCTATCTTTGCTACAGTTATTTTTTCCATTCCCCCAACAATACGTCTAACAGCTCTTGGAATCCGCCAGGTTCCGAAACATCTTGTGGAGTGTTCAGAAGCCTTTGGCTCCGACAAAAAGCAACGTCTGCTTCAGCTGCAGCTTCCCCTTGCCAAACCCACAATAATGGCAGGAGTCAACCAGACGATAATGCTTGCTCTTTCAATGGTTGTTATTGCGGCTATGATTGGTGCTGCTGGGCTTGGTGGTGAAGTTTGGCGTGGTATACAAAGGCTTTGGGTTGGCAGAAGTTTTGAAGCCGGTATAGGTATTGTTATTATTGCTATAATACTTGATCGTATCACACAAAGTGTGACGAATAAAAGCAAACAAAAATAAAAAGGAGGTCAAAATGAAAAAGTTGACTAAAATTATTGCTGTGATGCTGACAATGTTAATATTGTCTACAGGTGCAGTTATGGCTAAGCAAAAAAAGGTTACCATTCCTTATGTGGAGTGGGCAAGATGTGTGGCAATTACGCATGTTGCTGGTGGTATTCTTGAGGATATGCTGGGTTACGATGTGCAACTCAGATCGGTTGCAAACGCTGCAATGTGGGCATCCGTTGCAAGTGGGGATTCTGATGCGATGATGTGCGCATGGCTGCCACTTACTCACGGTGATCTTTATGAAAAATATAAAGATGACGTTATTAATGCCCAGACAAATTATGAAGGAGCAATTACAGGGCTTGTGGTACCTTCTTATGTTGAACCGGATACTATTTCCGAACTGGCTAAATATAAGGATAAATTTGATGGTGAAATCATAGGTATTGATCCGGGTGCCGGTATGTCCAAAGCGATTGATAAGGCAATCAAAAATAATGTTTCTAATCTCGGCGAATTTAAGTATGTAACCGGTAGCGGTGCCATTATGATGGCAAGTCTTGACAGAGCAATCAAAAATCATGAGTGGATCGTTGTGCCCCTTTGGAAGCCCCATTGGGCATTTGGCGCTTATGACCTTAAAATTTTGAAAGATGAAGATGGCATTTTCAGTGAAGCTGAAACAATTGATACTATTGTACGTAAAGATTTAAAAGAGGATGACAAGCTTCTGTACAGCTTTTTCAGCAACTTTGATTGGACAAAATTAGATCTTGGTCCTGTTCTTGTTGATAACAAGAACCAGATGGATCCTGCAAAGAGTGCAGAGAAATTTATTAGAAATAACGAAGAGAAAATTAAGAAATTGCTAGAGCCTGTTCTACAAGCAGCTAAGTAACAAGAAAATATCCTGCCACTTAAGTGGCAGGATTATTAATCTCTAAGCTGGATGCTGTTGGTAAAATCTATATCTTCTTTGAACCAGCTTATTGTTTTACTTAATCCTTCATGTAAGTTGTAGTTAGGTTGCCAATTGAGTATGTTTTTAGCTTTATCAATATTTGCCCATGTCGCTGTCATATCTGCTTTATGGAATGGTTTGTAAATTATATTAGCTTTTTTGCCCAAATACTCCTCAATCATATTTAGAACATCTATCAATTTATAGGGTGTGTTCCCACCTAAATTAAAGATTTCGTAACCCACCGGCTTTAAGGCTTTTACAGTGCCTTCTGCAATATCTTCAACGTAAGTGAAATCTCTGGACTGGCTTCCATCACCATATATTGTTAGATTTTCCCCTGTATATATTTGTTTGATAAATCTAAAAATGCTCATATCAGGTCTTCCCGCTGGTCCATACACTGTAAAATATCTCAGAATGGAGACATCTAGGTTAAATAGATTATGATAAGAGTAACAGGTTACTTCAGCTCCTTTTTTAGATGCGGCATATGGTGAAATAGGTGTATTTACCGGCT
>JASMTO010000024.1:0-3489 GCA_041694215.1 bacterium
ACCAAACATTTCCACTAAAGATATTCCTGCTCCTTCAATTACATGACCAATTCCAAGCGTGAGAAATATTGCAAAATAAAACCAGTCAAATATTTTTATCTCATCGTTTTCGCCAAGGTTTATAAAAATCCATGATATCGAAAAAACTATTGCAAGAATTCCAAAGATTATTCTGTATTTTGATTTTTCCTTGGTCAAAAGATTGATAGAGAATAGCATGTGATTCATTTTAATATTCTGTCAATAAGCGATTTGCTGTTTTTCAACTTGGCGGCAACGGTTGGCGGTATGGTTAGTTGCCGATTTCGAAGCACTTCCGTATCAAGTTACAACTACTTTTGATACGAGCTGTGCCGCTCGAATACCCACTGCACCGGCAATTAACTATACCGCGTGTTGGCAACTGGTGTTCATTCATATCCGTCTGTATTTCATTGATTTAGATTTATTTCTCAAATCATTATCAATCTACACCAACCTATCCACTAAGCACAAATTTATTTTGTTTTTTTGAGCGTGGGCAATCCTAAAACCGTCCTGAAAGGCGGTTACTCGGGCTGGCATTTGCAAGCTCTTTGACCAAGCTTTGGTTGGAGCGTTGGCTCGTGGGGCTTTGGCAATGTGCTTGCAAATAGGGTGGGCTAAATGTGATTCAACATTAAAAACTATATTTCAATTTAAACATAAACATATCATAGTTATTCAGTTTCCCAAACAAATTGTCTCCTTTCCCGTCAAATATTGCTGCTGACATGGCAATCTCAGTATTTGGAGTTGCCATGTACGAAATATTTGGCATATATATTATAGAATAATTATTTTCAATAGAACCCCAATCGGAGACAATAAAACCTCCTGCTAATGGCGAAACTTTTAGTTTGTCGTCAAAGAATTTCTTATCCATCTGCATGAAGAAATAATCATTTAGATTATCAGTACCCCTTTCGTTAATAAAGCCATGCATGTATTGAACATTTAAGTAGATTCCATTCGCAAAATTATAATCACCGCCAATTACAAATTTCAAATACATATCTTTTTTCAATATTGTTGTGTCTTGTGTTACCGGAACTGGGGAAGAGGGATAAAACGCTGATAAATCATTTGTCATAATAACTTCATTTTCTGGCAAAAATGCTGCTGCTTCTGCCCAAACGCCTACACCACCAATACTTCCTGCTAAATCAGCACCAAAAATATGAGTTCGGTTAAATGATAACTGTGAATTTATAGCTACTCCTCCCATAGCATCTACTGGTGCAAAAGTGTTGTTTGTTGCAAAGGGCAATCCATCGTACCCCCAAACATAGCTTAATGAGAAATCGAAACCTGCTGCAAATCCTTTAAATTTTAATCCAGTTGTTGAACTTTCACCAAGGTTATAACGTGGCATTACAATGGTATCATTAAAACTTTGAAGATTCATGCCATCAGGCAGTTCCATGTTAGGTGTAAGCGCATTTGCAAAAAATCCTACCGGCATATTCGCAGGTTGGAAAAATGGGATAAATACACCTTGCAGTGAGAAGTCGTTGTTTAGGTAGTAACTTAGGTTAATAGCATCAGAACCACGACGGCGACCAAAATCAAGAATATCCTCCAAATCTAATGGATTAAGATTGTCGGTTGGATTTAATTTATCGGCTGTTCCCCAAACAATGCGCTGACGACCAATGGTGACATCTAAATTTTTGGTAAGAAAACCATACAACTGAATATACGCTTCCCTGATTTCTAAATTATAGGGGTCAACAATTCCTTTATTGTACAAATCACTTGATTGTGTAATACCGGGCAAGCCAATATTTCGAAGCCAAACTTCGCTGTAGAATTTGGAATTAGCGGTAATTTTTTTGTCAAAACTTAAAGTCAGACGATTTTCGTTCCAAGCCCAATCGTTTGGTGATTCAAGTAAAAAACGTTGGTCGGTTAAAAGCTCTCCTGACAGTTTAAGTCTGTTTTCTTCTTGTGCATTAGTTACGCTTGAAACGGTAACAAGCAGCAGTATCCAAAAAATATTCTTTGTATTCATAGTTTAAAATTTATTGATTTTATTTCTTGCGATTTTTGTTATTGAATTAAAGTTGTTAAATAATGATAAAGCAATTTGGTGCCCTTCCAAAACAAATTCTTTTATTGCCCTTGATTTACTACTGGCTTTATCAAATTTGGTTGGATGTTTTAGTCCTTCGAGCATCACATATTTAACCTTTTTTTCTTGTGCCTGATAGTGTAGATTGATTAATGTTTCCACACCAAATTTTGAAGTTCTCATTTCCTCCAAAATTGTCAGGACATCTTGCTTTAACAGGGCTCTTTCGCCCGTAAATGATTTGAAAGGGTTAATTTTATAGTTAATCAAGGTCTCAGTTGCCTGCCCTAAAACCATATCGGCCTCTTTACTGAAAACAGGAGTGATTAGCTGTTCAAAATGCTCCTCTTTCAGGTTGGATAAATCGGCATCAATGAAAACAATAATTTCTCCTGTTGAATTTTCTATCCCGGTTGCCATTGCATACCCTTTACCTTTGTTTTCGGGAAGCGCTATATACTTAAGTGAAGGTAAAAACAGAAGTTCACTTAAAATTTTGGACGTAGCATCTGTTGAACCATCGTTTACAACAATTACTTCGTCAAAAAAGTAACCGCACACGGTTGTTACTACTTCTTTGATTGTTTTCTCCTCGTTATACGCGCAAATTATTGCTGAAATTTTACTCATTGTTTCACTCTTTTAGAAATTTGTTTTTCTACAGATTTTAGTAAAAGCTCATAATTCTTAAAGGCTGTAAAGGCTATTTCAAAGCCTTCGTTAATATAGCCTGTTGTTGCCTTAAACGAAGACATTTTTTTGTACTTATCCTTATGTGTCATCCCTTTTAACCTGATAAATTTTATGGACTTGCCAATCGATATGTAATAAAAATACAATAGAGTTTCTACACCAAAACGTGACTCCTTCATTTTATCAAGAATTGGTATAATATCTTCTTTGTATAAAGCTCTTTCACCTGTTAATATTTTTAAAGGATTTACATCCTGGCTTAAAATATTTACAGTAGAATAGCCTAAAACCATGTCCGATTCTTCTTTTAATAAAGGGTTGGTTAATTGATTAATGTATCCCTGAATAATGTTCGACTGGTCGGCATCAACAAATAGCATAATATCAAAGGTTGAATTTTCAACTCCCACCGCCATGGCGTATCCTTTCCCTTTGTTTTCTGTAAAATGGATTGCCGTTATCTCAATCTCTTTCTGCAGCTCCTCAATTATTTTCTTAGTATTATCCGAAGACCCATCATTAACTACAATAATCTCACTAACAATTAAAGATTCTGAAACTGAAAGGATGACATCTTTTAGCGTTTTCTCCTCGTTATATGCACATATTATTGCCGATACATTTTTCATATTGAATTTTTTAATTTATAGAACTGTTTATTTAAAAATTGTTACAAAACGTGGTGATACCTTGATATATCGAAG
>JASMTO010000025.1:0-2825 GCA_041694215.1 bacterium
AAATTCTTGATTTGGGCTGTGGCTCAGGTAGGGATATTTTCTGGTTAAGCAAAAAAGGATATGTTGCAGAGGGGATAGAAAAATCACGAACTCTGTGCAGGTTGGCTGAAAATCAAACAGGTTGCCGTATTTATAATGCTGATTTTCAAACTTTTGACTTTTTTCCGGACAGTTATGATGCCATAATGAGTATAGGTGGTTTTGTTCATTTATCACCACAAGAGCTGGATGAAATAATTTCTAAAAGCATTGTTTCTTTAATAAGAGGTGGCATATATTTTATTTCTTTGAAAAAAGGAGAAGGATTTTATATAGGTGATGATGGTAGAGTCTTTTATTTATGGCAGAAAGAAAAAATCTTAAAAATTGCAAAAAAATATAGATTAAATCTCATGAATTATGAAGAACAAAAAACGCTATTAAAGACAAACGACGTGTGGATGAGTTTTATTTTCAGGAAAAATAATAAATGAGCACAAAAAGAATTATAGCCAAATTGGTGAGAAATAAAATTCCTGATATTATAAAACAAACAGGTGATATTGTATATTGCCAGGAACTTGATAATGAGCAGTACAAGAAAGAAATAAAAGCTAAATTATTGGAAGAAATTACAGAATTGTTCCAAGCCTTAGACGAAAATAAAAATACAAATATTTTAGAAGAAATAGCAGATGTTTATGAAGTACTGGAAGCCATTATATCAACTTATTCCAGTGACAGCAGCCAGGAAAATATAGCAAAGATAAAAGCAGAAAAGCAAATAGCCAAAGGAAGCTTTAGCAAAAAAACATTTCTAAAAAGTGTAAATAAAGACATTGATATTGAAGAAGGTATATATTCTTCCGCTTTTTTAGTACCTGTGGACTCACAGAAACTTATAATGACAATAAGAAATGAACTTTACAGATGTAAAAGTGCTTATTTTGCATCTCCTTTTTATTCCCCGGGCTCAATAAATGCTCTGCTTGATGTCGTAGACAGTTTCAGTAAAGAGAAAGAACTAAAGCTATTATTTTCAGATATGGCACTTTTTAACAGCCCCAATAATTTCAAACACATTATTAAACACTTACCAAAAGCTGAAATCAAGGTTTGCGAAAAAGACCTTTTGGAAAAAAATTTTCATGCAAAAGCATACATTTTTGAACACGGAGATAATAGAGGCAGTGTAATAATTGGTTCATCCAATTTCACAGAATACGGCTTTTATAAAAATATTGAATGGAATTACTACAGCCCATACGAAATAAACCTGGCTTTTGAAAAACATTCTCCATTTGCACGCCTAAAAAATGACTTCCTTGAGTATTGGGATAAAAGTACCTCTCTAACTGCCAACTTTATTGAAAAATACGAAGAAAAGTATAATCTAAGAAGGCAAAAAGACATCTATCATATCCCAGACAACAACATTTTCGACTCAGCAGGAAACTATTATAGAACAGACTACCAGGATATCCAGCCAAATGCAGTCCAAGAGGAAGCAATCCAGGAGCTAAACACACTCAGGGAAAATGGTGCTGAAAAAGCATTGGTAGTAGCTGCAACAGGCACTGGCAAAACTTATCTTAGCGCTCTTGATTTCAGGGAGTCAGGATTTTCAAATTTTCTTTTTATTGCACATAGACATCAAATCTTAGAGCAAGCCAAAGAAAGTTTTGAAAAAGTTCTTAAAATATCGTTAAACAACTCAATTCTCAGTAGCCAGAGTAATTATGATTTTAATAATACTCATTGCTTTGCCATGGTACAAAGCTTATCTAACGATCATAACTTACAACGATTTGATAAAAACCAATTCGATTATATTATTATCGATGAATTTCACCACAGTGCAGGAAGTACTTACAAAAAAATACTTGACTACTTTAAACCAAAATTTCTTTTGGGATTGACTGCCACCCCTGAAAGAATGGATAATATTGATATTTATAAATTATGCGATGATAATATTGCGTATGAGATACGATTGCCGGAAGCTATAGATCGGGATTTTCTTGTTCCTTTTCAGTATTTTGCAATAAAAGACCCTGTGGATTATGATAAAATAAAATGGAATGGCAATCATTACGACGAAAAAGAGCTTGAAAAAAAGCTCTCTGATGACACCAGAACAGCAATACTTTATAACAACTTAACTAAATATCTTCCATCATATGGCAAGATAAAGGCATTGATTTTTTGCAGCAATATCGGACATGCAAAATATACTGCCGATGTATTAACTAATAAGTATGATTTTGAGGCTGCATCTATTACAGGGCTTGATTCGGCAAGTGAGCGGCAGAAAGCTATAAACAGATTCAGAGATGAAAACGACAGCCTTAAAGCCATATGTGCCGTGGACGTATTTAACGAAGGAGTTGATATTCCAGAAATCACTCATGTTGTCATGCTTAGACCTACTTTATCTGTTTCCCGCTATACGCAGCAGCTCGGAAGGGGACTCAGAAAAACATCCGATAAAGACTATTTAACTGTATTGGATTTTATCGGCAATTACAAAAAAGCTTATGTGGCCCCGTTAGTACTAACTGGTCTTACAAGTGTAGAATACATAAAACAGCATCCAAGTAAAAAATTAAATTTGGAAAATAACCTACCCTCCAAATGCTTAGTGAATGCAGACATAGAACTAAAAAAAATATGGAGTGAATCTTTTAGGCAAATCTTTTCTGCAAACAAAGAGGAACGACTTAAAATATTGTACTTTGATATCAGAAATAGTTTAAATGAAGATAAATCTCCATGCTTAATGGATTTTTATCATGTAACAAACCCTAATATATTTATAAAATACTTTGGAAGCTGGTTGTCCTGCA
>JASMTO010000026.1:0-15512 GCA_041694215.1 bacterium
GATGCAGATGTGGCGATGTGCTAAAGGGGTATATCAAACCAAATGTGTGCCCTTTGTACGGCGTGGAGTGTACGCCGGAGAATCCGGTGGGTCCTTGTATGGTTTCATCAGAAGGGGCATGTGCAGCATACTATAAATTTAATTGAAAATCTTAGGGGATGCTAAACCAAAATGAAGGGTAAAAGAATAACATCAGCAGTGGGCAGCGGAGGGAAATCCACAAACGATTTTGTTAAAGATGTTATATTCAAATACTTTGGTAACAATATCCTTGAAAACTTAGGGGATGCCGCATATCTGGATATAAATGGGGAGTTATCCTTTTCAACCGATTCTTTTGTTGTGGAACCGGAGTTTTTTCCCGGAGGGGATATTGGCAAACTGGCAGTGTATGGAACATGCAATGACTTATCTGTCTCCGGGGCCAAACCAAAATTTTTATCATTCTCACTAATTATTCCGGAAGGATATAAATTTTCAGATATCGAGAAAATTATACAATCTGCTGGAGCAGCTGCGAAGGAGGCGGGTGTGCTGGTGGTGTGCGGAGATACAAAGGTAATCTCTACTTCGGGGTTGAAAACCCCTCTGGTAAATACTGCCGGTATTGGAATTGTAAGGAAAAAGCTTAATAACTATAGTGAAATTAACGTTGGTGATAGCGTTATATTAACCTCAGATATAGCTAGGCACGGAATGTGTATTATGTCAAAAAGAGAGGGACTTAATATTGAGAGCACAATTGAATCGGACTGTGCAGACTTGAATCCACTTTTTGAGATCACAGATTATAAAGGAATTAAATTTGCCCGGGATGCAACAAGGGGCGGCGTAGCAGCGGTCTTGAATGAAATATCGGATAAAACTGGACTCGGTTTTTTGCTGGAGGAAACTGAAATCCCTGTGAGGAAGGATGTAAAATATCTTTGTGAATTTTTGGGGTTTGATCCTTTATGTGTTGCCAACGAAGGAGCAGCTATTCTCATTGTTGATTCAGCTTTATCCACTCAGATTCTTGATGCAATAAAAAGTGTAAAAGTAGGTGCCAATGCTGTAATTATAGGGGAAGTTTGCAGTGACAGCAAAGTGATGCTTAGGACATCTATTGGAGGGATCAGAAATGTTGAGATGCCGACTGGTGAGCTTTTGCCTCGCATCTGTTAGTTTTATTATGTTGGCAGCATGCGCTGATTATGAGAGAAATAAAGTAATTGAAGAGCATTGTGGTAGCTGTCATTCTGCAGACAGGATCTATGAGAAAAAAAGGACCAAAGAAGAGTGGAGAAAACTTGTGCACGGCATGAAAATAAGGGGACTAAAATTAACCAAAGAGGAAGAAAAAAAGGTATATGAGGAGCTTTTTGAAAATTTTCAAAAAAAATAAATTATAATACATATAACTTTATTTGCACATATACAAATATTTTGTTAAAATAAAGGGGATAGCTTGATTAACTGGGAAAAAATGAATGGTTTAGTGCCTGTTGTAGTGCAAGATGTTGATAACAAAGATGTCCTTATGCAGGCTTATGTTAACAAGGAAGCTTTAAAGCTAACTAGAGAGACTGGATATGCACATTACTACAGCAGAAGTAGAAAAAAAATTTGGAAAAAAGGAGAAACATCTGGTAATATTCAAGTAGTTAAAGATATATATGTGGATTGTGATGGGGATTGTCTTTTGTACGTTGTAAAACAGACAGGTCCTGCTTGTCATACCGGGAATAGAAGTTGTTTTTTTAGAAAACTAACTGATTGAAAATAAAGCTGTTTGGTAAAAAAGTTGTAACATTAACGTTAAAGATCTTTGGGTATAAAACATATAATTAGCTAAATTGAATGTTTGACAACATATTTACCAGTCTGAAAGTTTGGTGCTAGACGAAGTCAATACATGTGTTTCAGGAGTGGAGATGTTAGGCAAAAAAGAAAACCTGATTGGCGTTGATATAGGTAGTTACTCTGTTAAAGTTTTGGAGCTTAAAAGCAAAAAAAATGGTTATCTCCTGAAAAATCTGAATCATAAAGAGTTAACCTCTGATGTTATTTCAGAAGGAACCATTGTGGATTATGGTGAAGTGGTTAATTCCATTAACGATATTTTTAAGGAAAGCAATTTTTCCCACAAAAAGGTTGCGGCTGCACTTAAAGGCAATGCGGTCATAGCCAAAAGGCTTTCGGTTCCGACTGTGGATGACAAAAATTTTGACGAAGTCTTTAGGTGGGAGGCTGAGCAGTATATCCAAATGGATATGGATGAGGTTAATATTGACTACGAAATGCTCAGTAAAGATACTGAAATAGACCAGGCGGATGTTTTGCTGGCAGTAGCCCGTAAAGATTTAATAGCAGATACAGTCAGTGTATTGGAGTCAGCTAAACTAAAACCGGAGTTAATAGATTTGGAAGTCTTTGCACTAATTAACGCTTTTGAAATTAATTACGGGATTGATTCAGATGTAACAGCTATACTTAATATAGGTCATTCATCAACAATAATTTTATTTATCAGAAACGGTTTATATGAATTTTCTAGGGAAATTAATTTTGGCGTAAAAGACTGCCTGGAACTTATTCA
The DNA here is from genome assembly GCA_041694215.1 of bacterium. GTDB lineage: Bacteria > Chrysiogenota > Deferribacteres > Deferribacterales > Flexistipitaceae > Flexistipes. The sequence continues at coordinate 2,579 of JASMTO010000026.1, forward strand.
GCAAAAATTAGGTATCGGAAGTCAAGAAGCAAAAGTGATGCTGCATGATGAGGAGAGTGTGGAATTTAATGAAGAATTGGACAATGTTTTAAAAGAGTTTAACGATCAAATCAGTATGGAAGTAAAGAATACTATGGATATGTTTCATACCAGCAGTCAGTTAAACGTGGCAAAGTGTTTCTTGTGCGGTGGTGGAGCAAACCTGCATAATCTGAAACAAAATCTTTCCACACAACTTTCTTTGGATATTAATTACTTTAATCCTTTCACTAATGTTGATATAGATAAAAATATAGATAGCGATTATTTAAATAAAAATATGTATATGTTTAATGTTGCTTTGGGGCTTGCTTTACGTAAGGCGGGTGACAAATGATAAGGGTAAATCTGATAAAGATTAGAAAAAAGCGCTTTAGTCCTGTATACCTTGAATTTCTGCTATTTGTAATGATAATAGGAGGCCTGGTTTTTAGTTTTAATCTTATAGTGCAGGGGCTAAATAGTAAAATTCAACTTATAGAAACTGAAATTAATAAATTAAACATTGAGTATAAAAAACTGCAAAAGGTTAAAAGAGAAGTTGATGCGTTCAAAAGCCAAAAGAAGGAACTGCAAAGTAAAATCAATATAATAATAAATCTTAAACAGGATCAGAAGGGATATTATAAGCTAATGACCGAATTGGAAAAGTCTATGCCGGATGATGTGTGGATTAATACTTTCAATTATAATGGCAGTAGCGTGGATATATCCGGATCATCTTTGAGGACTGTTTCCATTAATGAGTTTATAATAAACTTATATCGCTCGAAAGTATTTTCAAACATTAATCTTAAAGTTGTACGCAAAAAAACTGTCGAAAATATAGATATAAACGATTTTAGTATTGTGGCAGATGTACGTTTGAGTGGAGTATAAAATGGGGTTTTTAAGTAAAGTTCCTTTAAAATACCGCTTGATAATTGAGATTCTCATAATAGCAATACTTTTTGGTTTATTTTACTACTTTATGTACCAGCCGCGGGTGGAAAAAATTACCCAGCTTAAGCAAGAATATGATTCGTTATCTTTAAAAGTTTCCAGACTTAAGCCTATTGCATTAAGTTATGATAAATTTAAGAAGGAAGTGGAGCTCTTAAATGAGCAGTTTGAAATGGTATTACAAGTACTTCCCAATGATAAAAGCTACAATGTTCTGTATAATGAGCTTGTGGGTTTGGCAGAAAGAAACGGTATCAAAGTAACCCTTTTTCAACCTGCTGGAGAAACTAGAATTGATAATTTCCATTCAGCAGTAAACTTTAATATGAATTTACAAACAGAGTATGCCGAGCTGATTAATTATTTGTATAGAATAAATTTTTTGGATAAAATAATTAATTTAAAAAGTATGCAGATACAATCTACAAAAAGTGAAGATGGACGGATTCTCCTTAATGTGAATGCGTCAATGAATTCCTATATGTTTAATACCTCTGGCGATTAATTATGATAATTTTATATGAAAGTTATTATTTGCAGAAATTTTACTTTACGTTTTCAAGAGGTCAATAATTATGAAGAAATGCCTTTGTGTTACTGCTTTTTTAATGTTTACAGTTGTTTTAAACGGTTGTGATATGTTGTTGGATTCTGAAAAAACCAAATTCGAAAAGCGAGAAGAAAAGCAGATTAAACCTGTTGAAGTGAATGCCAGTGATATAAAAAAACAGGGGGAAGAGCTTCAAAAGCTGTTTGAAGATAATTTTAAACCGTTGGAATATAAACAGAAAAAAGATCCCTTCAGGTCTGTGGTGGAAATATACATGTCATCACAAAAAGGTGATTCTTCGGGCAATACTTTGCAAGAGTTAACCCTTGATCAAATAACCCTTGTGGGGACACTGCAATCTGAAGTGGGAATTATAGGTGTTTTAAAGGCAGGTGGAGAAAATTATTACGTGAAAGTAGGGGACAGAATTGGTAAAAACAATGGTGTTATTATAGATATTTCTAAAAGTAAACTTCGATTAAGACAAAAGGAACAGGATATTTTCGGCAATGTTAGAACTACAATAAAAGAATTATCATTGAACTCTGAGGAGGATACATTATGAGAACCATAAATGATCCAGTAGTGAAAAATTCAAAAATTTTTAGATTAATATATATATTAACTATTCTAGTATTTTTTACTTCCTGTGCTCAGAAAACTACAGATTTCGAGCCCGGGAAATCGGGAAAAAACAGTGTCACTGATATTTCATTTAAAAAAGATCAAGATAAATATCAGATTAATGTGACAACGGAAGAAAAAACCATTTTTAACATATATTATTCTAAGAACCCTTATAAGATAATTATTATGATTGATAAAGCGCAGTTTGCCAGTGATTTGATGGAATATAACTATTCTAATGGCATTGTTGAAGGTGTTAACCTCATTCCATCGGCAAATTTTGCGACAATTGAAGTGAACTTGAACCAAGATGTCTCTTATAAAATTGATAAGTCAGACAAAAGTGTTCAGGTTACATTTTATGAACTATCGTCAGAAACAAATACGACAAAATCTGGGGTAAAATCTGAAGAAATATTCGTTTCAAAGCATAAACTTGGTAATAGAATTGAAAGTTTCTCTAATTTGTCACAGAACTCAGACTTATTAATAGAAATTGGTGTCAACGGGATTGTCAGGTATGATTATGGTTATGTTGATGAGAAGAAGTTTTATCTTGATATTTTTGATGTCAAGAGTGATTTGGCTAGGCAGTATTTTACAGGCAAAGGTCCTGTTAATACGGTAAAGGTTGGCAGCTACTACCCACCTAAAAAGGTAAGATTCATTTTTGATCTTAATCGATCGATGCCTGTTTTCGTGGGGCAGGATGGCAATAAAGTTGTAATATCAAACAATATTGTTGAAGTACCAAAGGAAACAAAATTTATTGTTTCTATGGAAAGTATCTTTGTTAACAAGTACCAAAGTATTATAGTAAAATTAACAAATAATGTGCCTTTTACGAAAAGTGTTGTGAATGGAAATCTTGTCCTGACTTTTGATGAATCTGTGAAAGTGCTGGATACGGTGCAAAATGTTTTATCTTTTAGTGAGAAGCCCTTTAAAAAGGTCAGAGTAAGAAATATTGATGGAAAAACATCGTTAATTGTGGAGCCTAATGGGGAAATTTTTGCAAAAGTAGATGAAATGCCGGAGGGCATTTTGATAAGCGGTAGTTTTGATAAATTTTCCAAATCTGATATAAACTTACATGAAGAGGTAGCAATTGATGAAAGTGAGAAAGATGGAGAAGATGAAGGCATTAAAAAAGTGGATAAGAAAGATCTCGTTAGTGTTAGTATAAAGGATATGAATGTTAAGGAGGCAATAAGACTTCTTTATTACGGCAGGGCAGAGAATCTGGTTTTTGGTAAAGGTGTGGAGGGTAGCGTTACACTGTATTTGGACAATGTCGATTATAGAAATGCTCTTGAAATGATATATAAAGAGAATGGACTTGTTGAGGTCAAAGAAAATAATATTACGTGGGTTATTACCAAAGAACGCTACAGTAGAATGCAGCAGGAAAAGTTGGAGGCGAAACTCCAAAAAGCCGAACAAAAGAAATACGAGCCCCTTTACACGGAAATTGTGCCGGTTAATTACACCGATGCAGCAAGCTACTCCGGAATTATATCAAGTGTATTATCAGAGAGGGGCAAGCTTCAGTTGGAAACAAGGACAAACAGTTTCATAATTACAGATGTGAGATCTAATATTGAACAGGCAAAGGATCTGTTGGCAAAGCTAGACAAACCGACACCGCAGGTTAACATAGAAGCCAGGATTGTAGAAGTTTTTGATACCAACAATCTCAATCTGGGAATTCAATGGGGTGGTAAGTTTTCAGAAAGTACAACTGCTTATGATTTTCCTGGTACCATCAATATCACTGGCAATACCGATACTACTGGCCCCAGCGGATCCGGTTACTTAGTGAATTTGCCTGTGGGAAACCCAGCTGGAGCTTTGTCTATTGCCTTGGGAAGTATTTCGGGTAAATATAATTTGGATATTGCCTTATCCGCTTTAGAAACCAGAAATAAAGCAAAAACAATTTCTAGCCCCAGAATAACCACGTTGGATAATCAGGAGGCAGAAATCAAAAGTGGTGGGACAGCTATTATTGTCCCGACGGGTGATAATACAGAAACCGAAGAGGTGGATGTGGGTATTAAGCTTAAAATTAAACCTCACGTTACATCTAATAATATGGTTTTTCTGAATATCGAAGTGGAAAAAAGTACATTAGGTCAGGTAACGGCCAATACAGCCACTACAGAAGAGAAAAAAGCTACAACCCAAGTGTTGCTTGAAAATGGTGAAACAACGGTAATAGGAGGCATATATGAAGATGAGCATTCAAATACAACGCAAGGTGTCCCCTTCTTTAGTGATGTACCTTTTTTAGGCTGGCTGTTTAAATCAAAACAACAGATTTACAGTAAAAGAGAACTTTTGGTTTTTATAACACCAAGTGTAGTTGAATAGCGACAGGAGGCGCATATTATGAAGCGTTTGGTTTTGATGGTGATAATTATACCCTTTGTATTTGCATGTGGTTCGACAAGTGACGGAAAGTCCGGTTCATCCTATGAGTCTGTAAGAGTTTATGTTTCAGACAGTAGTGTGGAAGGAGGAGCTTACGATGCAGACAGTGTAGACAAAGGCAGCGGAAGTTGTGATAATGTTTCTAATTATACATTTACTCCGGATGAGATTACGGTGAATGTAAGATCTGAGGCGTTGCCAAATTTGCCATCGGATATGGAATTAGCTGAAGTTGAAGTTTATAAAATTACTGTGTCTTTTACACCTAATGATAATGAGTCACCTGGGGTACTTCCTAAAGAATTTTATCCTGTAAACTATATTATTGAACCTGACTCTACCAAAGATATCACTGTAAGAATTATTGATAGAGAAGAGAAAGTAGATCCGAACTCACCTTTTTATTATTATTATAATTTTGGAAGCGAGTATAGTTATACGGTTAATATTAGTTTTGAAGCTGAAGAATATATATACGGTGAAACTCATTCTTTTTCTTATAGTTTCCAATTACGGTATCTCGATGTAGAAGATGATTGTACTTAAATGAAAGTTTTTATGATAGCCGGGGAGGAATCCGGAGATATCCATGGTGCTAATCTCATCCGTCAGTTGCAGAAACTGACGGATGTTTCTTTATACGGCACCGGCGGGGACAACCTCAAGTCACTTGGTCAGGAGCAGTATTTTAATATAGACCAGATGACGATTATCGGTCTTGATGGCATCGTATCCAATATCCCCTTTATTGTTAAAATGTTTAAAACGCTTGAAAACAAGCTGAACGAAATAAAACCCGATGTTGTTATTTTAGTGGATTATCCAGGCTTTAATCTGAGATTTGCCAAAAAGGCGCAAGCGGCTGGTTGCAAAGTTGTTTACTATATTGCACCGCAAATCTGGGCTTGGCACTATTCCAGAGTGCATAAAATAAGAAAATACGTTGACAAGATTTTATGCATCCTCCCCTTTGAAGAGGAAATTTTCAAAAAGGAAGGGATCAATGCCACTTATGTTGGAAATCCCGTTGTTGATAATATCAGGTATAGATTTAAGGATAAGAGCGATTTTCTAAATTTTTATAAGTTGAAGGAAGGTAAACCGTTAATAGGGCTGCTACCCGGAAGCAGAAAAAGAGAGATAGAAAACCTTCTTCCGGTTATGGTGGAAGCATCAGAAAAATTTGGGAATAAGTTCCAGTATGTTCTGGCTAAGGCTGCTGGTGTTGATTCACAGCTAATGGATACCCTTTTGGGTGGCTCAGATACTGTTATTGCAGAAAATGCCACATATGACATTATGAGATATGCTGATCTTTTATGGGTATGTTCCGGCACGGCCACTCTTGAGTCTGCGTTAAACGGTACCCCTATGGTACTCTTATACAAAGTAGGTAAACTGACAGAATTTATCGGTAAATATGTTGTCAGGACAAAGTTCATCGGATTGCCTAATATCATTGAAGGAAAAGAGATAATCCCTGAGTTGCTCCAGGATGAGGTTACGGCAGAGTCCCTTTGCGAAAAAACGGAAGAGATATTTAAAAATTACAATGACTATCTTGAAAAGATAAAAAATGTAAAAAATAAATTTGAGGATAAAAACCCTTCCGAAAATGCGGCACGGGAAATTTATTCCATATTGTATTCACATTAGGAAAAAATTAACCCGCCTGAAAGTAATAATTTATCACACATTTTGAACTTTCAACACGAGAGCGGTAGCCTGTTGTATTCTCTTTTCTCACAAAAAAGCTTTCTCTTTGCATAAGTAACTTTTTGGCACCGAACTTTCTATAGTTTCAGTGATGGAGGTATAAAATGGCAGAGATTGCATTGTTGGATATGGATGTAAAATCCACGAAGAGTATAAGTAATCAAAATAACAAAACCCCCAAATCTGAGTCCGGAAGTTTTGAGGATATTTTTGCCTCACACGTAAGTGAAAAAAATTTAAAAAACAAGGAAATCGATGAAGGTGTTTTATCTGAGATGCTTAAAATGCTTTTACAGAGTAATGATCTCGGCACATTAAATATTGATAAATCCCAGTTGGAGGAAGGATTAAAATCTCTTGGGAAAGAGATTTTTGAAAAAATGGCAAGTGTATTAAATAACGGATTAAGCGAAGAGGACTTGAAGGCTTTATTTGCTAAATTAAAAGAACTTGCCTCAACGAAAGGAAACACTGGAGAAAATTTTAAAAACTTTTTGAATACGTTAGAGAATAAGCAGACAACTAGGGATGATTTTGTGGAAAAGGTTATTCAAAAAATAAAAAACAACAATGACAGCGATCCAAAAGGGAAAATGCAGGAATCTGTTCTTAAAGCAGAGGTAAAAGATTCCGGTACTAATGCCAACAGGAACTTTAACGTTAAAAATTTTATTTCGCATTTACAGAATCCGGACAAAACAATGTCAGCTAAAGATTTGCTTTCACATTTACAGAATCCGGACAAAATAATAGCAGCTAAAAATGTCGATGAAAAATTAAGTGGCGATCTAAAAAATGATATAAACGTTGAATCATTGGCAAAGTTTACATCCAAAGCACCTGAACAGAGCAATGTAAAGACAGTTAATGTAGATTCCCCAAAGGATATATTTAAAATTGCCGATCTTGTGGAGATAGCTAAAAATTCAAGCAGTAAAAAACTTACAGTTCAACTTGAACCAAATAATTTAGGCAAAATGAATATTCAACTGACTGAGCAAGCTGGCAAGCTCACTGCTAAGTTTTTTGTGGAAAATGATATTGTAAAACAAATTATGGTTAACAACGCCAATCATATAATAACCCAGCTGGCAGATAAAGGTATTGTTATACACAATCTGGATTTTATGTTTATGGGCGATTATGAGTCTCAACAGCGTTTCCAGGAAAATGCTGAAAAACTCAGACAACGGTTTAAAAATGGCAAGGATTCAGCCAAGCAGGAGATGGAAACGGAAAACGACAATAATGGCAGAAAATCAGGAATTTATGCCTAAAGGAGGATGAATTATGGATGTTTTGATGGATAAATATGTTGATTTGCAGGCGAAATATGCTGATGAACAGAGCACAAACAGAGAGATTAAAAAGGAGCTGGGAAAGGAGGATTTTTTAAAACTTCTCGTGGAGCAAATGAAAAATCAGGATCCACTAAATCCAATGAATAATACAGAATTTATAGCACAAACAACCCAATTTTCATCCCTTGAACAACTTTTGAATATTTCTGATTCTATAGAGAAGCTTTCACAAACAGTTACAGAGAATCAATCTTCGGGTGATCAATTATTTTCAGCTACTAATTTTATTGGTAAAGAGGTTGGTTTTTATTCAAATGTTACGAGGCTTGAAAATGATGAAGCCGAAATAAATTTTGAAAGCCAGAGTGCAGCAGAAAAGACAGTTGTAACCATTAAGGATAGCTCTGGAAGCGTTGTTGACACCATGACATTGAACAATGTTAAGGAAGGTATGAATTCGTTTACATGGGATGGTGTTAATCAAAAGGGGGAGAATTTACCTGAAGGTGTATATGTTTTTGAAGTAAAAGCTTTGGATAAAGAAGGGAGTGAAATACCTGTCAGGAGCATTTCGAGGGGTTTGGTGGAAGGAGTATCCAGAAATGGGGAAAGTTTAACGTTTGATGTTGGTGGTTTAAAAATAGCAGCGGATCAGATCTTTTCTGTATATGAAAATAAAAATTAAATTAAGAATAGAGGAGGTATAGGATGTTACGCTCACTATATTCAGGTATATCAGGTTTAAGGCAGCATCAGCAAGGAATGGATGTGGTTGGTAATAATATCGCAAATGTTAATACCACCGGCTTTAAATCGTCAAGGGTGATTTTTGAGGATTTGTTTAGCCAAACGTTGAGTGGAGCAAGGGCGCCAGCAGATAATACTGGAGGTATCAATGCAAAGCAGATCGGCACAGGGGTGGGGCTTGCTTCAGTTGATAATATTTTTACAGAAGGCACTCCTGAGAATACCGGTGTTGTGACTGATCTTGCAATAGAGGGAGAAGGCTTTTTTGTAGTACGAGGCCAGGGAGAAAATGAAGATTACTACACAAGAGCAGGTAACTTTTCTTTTGATAAAAATGGGAATATGGTTAATCCTTCTGGTTATATTGTCCAGGGATGGATGGCTGATCCTGAAACAGGGGAATTACAAACGGATACAGATGCTGTAGATCTGCAGCTGTCAGAAGCGCATAAAAACTTAGCTCCCCAGCAGACAACAGAAACAAGCCTGGCTGGGAATCTGGACACAAGAGCTGAACCAAGTATACTGGAATATCAGCGGTTGCTTACCCATGCAGATGGCAATGCTAATTTATCTTCGCTGTATGATGCGAACGGTTCTAGCCTTGATCTTTCCGATGATGAACCAGTAATTATAAAAGCAAATGCTACGAATGTGACAGATATGGGCAAACTTTACAATAGCTATGGGGTGGATATAGGGCTTAATGATGAGGATACTGTTGAGGTTTCTATTGGTACATCTAGTGCCACTTTTGAATATGATACAGATGGTAATTCTACTGTTACGTCAACCTTTACAACTTTTGGTGATTTGATTTCTTCAATAAATAGTAATACTAGTTTAGGTACAATTAGTGCCTCTTCCACAAGTGATGGTGGTATCCAAATAAAATACACAGGAGCAGAGACATTAAATTTCACAAGTAATAACTCAATGTTGCGTGGCATGCTCCAGGATTTAAATGGCAGCTATGACGGGGCAACAAAATCTACTGATTCTTTTGTTTACCAAAGGGAACTTATTGAAGGGATAGATTTTAACACAATTGATGAACTTGTGAATGACATCAATGAGTCGATAAAATATAATGTTTCATCAGGGTTTGAGGCAAACTTTATCCCGTCTGATTCTACCGCAAATGCAACTAATGCTGGTAAAATTCAATATTTAAATTATAGCGCCAGCAGTACATATAGTTCATCAACTACATATGCTATTTCAGGTTTTGAAATCGATAAAGCATATTCCGGAAGTATTTTTGAGAACAATATAGATACATTTGATGATTTAACTACGGCAGCAGGTTCTGTTGAATATTCAAATATTTTTCTGCAAAATGCTGTTGGGGAGGATAAACTTACTGATTTATTCAGTAGTAGCGGACAGGATTTAGGTATTACTGCAAGCTCTACTATAGAAATGTCGGCTCGAATAAATGGTGAAGATCCTAATCCCGAAGGCGATCCTTCTGCAGTTAATGGTGATGCTACTATAAGTGACTTAATGGCAACATTAGAGACGTATCTTGATTTGGACAATACTTCCGGCAGTGTTAAAATTCAGGATGGTAAAATAATAGTTACTGGAGAAAAAGGGGAGTCAAACAATATTGATTTTATTGATTTAACTGCCTCTGGAGTGACTAACAATAATTTTAATAGTTATATGGCTTACTCAACTCTTCAGAGTGCTTCAGGGGGTCAGTTGGTAACAGGACAAACCATTTATGACAGCTTAGGCAACCCTCACGTAGTAAATTATAATTTTACCATTGAAAAGGCAAATGAAAGAATCTGGCGATTAGATCTTGATGTGGAAGAGACTGATAGTAGTATAGCTTTTGATGGAATAGCGGACAATGTGTATGTGAAATTTGGCACAGATGGCTCACTTGAAAGCATATACCATGGATCAGATCCAAATGATGTTAACCCAATATCAGAACTGACGTATACATTGACGACTAATTCGGGTGCTGAAAATATTTCAAATGTTAAGCTTAACCTGGGTACTTTGGGAGAGAATGATGGGATGACCACTTCAGCAGCTGAATCCAGCATTAAAAAAACGGATCAAAACGGCTTTGCTAGAGGAGAGCTTGATAGAATAAGTATTAACGACGCCGGTGAAATGATAGGTGCCTATACCAATGGTGAGTTAAAAACACTTGGTCAGCTTGGTGTGGCGACATTTACTAATCGTGATGGTTTGTTAAAAGTAGGGGATACAATGTTTTCCACTACGCCTAATTCTGGTGAAGCGGCAATAGGCAGGGCTAATACCGGAGGAAGGGGTATCATCAAATCAGGGTATGTTGAAAATTCCAATGTTGATTTGGCTAAGGAATTTGTGGATATGATAAAAATGCAGAGGGGATATCAGGCTAATTCCAGAGTAATCACCACCAGTGATGAAATGCTTCAGGAGCTTATGAATCTTAAACGATAATTTTTATCTGTAAGGGGGGGTTGTCTTCCCCTTACAATTCATCAATCTTAATGTTCAAAACGTAAGACGTGAAGTGTGAGACATGGGAGATCAAATGAATTTGCTTTGTAAAAATTACACTTTTAATTGCATCAATTCTTATTTATAATTAATATGCACAATTCATTTAAAATATGGTATAGATTACTTAAGTTATGAACTGAAGTGGTCGAATTAAAGTTTGTTAATGATAAGTAGGTTAACCTATTGTTGAAATTGAATTGAAGGTTATAGGAGATATTGGTTATGGATATTGCAACCCTTGCTGGTATTGTCGTTGCTTACGTTCTTGTTTTGATTGCACTTATAATCGGCCCTGGGGTGATTGTATACTTTGATGTGCCATCTCTGCTTATTGTGGTTGGAGGTACCACAGGAATTTTGTTGATGAATTGGCCTCTGAACAAAGTGCTTAATGTCATGACGATTGTAATGAAAACATTCCTTTTTAAATCCGAAAATCCTGAGAATCTTATTAATAACCTTGTGGAATATTCCCAAAAGGCTCGGAGAGATGGAATTTTGGCTCTGGAATCTGTTGAAGATGAAATAGGTGATGCATTCCTGAAAAAAGGTATACGCTTAGCGGTTGATGGAACCGAACCGGAGGTTATAAAGACTATACTTGAAACAGAGCTTTCTTATATGGAGGACAGGCACAAAGAGGGTGCTGCCGTGTTGCAGACTTTGGCGGATTTTGCACCAGCAATGGGTATGATTGGTACATTAATAGGTCTTGTGGCAATGCTTCAAACGATGAATGATCCCACTACAATTGGCCCGGCTATGGCTACTGCGTTACTTACAACGTTCTATGGTGCCATTATTGCAAATCTCTTTGCTGCTCCTCTGGCAAATAAATTAAGAGCCAGATCAACAGAAGAGGTTTTGTTAAAAGAAATTATGCTTGCTGGTATTATGGCCATACAGTCTGGTGATAACCCAAGAATCGTTGAACAGAAACTTCATGCTTTTCTCCCACCAAAACTGAGGATATCACAATTTGATTAAAAAGGTTATATATGGCGAAGAAAAAGAAAGAAGAGTGTAAAACAGGGGCGCCGGCATGGATGGTTACATTTTCAGATATGACTACGCTCTTATTGACATTTTTTATACTGCTTTTATCCATGGCCTCTTTGGATCAGCGTAAAATAAAACAGGCAATAGGTTCTCTTCAAGGAGCATTGGGTGTGTTATCTGAGGGTAGGCGTACTGAGATGAGTCCGGAAGAGATTATTTCCAGAATTGAGTTTGTTGCACAAACAGAAAGTAGTTCCAAACAAATTATGCAAGGGCTACGTAACTATATGGAACAAACCAATCTTTCTTCCCAAGTTTCTGTTGTGGAAACAGAAAAAGGTTTTTCCATTCGAATAATGGATTCTGTTTTGTTTGAGTCTGGTAGTGCAACCATTGTTGATTCCGCTAAACCGCTTCTGGATAAGCTATTGGGGGCTATAAGAGAATCACCATATCATATTATGGTGGAAGGGCACACTGATGATATCCCGATAAATACCCCGGAGTTTCCATCCAATTGGGAACTTTCCACTGCAAGAGCCACTTCTGTAGTTAAGTACTTTATAAACAAAGGAGTGAAACCGGAGAAACTTTCAGCTGCAGGGTATTCGCAGTATCATCCTTTGGTTCCAAATATCACTCCGGGAAATAGAGCAATAAATAGACGGGTTGAGATAAATTTTATAAGTCCGGAATTTTCAAGTGCTAACAGTGATGTGTTTGAAGAAAAAAATTAATAGTTTTAGTTTTAAATGAGTCTTTTATAATTGCGCAAAATTTGTATAATGTCATTCATAATGCATTGGGAGGAAAGGTAATGGCAGACGAAAATAGTAATCAGGAAACAGGCAAAAAAAAATCAAAGGTAAAGCTGATAATTATTATATTAATTGTACTAATATTAGTTGGTGGTGGCGTAGCTGCATACTTTTTTGTTTTTAGCGGCGGGCAAGCTAACACTACTCAGCAGAATAATCAACAGTCTGTTCAGGAATCAAGATCTGAAAAATCAGCAACAATAGGCCCACTTTATTCGTTTGATACGTTTGTTGTAAATTTGTCTGAT
>JASMTO010000027.1:0-8185 GCA_041694215.1 bacterium
TTCAAAATATCTTTACCTATAGAAGTTTTCAACCTTTTTTCTGCAAATTTTAACCAGTTTGCAGCCTGTTCGTTACCTTTATCCAGTGTCTCTTTAAGGTGAAGTATTAATTCCAGCGTGTCTGCATCTTTTGCAAGCTTTGCCTCTAAGCTTTCCTGAGCCTCATACTCATCAATTAGTGATTTTATTAATTCGCCAAAAGGTAGGCTGCTCGTAATATCCTCTAGGGCTTTTCTGTCATCAGAATCGACGTATCTCTGTTGAAGATAATTTAAATCTCCCGTTCTGGATTCCTCAATATCATGAAATAAACACATAAATGTTACTTTTGAGGCATCTGCACTGGCAATATGCGCCAGTGAAAAACCGATTACTGTAGTCCTAAAAATATGTGATGATAAAAGCTGCTGCTCAGAGCCCAGAAAGGCATTGCCACTTCTCGGAATTTTTTCGAAGATACCGGTTTCAAAAAAAGAAATTGACGATACCACTAAGATCATTATTGTTATTGCTCATTTCTTCTGTCCACCACCCTGCTGGCTTTCCCTTCAAACCTTTCAATAGTTCTCGGTTCCACAAATTTGATTTTAGGTTTTATACCCAATACTGTGTACATCCTTTCTGTTAAACTGTCCAGAAGCGCTTTCTGTTTTTTCATTTCATCGAAAAACAGATGCTCTGATATTTCAAGATTTATTTCCATCTGGTCAAGGTGGCCTTTCTTTTTAAGAAATATCATATAATGAGGTGTTGCATGATCAAATTCAGTAAGAATTTCCTCCACCTGTGAGGGGAATACATTCACACCGTTGACTATGAGCATATCATCGGTTCTTCCGGAGGGTTTTGCCATTTTAATAAAAGTGCACCCACATGCACAGTTATCTCTGAAAAGACGCGTAATATCCCTTGTCCTGTATCTGATAAGAGGCATACCTTCTTTTGTCAAAGTTGTAAGAACAAGCTCTCCCAGTTCACCTTCCGGGAGGACTTCGCCCGTTTCCGGATCGATAATCTCTGCGTAAAAATGGTCTTCGTTTATGTGTAACCCGTTTTTCTGCAGGCATTCGCCTGACACACCAGGACCTATCACTTCTGACAAACCATAATTATCAGTAGCAATAACACCAAGTTTTGCCTCCACTTCCGCCCTTACCTTTTCACCCCACGGTTCACTCCCTAACAGGGCATATTTAAGATGAATATCATCTGCGGAGAGCCCCTGTTTTTCCATAATCTCTGCTATATGCAAAGCGTATGAAGGGGTGCATACAAGAATACTGCTCCTGTAATCCTGCATTATAAGCAACTGCCTGTTGGTATTGCCACTGGAAACAGGGATAACGCTGGCACCAATGTGCTCTGCACCGTAATGAAGCCCAAAACCGCCGGTAAACAAACCGTAAGTAAAAGCAATGTGTACAATATCGTCTTTGGTAACCCCGCCTGCTACCATTATTCTTGATACCAAATCCTTCCAGGTTTCCAGATCCCTTTTTGTATATCCGACTACAGTAGGTTTACCGGTTGTCCCGCTGGAAGAGTGAATCCTGACAATATCTTTCAATGGTACGGCAAAAAGTCCGTACGGATAGTTATCCCGGAGATCCTGTTTTGTTGTAAACGGTAGTTTTGATATGTCCTCCAGCTTACTTATTTCCTCAGGTTTTATATTTAGTGATTTTAATTGGCGTCTGTAAAAATCAACATTCTCGTAAGCTCTGTTTATTGTGGACTGCAACCGTTCCAGCTGTAGCTGCTTTATATCATCCAAAGACATAGTCTGTTCTTCTTTTTGCCACAGAAGCATCTACTCACCTCTCCCACTTTTCTTTGTATTCTTTTCCCAAATAAGCTCTTTTAATTTCATTGTCATCTTTTAACTCGTTGCTTTTACCCTGTAAAACAATTTTCCCATTTTCCAGCACATAACCTCTGTCAGCGTATTTTAAAGCAACCGAGGCATTCTGTTCCGCAAGAAAAATTGTTAGACCATTTTCTTTTAGTGCTGTTAATTTTTCATATACATTTTTTATTATGAGGGGAGCTAGCCCCATTGAAGGCTCATCCATTAAAAGCAGTTTTGGATCACTCATCAATGCCCTGCCAATAGCAAGCATCTGTTGCTCTCCGCCGGAAAGCATCCCGGCAAGCTGCTTGTTTCTTTCTTTAAGTATGGGAAAAAGTTCAAGAACAAATGCCATCTGTCTGTTTTTTATTTTCGTTGATTTTTGATATCCACCCATTTCAAGATTCTCATAAACGCTCATATTTGGAAACACACGTCTGCCTTCAGGAACTAAACTAATACCCATTTTCACTTTTTTCTTGGTGGGGATATTAGTGATTGTTTTGTTTTGAAAAACAATTTCGCCACTTTTCGGCGGAACAATACTTAAAATACCGTTTAGAAGTGATGTCTTCCCTGCCCCGTTTGAACCAATTAGTGAGACAAATTCTTTCTCTTTCACATGAATAGAGATATTATTTAACGCTCTTACAGCTCCGTAATATATATTCAGCGAGGAAACTCTAAGCATCCGAATCCCCCAGATAAGCTTTTATAACTTCCTCATTATTTCTCACGTCCCTGTAGCTGCCACTGGCAATCACTCTCCCGTAATTAAGACATATAACATTATCCGCCAGATTAGATACAAAATTCATATCATGCTCCACCATAAATATTGTCATATTTTTACTTATTAAAAATTTTATTAGCTCCATCAAATTTTCTCTTTCTACATTATTAAGACCAGCTGCAGGCTCATCCAATAAAAGCATTTTTGGTTCACTGATTATAGCTCTTGCTATTTCAAGGTATTTTAAAATGCCGTAAGGCACCTCATCTGTTTTTTTAGCACTCCACTCTGAAATACCGGTAATCTCCATGCAGTACTCAATCTTTTCATACACTTTTTTCCAATAATCACCATTAAGTCTTAATATACTTTTTACTGCTGAAGGTTTATCCTTGCCTATTATTCCCAACAATAAATTTTCTTTCAGGCTTAACTCTGGAATAAGGTTTAAATTCTGAAACGTTCGTGAAATTCCTTTAGCAAATATTTGGTAAGGCTGAGTATTTGTAATATTCTCGTTCTCAAAGAAGATCTTACCGGTATTGATTTTTAGAAAACCGGTGATAATATTAAAAAGTGTG
Source organism: bacterium (assembly GCA_041694215.1). Classification (GTDB taxonomy): domain Bacteria; phylum Chrysiogenota; class Deferribacteres; order Deferribacterales; family Flexistipitaceae; genus Flexistipes. Next base: position 3,164 of record JASMTO010000027.1, read on the forward strand.
GTTTTGCCGGCTCCGTTAGGCCCGATCAGCGCAGTGATGCTGCCGCAAGGCACATCAAAATTCACATTGTCAAGAGCTTTAACTCCACCAAAGTTAATACCAGTATTTTTAATTTGCAGCATTTTTATTAAATATCCTCTTTATAAGTCCCGTAAGGCCGCCCGGCAAAGATATTATAGTCACTGCAAGAAAACAACCGTAAAGAATCATTTCATAATCCTCGATTGAAGCCATAAATTCAGGCAATGCGGTCAGGACAGCTGCTCCGATAATGCCACCGGGCACCGTTCCGAGCCCGCCTACAATGGCCATTGTCAGAAGCTCAATGGAATAATTAAAATTAAAAGAAACAGGGCTTATGAATCCTGAATAATATGCGTAAATGCCGCCGTTGAAGGCTGTTATACCGGCGGTAACAGAAAATACCAGTAATTTTGTTTTAAATATGTTAATACCAAAAGATTTTGAGGCAAACTCAGATTCTTTTATAAACTTCAGTTTATAAGATAGATATGATTTATCAAACAATTCAAATAAAACAGTAAAAATAAAAAACATTATGGCAACAAAAATATAGAAACTATGTTCACCGTAAATGGAAATGCCGAGGAAACTAAACTTGCTGATATCCAAAAAGCCGGAAGGCCCTCCTGTGATAAAATCCATTTCATTCATCAGCACATAAATAATCATGCCAAAACCTAAAGTGGCCATGGCCAAGTAATGTCCATGAAGTTTTAACGTGGGATATCCGACAATGAATGCAGCAATTGCGCTGAATACGCTTGCCAGAATAATTGCAATCACAGGATTAATACCAAAAGAAGCAGCCACAATGACAGCAAAGTAGGCTCCTATTCCGTAAAATGCAGCCTGACCCAGAGAAATAATCCCTGTATATCCCAAAAGTATATTAAAACATGAGGCATTTATGGCATTAAACATTCCGAAGATAACAATACTTAAGTAATATTCATTTTTTATTAATAGTTTTGCTGCAATCAAAGCCAATAGGATAAATATTAGAAAAGGGTAATTGATTTTCTTCATAACCGCTCAGCCTTCTTTTTCCCAAACAAACCTTTCGGCCGCAAAAATAAAACCGCCAGAATTACCAAAAAAGCAAATGCATCTTTATATCCTGAAGGAAAAACGGAAGCAAAGAAACCTTCAAAAATACCAAGTAAGAGACCTCCGGCTACACCTCCCCAGAAGCTTCCCAGCCCACCCAGAATTGCGGCAGCAAAACCTTTCAAACCCGTCATAATACCGTCAGTGTAAGTCACATAGGTAATAGGTGTGGTAACGATACCAGCGATAACACCGAGAAGTGCTGCAATCCCAAAGGCAAGCATCCTTATTTTGCTAACGTCCACACCACATATCCCTGCAGCGACTTTATCATCATAGCAAGCCCGGAAAGCTTTTCCCAACGATGATCTTTTGAAAAACAGTGACAGACTAAAAGCCGTAATTAGTGAAACTATGATAACAAGTAGACTGTTGGATGTAAGAGTGCCTGCAGGCAATTTCAGAATTTTGTAAGGGATATAAGGATCGACGCTTAACGAATTTCTCCCCCATATAACCATTCCCAGCCCTCTTAATATGATTGAGGCAGCTATTGTAATGGTAATCAGTTTTATTTCATTTGGACAACGAACACTCTTTATGAAAACACGCTCAAAAAGTGCTCCAAGTAAAAGGGCAGCTGATAACGCCAGCAAAGCTGCAACTAAAAACGGGAACCCATATATTGACAACAGTGTATATATGAGCATCCCGCCTATCATCACAAATTCACCCTGGGCAAAATTTATTATCCCGGTAGTGTTGTAAATAATATTAAAGCCAAGTGCCACCAGAGCAAATATGCTTCCGCTAGTAATCCCCGAGTAAATAAATTGCATTTACTTAATAAGCTCCCAGTCTCCACTATATTTTTTAATAATTAATTAAAGAATTTCCCTTACTTTTTTAATAAGCTTAAACGCATAAATTATTAACATATAAGCTAAGTGGTATTTTTGACAAACAACATTTTCATATACCCCATCCTAACCTTCCCCTATCTTAGGGGAAGGAACTGATTTCTCCCCCTAAATTAGGGGGAGATTGAGAGGGGGTATTTTTTAATATAACAAATATATCTGCGTTTCTGCTTAGACGAAGTTTAGTGTTTTATTTATTAAGCAGCTGCCAGTCTCCGTTTTTAATTTTGAGCATGATAAAGGCATCCATATCAAGACCATTGTGATCATTTGCAGAAAAGTTAAATTCTCCGTATGTCCCCAAATACCCCTTTATATTTTCAATAGCCTCTCTTAACGTTATATTTTTGGCAACAGAATTTTTATATGCTTCTTTAAATATTTGAAATGCGTCGTATGCATGTCCGCCGAATGTAGAGACTGAGCTGTCAAAACGCTTTTCATAAGCATTCTTATACTCTAACAGCATGTCTTTGAATCTATTGCTGTCCGGAAGCTTTTCCGCAACAAGCAGTCTGCCCGCCGGAAGAATTATATCTTCAGCAGCATTCCCTGCCAGTTTTATAAACTCTTTTGAAGCCACCCCGTGGCTCATAAACAGTGTAGCATCCAACTGTAGTTGCCTGTAATTTTTTGCGACAATTGCCGGTGCAGGGCCTACGCCCCAACAAATGACCGCATCCGGAGCTGTTTCTGCTATTTTTGTCAATTGGGATGTCATATCTTTGTCGCTATCCCTGAATTTTTCATCTGCTACAATATCAATCCCCATTTTTTCAGCTTCATTAAGAAGAGCTATCCTCCCTGAATCTCCGTAACCGTTTTGAGCGGTTATTATGGCTACCTTTTTCTTACCGCTATCTTTCAAATAGGAATAAATCTTTCTAACTGCAAGCCGATCTGACGGGGCTACTTTAAAAACAAAAGGATTGATGGGCTCTGTAATGCGATCACTTGATGCACAAGAGATCAGAGGCATATTAAATTTGCCTGCCAGTTCTTTTATGGCAAGAGTGGATCCGCTTCTGGTGGGGCCAATGACAGCATCCACTCTATCTTTTTTTACAAGCCTTACAAATTTTTTTCGCGCTTCAGCATCTATTCCCCTGGTGTCATATAAGTACAGCTCAATCTTCTCGCCGTTGATTCCGCCGTTATTATTTATCTGTTCCACTAACATTTCAAGTGTTTGCTTCTCCGGCATTCCCAAAAAGGAAGCGGGACCGGTGGTTGAAAAAAGTGCCCCCAACCTGATTTCAGCATAACTTACTGTTGAAATTACTAAAATAATCAAAACAAGTGTTAATTTTTTCACAAATTCCCCCCTTGTTATTAAAGTCCGTAAATTTTTTCACCTTTAATTGTTGCAAAACCGGCATTGTTAAGTGCGTCAATCGCCTGATCTGTTTCGTCAAAACGAAAAATCATAACAGCGCAATCTCCACTTCTTTCCACAAAGGCATACATATATTCCACATTAACATCCGCATCCCTGAGGGCTTTTAACACACTTGCCAAGCCGCCTGGAACATCCGGGACCTCAACTGCTATTACATCTGTCCTACCCACTGTAAAATCATTCTGTTTGAGGAGATCATAAGCTTTGTCAGGATTATTTACAATCAGGCGGAGAATTCCAAAATCTGAAGTATCAGCCAAGGATAATGCTCTAATATTTATATTATTTTCTCCTAAAAGTTCTGTGACTTCATAAAGTCGGCCGGATATATTCTCTATAAACACAGAAATTTGTTTAATTTTCATTATTTCCTCCTTATTTCCTTTTATCAATTACCCGTTGAGCTTTACCCTGACTTCTTTCCAGTGTTTTTGGCTCCACAAGTTTTACCTTAGCAGTGACACCTATTATATCTTTAATATTTCTTTCCAATGTTTTTGAAAACTGTTGAAGGACTTTTACTTCATCGGAGAAAAACTCCTCACCTACTTCCACCCATACTTCCAATGTGTCAAGATTATTGACCCTGTCTACTATAAGCTGATAATGGGACAGTGTCCCTTTTGTTTCCATCAATATTGATTCAATCTGTGATGGAAATACATTCACACCTCTTATAATTATCATATCGTCCGTACGACCTGTTACTTTTTCCATACGAACAAACGTCCTTCCGCAAAGGCATGGCTCCTTTATCAGCCGGGTGATATCCCTTGTCCTGTATCTTATTACCGGCATTGCTTCTTTGGTAATTGTTGTGAAAACTAACTCACCTTCTTCTCCGAACGGTTTAACTTCACCGGTTTCCGGATCAATAATTTCAACAATAAAAAAATCCTCATTTATGTGCATCCCTCTTTTGGCTTCCAAACACTCAAAACCAACACCAGGACCGATAACTTCACTTAAACCATAAATATCAAGAGCGTCTATATTCCACTTATCTTCAATGTCTTTTCTCATGCTATCTGTCCAGGGTTCTGCACCAAATACACCTACTTTTACCGGAAGATTTTTAAGGTCAATTCCTTCTTCCTGTGCTACTTCATAAAGATTCAAAGCATATGATGGTGTACAAGATACAGCGGTGGTACCAAAATCTTTCATAATCATAACTTGTTTTTTGGAGTTTCCTCCTGACATTGGTATTACAGATGCTCCTAAAAGCTCAGCCCCGTAATGGGCGCCGAGACCACCGGTGAAAAGACCGTAACCGTAAGCATTTTGAAGCACATCACCTTTTTTGACACCAGCTGCTGAAAAAGTCCTGGCCATAATCTCAGCCCATGTATCAATATCCCTTTTTGTATAACCCACAACAGTGGGTTTGCCGGTTGTCCCGCTGGATGCGTGTATTCTCACAACCTGTTCTTTCGGTACAGCAAACATACCAAACGGATAATTATCCCTTAAATCCTGTTTTGTGGTAAACGGAAGTTTCTGAAGGTCTGATAAGGACTTTACATTATCCGGTGTTATATCGTATTCGTTAAACCTTTGTCTGTAAAAAGGCACGGTAGCGTAAACTTTTTCCACGATATTTTTAAGACGTTTTAACTGTAATGCTTCCAG
>JASMTO010000028.1:0-2835 GCA_041694215.1 bacterium
CATATTCACAACTCGCTTATAAAGTAGGAAAACCAAAAGCTTACAGAGCAGTGGGGAACATAATGGGTAAAAATCCTTTTCCAGTCATAATCCCCTGTCACCGAGTGGTGGGAAAACATACTTTAGGCGGTTATTCCTCAGGAATAGATATCAAAACAAAGCTATTACAATATGAAAATCATTATATCCAAAATAAAAAGCTTGCTACTAATTAGAATTTTTTGTGATCATACCTTCCCGTAAGTTTAGTTCAACGTTATAATGTAAGATGCTAGTGCTAAGTTTACCCTGTTAAAGAATGTGAACATATTTACCAGCCTTACTGGCTGGTGCTAGCAGACGGTTAGCGGCAGTAGTTTCGAGTTTCGGCTGCGAAATGCGTGCAAATTACATTGGAAAATATTTATGCTGCGAAAAATGGGGCGATGCCAGAGGAGTACTAACACATTGACAAATTACTTTTTGCTCGCATAATAGAAATAAGGAGGTGATTGTAATGAGCAATAATGTCTCTAATCAGGCACATGACTGGTTTGGATGGATATGCAGTGAATGCGGACACCAAAATCCAATAAGTCAAACTGTTTGTGAGAAATGTCAAAAAGTTACCAAACCCCAAAGTGGAAAAACGGAGGAATGGTCTGATAAAAGTGAAGAAGATACTAACAACCCTAACGATGACGTGCAGGTTAATAAGTAATTTATTTGTTTTTACTGGATTGTTTACCAGCCAGCAGACGGATATAAAATTCATGCATTTTGGTGGCAATTTCCTCAATTGAATAGTGGGAGGCGAAATTTTGAGCATTTTCAGAAAGTTTCTCATATAATTGTTTGTCGGCAAACATTTTTTCGAGCTTTTCCAGCCAAACCCTTGGATCTTCTTTGGTTTTATAGCCATTAAATTCATTCTGGATAACATCATCGATGCCACTTGATCTCACCGAAAGGACAGGCAACCCGGCAGACATGGCTTCGAGAATAACCATTCCTTGGGTTTCCGATTTTGACGCAAAAACAAAAAGATCGGCAGCAGAATAGTAGTACCATATATCATCAGGATCCACTGATCCCGTTAGAAAAACAGTTTTTCTAAGGTTAAGTTTATCAATTTTCTTTTCCAGCTCATTTCGGTACGGCCCTTCGCCTAGTATTATAAGCTTAAAGCCAAATGCTGCCCTCTCTTTTACAAAAGCGATAGTGTCAAGGAGAAAATCGAGATTTTTTTCTTTACCCAGTCTTGAAACCGTGGCAAGTAGATATTCATCAGCAGAAACAAACCGTGATCTCACTTCCTCAGCTTTTGATTTATCAATAGATGCAAACTTTTTAATATCAATACCGGTGGGCAAAACAGTAATATGGGTCTTTACCCCAACAGCCCGGAGGTACTCTTCAGCAGAATAAGTGGGAACAACCACACCGTCGCATCTGTTTGCAAATCTTTTTACCATATAATGGGAAATAATATTTCTAAACAGTGCACCGGGCAGCGGTACATAATGGGCATACATCTCCAGACGCGTATGGTATGTATAAACAAGCGGTACATTCATTTTCTTAGCCATATAATATCCTTTGCGCCCCATCCAGAAAGGATGATGCACATGGATAATATCAGGATTAAAATTTCTTAGCCTTTTATATATTTTTCCTGAAAAAATATTGGCAACGGGAAAGTCTCTAAACTTATGGTAATGAAAAAGTGATCTAATTCTGTATACATCGTTCGTTTCATCTTTATCATTTTCTCCGTAATCCGGAGCAAAGATAATAACCTTATTTCCCAGCTCTTTAAGTCCAGTTTTCAACCTATAAATAGAAATGGGCACACCGCCGATAAATGGAAGATAATTATTGGTAAACATTGCCACGTTTATCTTATTACCGGCAAAAAATTCCAGATCCACATCAAAATCTGGATAATAGTTTTTTTCTACAAAGACAGCATCATAAAGCTTAACAGCTATAAGCAAAAGCAAACACAAAAGAAGCAAAAAATTCAGATATCCCACATAAAACAGCGAGTGAATAAATAACCACAAATTTTCCAGCCGTTCAACAAATCCGCTTCTGGATGCTCCAACCTTTACCACCTCGTAGGAAACATTATCACCAGAGACATTAACCTTCAAAAAATGGTAGAAACTTCTTTTGTCCTCTAAAACAAACCCTCCGCCACCTCCTGTAACAAAATACGTTACACCTGCAATTTCTTTTCTGTGATAAATCCCCAAATTATCAGCAAACACACTATCTACGTTAAAGCGTGAAAATGTTTCCTGATAAAATCTGCGTTGGACTTTATCATTAATATAATCAGTCTCATCACCAAATATTCCGGAAACATCTATTTCCAAGGGAGCCTTACACATAAAAACAAAAACTTTTTCCCCTTTTAGTCCGGCCAATTTATCCAAAAGCCACTTTTTCTGCCAAATAAAAGATGTCTTCCCGGTTGTATCCAGGAAAATAAAATGCGAATTTCCAATTTTAAAACTGAAGTAATATGGACCAAAATATTCATAAAACTTAAAACTTCCAAAATCACTGTATTCGTTAGCACCGAATGTAAGGACATATGGAATATTAAGCATTTCCAATCCGGCATAAATGGATCTGTACTTATCTTCTCCACCATCACTTACTGCATTACCAACAGAAATCATAAAAGATGCATCAGAAGAATTTATCTTCGGGACAATCTTTTTTTCAAATATACCTATGGAATTATGGATATTACCGATTACAGCAAAACTAAATGCTTCTTTGCCGTCTAGCTTTTCTGTGATTTCTGAAATATTTTTTATATTAAGAGCTTCAAAATTGGTTTTA
>JASMTO010000029.1:0-14313 GCA_041694215.1 bacterium
TAAAAAGGAAGTATAGCTTAGCTCCTGAAAAATGCTGTTTTTTGTTTCACACTTTGACAAAAAACGCTCATCTATACCGTCACTTAACATCTGCTCCAACCGGAGAAAGTTATGTAAATGTTCTTTTGTCCTTTTGACAGCATATTCAACTGCCGTACCCGTGGTTATCAGAAAAGCCCAATCGCTGCTCTGGGCAAGTAAAAGCTCTCTGCACATCTGATTTAAAACGCGTCTTATACTCTGATCATCGGTATTTGCATATTTTTCTGCCAGATCACTGATTTTCTTAACAGCATAGTCCAGATGCCTGTATATCCAGTCGTTTCCACCATTTAGCCATACCTCATAATAACCCTTGTCCCCCCAGGATGACGGATTAACGTTTACAACCTGATTTGTCCTGTATTCTTTGAGATATTCTGAAGGGGTAATAGGCTTTACAGTATTATCATTATGCATATGTCTAAACGTATTTGCAAGAAATTCAGGCCCTTCAAACCACCAATGGCCAAATAGCTCTGCGTCATAGGGGGAACATATCAGTGGAGGTCTGCCCATAAGTGGTACTAATTCCTGAATTTGGTTGGATAGTTTCCAAACAAAGTGCTGGGCATGTTCTGATGCCTTGTTAATTGCGTTTTCTCTGATATAAGGGTCTTTATAATCGCTTTTACCCGTAATTTTGTAGTACTTTATACCGGTAAAAACCCGTTCGCCGTCCGGACTAATATAAGGTTTTATATACTCCATATCCAAATCGTATCCTATATCCCTATAAAAGTCTCTGTAGTTAAAATCACCAGGATAGCCCTCTTTTGAGCTCCAAACTTGTTTGGAAGAGTGAAAGTCTCTGGCAAAAGCGGCAGTCCCCGTTTTTGTATAAACAGGTGCATATACGCCATATCTCGGTCGAGGTTTGGAATAAAGAATCCCGTGGGTATCTGTGAAAAAATATTTTATTCCGTAATCATTAAGAATTGTTTCAAGCCCTTGGTAATAAGCACATTCCGGCAGCCAGATCCCAGCTGGTTTTTGACCAAAGTGCTTTTGGTAATTGTTTACAGCAACTTCAATTTGGGCTTTTACCCCCTTATCGAAATGTGCCATAAACGGAAGAAAACCATGGGTTGCTGCGCAGGTTGTGATTTCAAGTATCCCTTTGTCTTTGAATTTTTTATAGCCGGCAAGCACATTGCTATTTAGATCTGTTTTATAGTAGTTGAACAATGCTGTGAAGCGATCCAGATAAAATTTTGCAGTATTATTAAATTGCGGATCATGTTTTGTCCGCACCACTTCCTTTTCACTAAGTGTCACCATTCTTTGTAAGTACTTCTCATAGCGTTCTTTGAGCATATCGTCGCTGAGCATTTCACACAATGTAGGGGTTAGTGAGACAGTCAGTTTAACATTAATATTTTCATTCTGAAGAGTTTCCAGTTGCATAAGAAGAGGAAGATAGCACTCGGATATAGCCTCATAAAGCCAATGTTCTTCAAGAAAATATTCGTATTCCGGGTGTTTTATAAAGGGAATGTGTGAGTGTAACACAAGCATCCAGTATCCAATCATTGTTGTCCCCAATTTGCATTATTAAAAGAACTAAACATTTTCATTCTCCTATGAACAAATTCCCCGCTACCAACAACTATCTCACCTGCGGCCGAGTATTTAATGAGTTTTTCCTCTTTTTCATTTATTTGCATATATTCAATACTTGAATCAATACTAATTTTATCAGAGGGCATTTTTACTTTGGCTGAAGTTAATAAATTTATACGTTTCCCGTTAGTAGAAGGGACATCCAGTTCCGCCCATACGATACTGTCATCAAGCCTTGCATCATCTATGTAATAATTACCGATATCATGAACGTAACTTGATGTAATTCTCTCCTCATGGGAGCTATTTTCCCGGGAAGCATAAAAACTTAACACAAGTTTTAATTCGGATAAATTCAATTCTCCTGCATATTTTTCCAATACTGCTTTGCTAACTTCCCAAAAAGCAAGCGCTTTGGATGGATTAATAGGCAACAACACAAGCGTGTCCACATTATATCTTTCTGGCAGGGCTATTTCCGGTTCTGCCTCTTTCTCTTCTTTAGGGATATCTTTAGCAGTGCCACTTGTGCCTTTTTCTGCTTCAGCTGCAGATTTTTCAGTTAATTCCTCAGTTTTTATATTTTCAATTGCCAAAATAAGCTCGTTTTTGCTCATTTTACTTCTCCCAGGAATGTTGTATTGCTGGGCAATCTCATAAAGTTCTTTTTTTGTCATCTTTTCCATTTCCATGATTAGCTCCTTAACATTGAGTGATATTCATTAAGATATTCTTTAGCCGATTTTTTCCAGGAAAAATCCTTGTTCATTGCTATCTTTCTGAATTCATTAAGTTTTTTCCTGTCCTGATAACAATGCTTTGCCTGTTCTATCTTCCCAATAAAAGCATCAGGACTGAAATCTTCAAAAACTAAACCGTACCCTCCTTCTTCTCCTATATCAACTACAGTATCCTTTAAACCACCGGTTTTCCTCACAATGGGCAGTGTCCCATATCTTAAGGCTATTAATTGAGAAATTCCACACGGTTCAAAAACAGAAGGCATTAGATAAAAATCGGCGGATGCATAAACCCTTCTGCTTAACGGTTCCCTGAATCCTCGTATGAAAAAGGTATCATCGCTGTTATCAGAAAATTTCTTTAGCTCTCTGCAATGGTCTTCATCTCCGTCACCAAGGACTAACAGCGAACATTCTCCAAAAACCCCTCGCTTTAGCGACTGTATAACCAGCTCCATACCCTTTTGATGTGTCAGCCGTGAGACAATGGCAAAAAGCGGCTTTTTACTGTCAAAACCAAACTCACTTGCGAAGTAATATTTATTTTCATCTTTTTTTTCAAGGCTGTCAGCAGAATATGTCTTGTATATATATCTATCGGTTTCTGGGTTCCATAGATTGTAATCGATCCCGTTTAAAATACCCACAAGTTTATAACTGTATTTACGCAATACCCCGTCCAAGCCGAAACCAAATTCTTTGCTCATTATTTCTTTTGCATAGCTGGGGCTGACTGTCCCCACTCTGTCTGATAACACAATGGCAGATTTGAGAAAATTTACTCTCCCATAATATTCCAAACATTCTACATGAAAATACGATTTGTCTATGCCTAAATCATCAAGAATCTCAGGCTCATTTATCCCTTGAAATGCAAGATTATGAATACTAAAAAATATTTTTGGTTTTTCTGTTTTAATTTCATCCAAAAGTAGTGGCATAAAAGATGTTTGCCAGTCATGGCAGTGTATAATATCTGCCGAAAATTTATCTGAAAGAATAAAATTGAGTACTGCTTTGCAAAATGCGAAATATCTGAGTGTATTATCCCGGAAGTCCCCACTGCTGTTTCCATAAATTCCTTCACGCCCGAACAGATACTCGTTATAGAAAAAATAATAATCCACATTGTTTTCCCTAAGGGTTAGTATATCAAACTCGTAAACATTTTTTCCCACTTCCGCCCAGCTCTTATATACCTGAGTCAAATGATTTTTTCTCCTGGACATTACGCATAAGTAAGCTGGGCTGAATACTGCAACACTTTCCCCAAGCGCCGCCTGCCTCAAAGGGAGTGTTCCCACCACATCAGCCAAGCCCCCTGTTTTTGAAAAGGGGTATACCTCACTTGCCACATGAGCAATATCCATATCACCCCCCTAGTATTTTTGCAGCTTTTTCCGGAGATACCGGATTTATAAATGTATCATTTATTATTTCCATCCCTCCCGTTTTATTCAGTCTCGGGATGATTTCCATGTGCCAATGAAAAAAATTGTTTTCTGTGTTATAGCCACCAAAATTAGGGATGTGGCAGCTTTCCGGTGATACGAAAATACCCATGTTTAAAGGGGGATTTCCCAATTTGCTTTCCAATTTTTTGAATATGCTGCAGGTGATGTCAGCGAGTAAAAGATAGTTTGTTCCTTTACCGAAGAAATCATGCTGATGGGAGTAAGGATAAATATGTATTTCAAAAGGATAATCCGAAGCATAAGGTATAACGGCACAAAAATCGCTGTTAGTCTCAACTACCCGTTCCCCTTTCTCTGTTTCAAAGTTAATAATATCACAAATTAGGCATCTGTCATTCATATAGTAATAATTTTGCATTGATTTTAACAGGGTAGCGACAGTGTTGGGAACTACAGGCGTTGCCAGGATCTGGGAGTGGGGATGAAGTAATGAAGAGCCCCCCGTATAACCGTAATTTTTAAAAAGTGAAAAATATTTTAACCGAACATCTTTTCTGAGGTCCTCAACCCTTTTTTTAAAGATATCAAATGTATCATACAATAAAAGCTTTGAATGTTCAGATAGATTCAAGAAATGTTCCCTACTTTCTATGATTACCTCATGTGCACCGGTACCGGAGATGTGGGAATATGGGCCTGCAGCATTTTTTGTAAGCTGCTTTTCCACCTGAAGTGCCGGAAATTTGTTAGGGATAACACGCCTTTCCCAATCACCTGATTGATTATTTTTTCTATAAAGTTCCCTTGGGGTATTTGCTTCTGCCCCGGGGCAAAAGGGGCATTCTGTAATATCTTCTATGTTTTCCACCGTTTCGATATTAAAATACCCTTTTCTTTCGCTTCGTTTTTCATCTATCAAAACCCATCGTTTTTTCAACGCATTAAATCTGAATTCGGACATTTATAAATAACCTCCGGTGTTTTCTTACAGCAGATTTCATTAGCCAAGTTCGTCTATTATGAAGGAACCGTTAATATTTATGTATCTAAGCATTTTAAACAACATAACGAGGGCAATCCCCTGTGGTGTAAGATCGATACCACCTTCTGACTGCGAAACCGTTTTTACAATAAAGTAATGCAACAGAAATTGTTCATTTGTTTCGATATCGATAATTTTATTGAGATTTTTATCTTTTATCTCCAATTTATTACCATAAAAGGTATCTCTTTCAGCGATGTGATCATTATTTATTAAGATATTATTATAATCAAAAAAATGAAAATTAAATTCAACCCCATAGAATATCTCACCATCATAGGCGGTTTCTATGTGGTTATCAAAAAAAAGTTTGTTATCTTTTAATTCGAATGTTTTTTTGACACTTGTATTATACTTTTCATTGTTAACATATATCCCTCCGCTACGTTTCAGGGATACACCATTGGGAAATGTGGTGGATGAGAATGGTTGGTTAACAAAATCACCAATTTCCTCGTAAGCGCAGCGTTCAAAATTTTCACTACTTATTTCGTGGACAAAGTGATCCATAAACGAATACCTTTCGTGCCAGTCAAATATCAAATACTGCTTCAATTCATCAGAAACTTCATGGGATAATTCATGAATGGTGGAGATGCCTTTCTCATTTTTATTTTCAGTTTGCTCCATTAACTCGCTGTGGTATGACTCCTTTCTCCTAGCAACTGTGTTGGACAAATTAAAGTTGACATCCTTTATATCTATCGATTGAAGGGTACCCCCGATTTTTGTCCCAAACTGTAGCCTCATTATATTGTTTGTCAGGATAATTTCTTCATATCCATCAAAATCTATATCTATGCTTTCCACCGTAGGGGAAATTCTGCCAGATAGCTCATCATACCGTTTTTCCGCTATAATTAAATATTTAAAGGCATTATCCCGCAGGTTAGGCAGATATATCCCACCGAAAATACCATGCCAAAATACATCATTGCACTCTGCACGGAAGATAACGTCATCCAAAAATGCATCGGCGAATTTGGAACGCTTCTTTGTGATATGCACAATCCTTTTGTGCAAAAGATTTGCTTCAGGATACTTTACCAAAAAGTTGTGCCATGTGGAACCTCTGACAAAAATATCGGTATTATCACCAAAATTGTTATTTTTTAACAGATTTTTCATTTCTTTCATGAGCAGATACTTGTGGGGATTTAGTGACCATTCACCCATCTCATAATAGGATGTTATTGGAAGATATGCTAAGCCATTCGGTCTGTTATATGTTACAAATTCACCAAATGTTGTGCAGAAAACTGAATCATCATTTTCTAACGCATTCATAAAGTTGTCAAACCACCCTTTATTGTAGACCCAGTCATAGGTTTTAGGCCATGTCCCAAATTTTTCTCCATCATCAAAAATGATAGCTGCAGTGGATGTTGGTTTGTTTTTTATTTCATGAATATACCGGGAGATCTCTTCCGGCTCACTGAAAGGCACAATGTAGCGTAATGTTTTGTCCACCGGAAAGATACTGAGAACTTTTCCATCCTGCTCTGTATAAAAATATCCGTAGGTATCATCTTTTTCAAATCCCGCCACAAGCAAATGATAATCGTCTACTATGACATACTCTATTCCGCATTCCACTATATCTTTCACTATGGAGGGATCCCATACCCGCTCTGTTAACCACAGCCCTTTTGGATTTTGATCAAAATGTTCTTTTATGAATTCTGAGAGTTTGATAATTTGCTGCACGCGGTCTAACGAAGGTATGCTTGCCAGAACAGGTTCATAAAAACCACCGGTAAAAAATTCCACCTGTCCGGCTTTGGCTATAACTGCCATCTTATTGAAAAAATCTTCGTGATGTTTTTTAATATATTCCAGCAGCCATCCGCTGAAATGTGCAGAAAATTTGAAAAAAGGATAATTCTCCGCTTTTGCAAAAAAAGGTTTATAGCTTTGATTTATTACTTCATCCACCACATGATGGAAGTTATCCACAGGCTGGTGGCAGTGGATACCAAAAAGTATTGGAAAGCCGCCCATCAGTCCTCCTTAAAATATTGTATAATTTCAGATTGCCCATTCTTTTACATATCCTTTTTTAACAGGTAAATATATAAAATCATACGTTGGAATTGAATCAATAATATCGTCATTTTTTACAGCACTTAATCTTATTGGAGCAGTACTCCCTGAAAAATATGACAGGGATATTTTGATTTCCAGAATTTCATCAAAGGAATATTCAATATCTAAATCGTTGTATCTATGTGCTGTTACCTCATTTTTATTTAAGCTGAATTCTGTTTTTATTGTTTCATTGTTTTGAATTTCAAGTAAAACTTTTGTGCCGTATGTCTGCTCTGATTGATTAACAAAAACAGCAAGATACAGATATACACTGTCGAACCCCCAGTACAGTTTTTCAAAAAATCCTCTTTCCATGTGCATAGCAGAAAGATCCAGTGTCAGGTCGCAATATCCTGCTCCCATGTACTCAAAAAAACTGGATATTTTGCCATCTAATACAGGTGTTATTTTATTTTTGGGTAATACAATACCTGTTTTCAAAACATCGGAATGTATAGGCTTGAATAATTCTCCAGGGATAGTAATATCCATGAGTTTGTAAGCAGCCTGCAAATGCGATCTAAAAAGATTGTCAAAAATATCCTGTTCGTTTGTGTGATGATCATCGCCATACCACCAAAACCAGTCGCTGCCTTCAGCGATTTTTAAAAGATGATCAACCTTTGATACCACTGGTTCACTCAATTTTGTTTTGTTTTTATTAACCGTTATTTTTGCATCAAAAAGTTTTTCCCATGCCATGTTCTTTTCTTTATGCCCCACCCATGTTGCAAAATCCCCCCGTATCCAGGACCCTGCAGAGATTCTATCCAGACGATGTTCTACTGCCTCTTTAATATGGACAGCTTCAGACATTGTACATGTTTTAATCCATGTTTTGTTGGACAATTCCTTATACAATTCTTCAAAAAAATCTCTGGCATTGTTAGGGTAATGTTCCCACGCATTTTCTCCGTCCAGGATAATTGGTACCAAAGGGGCAAAATCGCAACTGTCATAAATTACCCTTAATCTGGATATAAAATCATCAACCGCCATTTTCGGATCTTCACTGCTGTATCTAAATCCAATGAGATCGCTCAGATGTTTGTCCCTGAAAAATATAAAAAGGCGTTTTCCATTAATTTCAATATAATGGCGCTCATACAGACATCGTTTTTTGCCCATGTTATCAAATGACGTGTTGGTACTCCTGGCAAGGATATCTTCATCTGCCCCAACCCATATAAATCCTGCATTGCTAAAATATTTAAGGATGTCTTGTGAGACAGAACCTTCTGCAGGCCATACCCCTTGGGGTTTTCCCCCGAAATATTTCCCAAAGGCTTTTACCGCCTCCTCCACATGCCATTTGGCATCTTCACTAAGTGAAATCCTGTTTTCAGGAAGGCTAATGTCAGGTAATGCTTCTTTGGCAGAATCCATGTTTTCCAGCAGAGGAAGGATAGGATGGAAGTATGGGGTTACAGATATTTCAATATTCTTGCTTAAATTGCGAAGTTGAGTAAATAAGTATGCAACCTTTTCATGTAATATTCGGAGAAGCTCGATTTTTTCGTTTTCTGAATAATCACTTTGCTTATGAATCAACTTTTTAATAAAGGCAGACTCCTCTCTTAAAAAAGTAGATGTCCAGCTGATTAAAAACAGAACTTCAGCATCCAAGATATCGTTATTATCAAAACTTTCCAGCGAGTTGCTTTTATATTTACAATAAATCTCATAGTATCGTCTTAAAGGTTTGATCATATGTGTTTTATTAGCCCAGAAAAGCCTTGGGATAATAAATCTACGTTCATCATTTGATAACGTGCTTACAGGTTTTCTTATTACAGAGAGTGTTTCGTCATTACACTCAACACTCTGATAATCCTTCAACTGATCCAAAAGTGATGGCACAAAGTTAAACGTAGCTTTTATAGGGAAAATCTCATAATATTTAAGCATTTCCGAGTAGTCCTTGATTGCATGTAAAAAGGCCCAGGGCAGTTTATACGTACTGGTGAAGGGATCTTTATAGACCGGTTGATGCATGTGCCACAAAAATAAGAGGTATAACGTTTTATCCTCTTTTACGTTATCCATTCATCTATCCTGACTTTAATATCTTCAAACAATTTTCTGTTCGTTTCATCATCTGCTGATTCGATATAGAGGTGTATATCCGCAGAATACTGATCCGGAATCATTAGAACAGAGCCTTTATCCTTATAAAATATTTTAATGCCATCGCTATAATCAGCTTTGTAGTTATTCGCATAGTCCGCCATTTTACGCATAATAGCTCCCTTTTTGCCAAAGGGGCAGTTTACCACGTTGTGGGTGAAGGAAAATTTTGGGATAAGGCTTAATATCTCGTCAACTGTTTTATTAGTTGCAGCAAGCATTTCCATTATTTTCAAAACATTGTACATTGCGTCCGAACAAAGGGAATAATTGCTAAAGACGATATTAAATTCAGAATCCACAAAGATATCATAATTTCTTATGATATTTGTATTAATACTGGTGGTTTTCCCTCTGTGAAATTCCACTTTGCTAAGTTCATTATCGAGAACATCAGGGATAGCCGTAGGTAAATACACTTTAATATTTCTTTCCTCTTTTAAATCAATTAGCTTTAATGTAAACAAGACTGATTCAACAGGGGTTAAAGGTTTTCCAGTAGCTGAAATTAGTGTAAATTTTTCACCGTTTTGGAAAATAATTATTCCCATATCAGCTTCCAAAGCCATAACAATTTTTTTAATTTCATTTATTGATTTGCTAATGTTCTTATAAGACCTTGCAAGTTTTTTCTGGTCGTGATAAGCATTTAATATAATAGAATTAACGTCTAACTCGTTGAGTATAATAGGAAATATCCCTGTCGTCGTTCCATTAAAGAGATCCACTACGATTTTAAGCTTTTTTGATTTGAAAAGTTCAGCATTGATATTGGCGTGCAGATTACTTAAATATTCATCCTGAGAATTTGTTAGTTCAACAATTTTCCCTATTTCTTCATGGTGGGCCCGCCTGAAATTTTCCCTGAAATATACTTTCTCGATATTTTTTTCCGTAGCTGAGTCAATGGAAATTCCAGTGTTCTGCATAAAAAGGATCTCTGTAAATGTATCGTGGGTGCCTGACTGTCGGAAATGAATACCCATCGCAGCATCTTTTGTCTTCATTTGCAGTTTGGCCGGTGGCAGAGCACTCATCCGCAAATCAAAAACATTTGTTCCGGTGGACAGCAGCCCGCCTAAAAAAGAACGTTTCAGCATTCTGGAAGCTGAATGATAGTCTCTGCTCACTACCACATAAGAATTTTTGGGGACGATGCTTCCTGTTGCTGCTCCAAGTTTTGTAACCAGCTCCGGGGATAATTCCACATTTGTTAGTCCTGAAACCTTTCCCCCTTCAAAAATACTTTTTTTCCATTTATCACCCCATATAAGGTTACTGCTCAATATGGAGTCTTCCTCAATCTGTTTGCCCGGCCAGACAATTATATCCTTTTCAAAAACCACAAAATCCCCTATTTCCGTGTTTTCAGCTACAATGCCGCCATTTTTCATGTTTACGTTATTGCCTATAGCAACATCATTGCATATTACACAGTTATTAAGGATACAATTATTGCCAATATGTACATTATTCCATATGATACTGTTTTGTATTTTGGTGTTGTTCCCCACAAAAACATCTGAGCCTATACAACTATTTGCTATATGGGCATTTTCCCCAACTTTAACATTTTTCCCGGTGACCACTGTCCCTTTGACTGCTTTTTCAAACTTAATATTGTCATCCTGATAATACAGCGTGAAACGTTCACTCTTTTTCACATTACCGGAAATAGCAATATCGACTTTTCCCTGCAGAACGTCCATAATAGCTTCTCTGTATGAAAAAGGATTACCCACATCCCTCCAGTATCCTTCAGCATTATAACCGTAAAGAGGAATATTTTTGCTCATCATAAGAGGGAATAAATCTTTGGAAAAATCAAAGGGTTTATTTTCGGGAACCAAGTCAAATATTTCTTTCTCAATAACATAAATACCTGTGTTTATCGTATCACTGAATACTTCCCCCCACCCCGGTTTTTCTAGAAATCTTAAAATTTTGCTGTTTTTATCTGTTATCACAACACCAAACTGCAGGGGATCCTCTACAGATGTTAAACATATTGTCACCTGAGAATGTTTATCCTTGTGAAAATCCAGTAAATTGTTAATATTAAAATCTGTAATGAGATCTCCGCTTATAATCAGAGATGTTTTATCCATATATTCTACTGCTTTTTTTACTGCGCCGGCAGTTCCAAAATCATCTTCAGGTAATACGTATGTGATTTTTATCCCGAAATCTTCCCCATTTCCAAAATAATTTTTTATTGTATCAGGTTTAAAATAAAGCAAGATGATAAACTCTGTAATACCCGTTTTTTTAACCGTGTTTATTACATGCTCCATCATTGGGAGATTTACCACAGGCAACATCGGTTTTGGTAGAGATGAAGAGAGCGGCTGAATTCTTGTCCCAAATCCACCCGCCATAATGATTGCTTTCATTTGCCACCTCGTTTTACTCCCAGACAATCATATTGTTCTCAAATTTGTTAACAACAAAATCGTGTGTGGGAAAGCCTGCAAAAACAAGTCTCATTTTACCCGCACATTGAAGTTTTAATTTCTTTTTATATATAGATAGTGAATTTTCATCCTCTTCACCTTCATAATTCAATTCGATAAAAGTAGGGCTGCTAAAATTGGGGCTTTTTGAATTAAATTCCAGGATGGCGTAAACGGCAACATTTTTGGGGTTCATACCGTTGGTGTACACATCTGCGCATAATTCCGCCTCTTCTCCCAGATATAAATTATCTGCTGAGAGATACCCCTTTACTATTTTAATATTGTCCCATTTATTTTTAATATCATTTTTCCAGGCTATAAAGTCTTTGAGATTTTTAAAGTCATCTTTTATGTATTCATTATGTATTTTATGCAGATGTGTGTAGTATTTTTCGTAATACTCTTTCACCATCCTTGTGGTGTTAAAATTCATACAAACTTGCTTAATGGATGCTTTCATCATTTGTATCCACTGTCTGGCAAGCCCTGATTTATCTTTGTCATAAAACAGCGGCACAATTTCATGCTCCAGTTTGTCATAAATTTCCTGTGATTCCACATAATCCTGATACTCATAATCCGTGTATTCCTCACCAGCACCTATTGTCCATCCATTATACCCGTTGTAGCCTTCAACCCACCAGCCATCCAGAATGGAAAAATTTAAGCCACCGTTAGCTGCCACTTTCATACCGCTGGTACCACTTGCTTCCATCGGCCGTCTGGGTGTATTTATCCATACATCGACACCTCGGACGATATATTTTGCCACTGCTATATCATAATCTTCCACAAACGCGATTTTATCTCTGAATTCAGGCTGTCTTGCTATATGATAGATTTTCTTTATTATCTCCTTACCTTCCACATCTTTAGGATGAGCTTTGCCAGCAATGATAATCTGGACAGGCATATCAGGATTATTAAGAATCTTGTTTAGCCTTTCTGTATCTGAGAATAAGAGAGCACCTCTTTTATAGGAGGCAAAACGTCTGGCAAAGCCGAGTGTAAGTATATTAGGGTTTAAAATCTCATTTGCCTTTAGCATTTCACCTTGTGAGCCCCCTCTAGAACTTATCCCGGATTTTACTTTTGCTCTGATAAATTCCACCAGCCTCACCTTTTGGGTCTGTTTTGCCTCAAAAAGCTCAAGATCTGGAATATCGTCCACATTTTCCCATACTTCAAAATGGTAAGGTTTTATGTGCCAGTTTTCTCCCAGGTATCTGTTATAAAGTGTCTTGAGTTCATCAGATATCCATGTGGGCAGGTGCACTCCATTTGTAATGTAATCAATGGGTACAAAAGCATTGTTTAAGTTTGGCCATAGTGGTGAAAAGATGTTTCTCGAAACGGTGCCATGTAGTTTACTGACACCGTTCCTGTAGGCACTCATTTTAATACCACATACGGCCATGGAAAACGGTTCGTTGGGATCAGCCGGCTTGAATCTCCCCAAACCTATAATATCATGGGGTTTAATGGGAGAATTATCCAAGATCGGACCCAAATGGTAAAAAATATCATCCTGGCTGAATGTATCAAATCCTGCCGGCACCGGCGTGTGCGTAGTAAAAACTGTAGTTTTTTTTATAAATTCCACTGCTTCATCAAAAGAAAGGTTCTTTTCGGCCATTAAAAACCTGAGACGTTCAATATAAGAAAAGGCTGGATGGCCTTCATTTATGTGATATACTGTAGGGGTGATACCAAGCTTTGCCAAAGCACGCATTCCACCAATACCAAGAATGATTTCCTGCTTTATTCTCATCCCCATATCGCCATCATAGAGTTTGCCCGTTATGGCTCTGTCCTCCTGTGAATTAAGATTCACATCTGTATCCAGAAGTATGAACCGTACAAATCCCATATCCACTTGCCACAAGCGCACATAGATCACCCTTTCAGGAGCTTCCACTGTAATATAGGTTTCATTACCATCTTTGTCTTTGATCCTTGAAATAGGCATTTTCATAAACTCATTGTAAGGATATGTCTCCAGCTGCCAGCCGTCCGAATTCAGGTATTGATGGAAATAACCATTTCTGTATAGTAATCCCACAGCGACAAATGGAATGCCCAAATCACTGGCTGATTTGCAGTGATCTCCAGATAAAATTCCAAGCCCTCCTGCATATGATTGAATCGACTCATGTATACCGTATTCAGCAGAAAAATAGGCCACCTGAAAATTTTGCAAATCGGAATTTTGGGAAATAGATTCAAACCATTTGGGATTTTTTATATAATCTATATATTCACTCCATACATTCTCCAACCTGGAAAGAAAAACCTGATCCTTTTCCAATAACGATAAATCTTCAATACTTAAGGATTGTATGACCTCTATAGGGTTATGCTGGGTTTGCCGCCATAAATCAGGGTTAATCATTTTAAAAAGATCTTTGGCTGAATTGTTGAAGGTCCACCACAGATTGTAAGCCAAAGACTCCAGCCTCTTTAATTTATTGGGAAAATTAAGTCCTACATAATATTCCTGTATTTGCATTGCTCCTCCGTTTTACTGCGAAAAAATCACTGCCCGCAGTATTTATTTGTATCTAATAGTATAACATCTATATACTTATGTGCCTACAAATAAATGTAAAAACTTTTGCAAATATTAAAAGATTTTTGTTAGCAAAATAGCTTAGCAAATGCCAGAAAGATGTAAATCAGCCTCCCATATCAAAGGAGCAGGAGGAGATCAAGGGATGGTGAAATTTAAATAAATACTTTATTTCATAGTCTTAACCTAACGGGTGTTAACATATCACACGGAGAAGTAACGCGAATTAAATTTGTTCAGCTATATCTATTATCAGAAGATTGCTCTATCACAT